>NZ_CP115450.1:1945000-2277500 GCF_027627435.1 Kitasatospora cathayae | reverse complement strand
CGCCGAGCTGCACCGCGCCCTGGCGGAGCTGGGTCGGGAGCACCGGGCAACCCTCTTCATGGTGCTGCAGGCAGGCCTGTCCGCCCTGCTCAGCAGGCTCGGCGCAGGCACCGACATCCCGCTCGGCACCGCGCTCGCGGGCCGCACCGACCAGGCGCTCGACGAACTGGTCGGGTTCTTCGTGAACACCCTGGTGCTGCGCACCGACACCTCGGGCGATCCGGGCTTCGGTGAGCTGGTGGACCGCGTTCGGACCGCCGACCTCGCGGCCTTCGCGCACCAGGAGCTCCCGTTCGACCGCTTGGTCGAGGCGCTCAACCCGAGCCGAGCGGCCAACCGGCACCCGCTCTTCCAGGTGATGCTGGTGCTGCAGAGCACCCCGGCGTCCGAGCTCGACCTGCCGGGCCTGGAGGTCCGGAAGGAGCAGATCCACCCCGGTGGGGCGAAGTTCGACCTGTCGCTCTCCCTGACCGAGACCCGCGACGGCGACGGCGCCCCCGGCGGCCTCGAAGGCTACGTCGAGTACAGCACCGACCTGTTCGACCGGGAGACCGTCGCCACGCTGGTCCAGCGCCTGGAGCGGCTGCTCCACGCGGTGGTCGCCGATCCCGCGGGCCCCATCGGCGCGGCGGACCTGCTGACCGAGGCCGAGCACCGCCTGCTCACCACCGGCTGGAACGACACCCGCCGGGAGGTGCCGACGCTCACGGTGCCGGCCCTGTTCGAGGCCCAGGTCGCCCGGACCCCGGACGCGCCCGCGGTCCTGTTCGCCGACACCGCGCTGTCGTACGCCGAGCTCAACCGCCGAGCCAACCGGCTGGCCCGGCTGCTCATCGGCCGGGGCATCGGCCCGGAGTCCGTCGTCGCGCTGATGCTGCCCCGCTCCGCCGACCTCGTGGTCGCGATGCTGGGTGTCCTCAAGGCGGGTGCCGGTTACCTCCCGGTCGACCCCGACTACCCCGCCGAGCGGATCGCCTACCTGTTCGCCGACGGCGCCCCCGCGCTCACCGTCACCACCGGCGCCCTGGCCGCCGCGTTGCCGGTCGGCACGGAACACATCGTGCTCGACACCGCCGGGTCGGCAGACCTCCCGGACGACGACGTCCAGGACCGGGACCGCCGCAGCCCGCTCGACCTCGGCCACCCCGCGTACGTCATCTTCACCTCGGGCTCCACCGGGCAGCCCAAGGGAGTGGTCGCCACCCACCGCGGTGTGGCCGGCCTGCTCGCCGCCCAACGGGACCGACTGGTCGTCGGCCCGGGCGACCGGGTGCTCCAGTTCGCCTCGTTCAGCTTCGACGCGGCGTTCTGGGAGCTGGTCATGGCGCTGCTGTCCGGCGCGACCCTCGTACTCGCCGAGCCCGACCGACTGCGCCCCGGTGCTCCGCTGGCCGAGCTGGTGGAGGCCTACGGGGTCAGCCACCTGACGCTCCCGCCGACCGCACTGGACGTCCTCGCGCCCGAGGACCTGCCGTCGGTGCGTTCGCTGGTCGTGGCCGGTGAGGCCGCCTCCGGGAACCTGGTGGCGCGCTGGTCGCCGGGGCGCCGGCTGGTCAACGCCTACGGCCCCACCGAGACCACCGTGTGCGCCACCATGAGCGATCCGCTGCAGGGCGACGCCCGGCCGCCGATCGGCGGGCCGATCGGCAACATGCGCGCCTACGTCCTCGACGAGCGGCTGCGGCCGGTGCCGGTCGGGGTGGCCGGCGAGCTGTACGTGGCCGGCGACGGCCTCGCCCGCGGCTACCTGCGGCGGCCGGCCCTGTCCGCCTCGCGATTCGTCGCCTGCCCGTTCGGCGAGCCGGGCGAGCGGATGTACCGCACCGGCGATCTGGCCCGGCGCCGGGCCGACGGCACGCTCGAGTACCTGGGCCGCACCGACGACCAGGTGAAGGTGCGCGGCCACCGGGTCGAGCTCGGCGAGATCGAGTCCGCCCTGGCCGCGCAGCCCGGAGTGGCCGCGGCCGCCGTGGTGCCCCGGTCGGACCGTGCCGGCCAGCTGGTCGCCTACGTGGTCCCGTCCGACCCCGCCTCGGTCGCCGACACCCTGGCCGCGGACCTGCGGGCCGCACTGCGCCGTCGACTGCCGGAGTACATGGTGCCCGCGGCGGTCGTGGTGTTGGACGTGTTGCCGTTGACGCCGAACGGGAAGGTGGACCGTAGGGCTCTGCCCGCGCCGGACTTCGGTTCGGTGGTGTCGGGTCGTGCTCCGCGCACCGCGTGGGAGGAGGTGTTGTGCGGGGTGTTCGCGGAGGTGTTGGGCCTGGAGAGGGTCGGCATCGACGACGACTTCTTCGACCTCGGTGGGCACTCGTTGTTGGCGACCCGTCTGGTCAGCCGGGTGCGTTCGGTCCTGGGCGTCGAGCTGCCGCTGCGTGCGCTGTTCGCGACGCCGACGGTGGCTGGACTGGCTGAGGCGCAGGTCGCCGGCGAACCCGTTCGCGTGCCGCTGCGTGCGGTGCCGCGGCGGCCCGAGGCGGTGCCGTTGTCCTTCGCGCAGCAGCGTCTGTGGTTCGTCAACCAGCTCGAAGGCGCGGGCGCGCTGTACAACATGCCGGTGGTGCTGCGGTTGTCCGGTGCCGTCGACCGGGGTGCTCTGCGGGCCGCGCTGGGTGATGTCCTCGGTCGTCACGAGTCGTTGCGCACCGTCTTCCCGGTCGTCGACGGTCAGGCGTGTCAGGTGGTGGTCGATCCCGTCGCGGCCCGGGTGCCGTGGGTGGAGCGTCGGGTCGACGGTGAGGGCGAGCTCGGCGTGGCGGTGCGCGAGGCGGTCACGGCCGGTTTCGATCTCGGTCGTGAACTGCCGGTCCGTGCGCATCTGTTCACGCTCGATGCGAGGGATCACGTGTTGGTCCTAGCGCTGCATCACATCGCGGGTGACGGCTGGTCCATGGCTCCGCTCGCTCGTGATCTCGGCGCGGCCTACTCCGCCCGTCTCGCCGGTGGGGCTCCCGGGTGGGAGCCGTTGCCGGTGCAGTACGCGGACTACGCGTTGTGGCAGCGCGAGTTGCTCGGTGGGGAGGGTGAGGCGGGCAGTCTGGCTCAGCGTCAGCTGGCGTACTGGTCGGACACGCTCGCGGAGTTGCCCGAGGAACTCGCCCTGCCGGTGGACCGGCCCCGTCCGGCGCAGGCCAGTCACCGGGGTGGCACCGTCGCGCTCGACTGGGACGCCGATCTCCACCAGGCGCTGCGGGCTCTGGCCCGTGAGAACCAGGCCAGTGTGTTCATGGTGGTGCACACTGCTCTGGCCGCGCTCCTGAACTGTGTCGGTGCGGGGGAGGACATCCCGATCGGTACGCCCATCGCCGGACGTACCGACGACAACCTCGACGACCTCGTCGGTTTCTTCGCCAACACCCTCGTCCTGCGCACGGACGTGTCGGGTGCGCCGACCTTCCGTGAGCTCCTGCACCGGGTCCGTGGTGCCGATCTCGCGGCCTACGCGCACCAGGACATCCCGTTCGAGCGGTTGGTGGAGCTCGTCAATCCCGCCCGTTCCATGGCCCGTCATCCCCTGTTCCAGGTGATGCTCGCCTTCCAGAACACCCCCGAGGTCACCCTCGACCTCCAGGGCCTCACCTTCACCCTCGAACCCGTCGACCTCGGCATCGCCAAGTTCGACCTGTCCGTCAACGTCCAGGAGCAGCACGGGGCGCAGGGCCCGGCCGGCATCCGCGGGGTGCTGGAGTACAACGGCGACCTCTTCGACCGGGCGACCGCCGAGGCGCTGGCCGTCCGGTTCGAGCGGGTGCTGCGCGCACTGGTGGCCGATCCCGACCAGCCGATCGCCCTGGTGGACCTCCTCGACGAGGACGAGCGCCGGCAGGTCCTGGTGGACTGGAACGACACCAAGGCCGCTGTCGACCACGCCTGTCTCCCGGAGCTGTTCGAGGCGCAGGCCGCCCGCACCCCCGAGGCGACCGCCGTGCTCGACGGTGACCTCGCGCTGAGCTACGCCGAGCTGAACGCCCGCGCCAACGGCATCGCGCACCGGCTGATCGACGCGGGCGTGGGCCCCGAGGACCTGGTCGCGGTGGCGCTGCCGCGGTCCGCGCAGCTGATGTGCGCCCTGCTCGGCGTCGTGAAGGCCGGCGCGGCCTACCTCCCGGTCGACCCCGACTACCCCGCCGAGCGCATCGACTTCATGCTGCGCGACGCCGCGCCGACCCTGGTGATCTCCGCCGACGGTGCCCCGGTCGAGGGGCTGCGGGGCGGCGGGCTGCAGGTCGACGGGCTGGCCCCCGTCGACGCGAACCCGACGGACCGCGACCGGGTGCGCCCGCTGCGGCCGCACCACCCCGCGTACGTCATCTACACCTCCGGCTCGACCGGCCGGCCCAAGGGCGTGCTGGTGGAACAGCACAACCTCGTCGACTACCTGGAGTGGGCCGGCCGCAGCTACCCGAGCGCGGCCGGGGCGGCGGTGCTGCACTCCTCCGTGTCGTTCGACATGACGGTCACGGCGCTGTTCACCCCGCTGACCGTCGGCGGCTGCGTCCGGATCGCCGAGCTCGCCGACGCCGCGTCGGCGGGCACCGCCCCCACCCTGGTGAAGGGCACCCCGAGCCATCTGCCGCTGCTGGAGGCCCTGCCCGCCGGCGCGTCGCCGACCGGTGACCTGCTGCTCGCGGGTGAGCCGCTGACCGCCGAGACGCTGCGGAGCTGGCGGCAGGCGCACCCGGCCGTGACCGTGCGCAACGTGTACGGTCCGACCGAGACCACGGTGAGCTGCGCCGAGTACCGGATCGAGCCGGGCAGCGAGCCCGGCACCGGCATCCTGCCGGTCGGCCGACCGCTCTCGAACACCCGCGTGTACGTGCTCGGTGCCGGGCTGCGGCCGGTGCCGGTCGGGGTGCCCGGCGAGCTGTACGTGGCCGGGAACGGCGTCGCGCGCGGCTACCTCGGCCGGCCGGGGCTGACCGGTGAGCGCTTCGTGGCCGATCCCTTCGGCGAGCCCGGCTCCCGGATGTACCGCACCGGTGACCTGGCCCGCTGGACCCGCGACGGCGAACTCGTCGTCATCGGCCGCGCCGACCACCAGGTGAAGCTGCGCGGTTTCCGGATCGAGCTCGGCGAGATCGAGGCCGTCCTGGTCCGCCACGCCGCCGTCGCCCGCGCCACCGTGCTGGTCCGCGAGGACCAGCCCGGTGACAAGCGCCTGGTCGGCTACGTCGTCCCGCGCGACGGCGCCGCTCCGGACCCGGCCGAGCTGCGCTCGCACGTCGCCACCGCGCTGCCGGAGTACATGGTGCCCGCGGCCGTCGTGGTGTTGGACGTGCTGCCGTTGACGCCGAACGGGAAGGTGGACCGTAGGGCTCTGCCCGCGCCGGACTTCGGTTCGGTGGTGTCGGGTCGTGCTCCGCGCACCGCGTGGGAGGAGGTGTTGTGCGGGGTGTTCGCGGAGGTGTTGGGCCTGGAGAGGGTCGGCATCGACGACGACTTCTTCGACCTCGGTGGGCACTCGTTGTTGGCGACCCGTCTGGTCAGCCGGGTGCGTTCGGTCCTGGGCGTCGAGCTGCCGCTGCGTGCGCTGTTCGCGACGCCGACGGTGGCTGGACTGGCTGAGGCGCAGGTCGCCGGCGAACCCGTTCGCGTGCCGCTGCGTGCGGTGCCGCGGCGGCCCGAGGCGGTGCCGTTGTCCTTCGCGCAGCAGCGTCTGTGGTTCGTCAACCAGCTCGAAGGCGCGGGCGCGCTGTACAACATGCCGGTGGTGCTGCGGTTGTCCGGTGCCGTCGACCGGGGTGCTCTGCGGGCCGCGCTGGGTGATGTCCTCGGTCGTCACGAGTCGTTGCGCACCGTCTTCCCGGTCGTCGACGGTCAGGCGTGTCAGGTGGTGGTCGATCCCGTCGCGGCCCGGGTGCCGTGGGTGGAGCGTCGGGTCGACGGTGAGGGCGAGCTCGGCGTGGCGGTGCGCGAGGCGGTCACGGCCGGTTTCGATCTCGGTCGTGAACTGCCGGTCCGTGCGCATCTGTTCACGCTCGATGCGAGGGATCACGTGTTGGTCCTAGCGCTGCATCACATCGCGGGTGACGGCTGGTCCATGGCTCCGCTCGCTCGTGATCTCGGCGCGGCCTACTCCGCCCGTCTCGCCGGTGGGGCTCCCGGGTGGGAGCCGTTGCCGGTGCAGTACGCGGACTACGCGTTGTGGCAGCGCGAGTTGCTCGGTGGGGAGGGTGAGGCGGGCAGTCTGGCTCAGCGTCAGCTGGCGTACTGGTCGGACACGCTCGCGGAGTTGCCCGAGGAACTCGCCCTGCCGGTGGACCGGCCCCGTCCGGCGCAGGCCAGTCACCGGGGTGGCACCGTCGCGCTCGACTGGGACGCCGATCTCCACCAGGCGCTGCGGGCTCTGGCCCGTGAGAACCAGGCCAGTGTGTTCATGGTGGTGCACACTGCTCTGGCCGCGCTCCTGAACTGTGTCGGTGCGGGGGAGGACATCCCGATCGGTACGCCCATCGCCGGACGTACCGACGACAACCTCGACGACCTCGTCGGTTTCTTCGCCAACACCCTCGTCCTGCGCACGGACGTGTCGGGTGCGCCGACCTTCCGTGAGCTCCTGCACCGGGTCCGTGGCGCCGATCTCGCGGCCTACGCGCACCAGGACACCCCGTTCGAGCGGTTGGTGGAGCTCGTCAATCCCGCCCGTTCCATGGCCCGTCATCCCCTGTTCCAGGTGATGCTCGCCTTCCAGAACACCCCCGAGGTCACCCTCGACCTCCAGGGCCTCACCTTCACCCTCGAACCCGTCGACCTCGGCATCGCCAAGTTCGACCTGCTGTGGAGCCTGAGGGAGCGCCCGGACGCCGGCGGTGTCGACGGGCTCCTCGAATACAGCACGGACCTCTTCGACGCCGCGACCGCGACCACCCTGGCGCGCCGGCTGGAGCGGGTGCTGCGCACGGCGGTCGCCGACCCCGACCGCCCGATCGCCCTGGTGGACCTCCTCGACGAGGACGAGCGCCGGCAGGTCCTGGTGGACTGGAACGACACCGACGCGCAGGTGACCCCGACGCCCCTGCCGGAGCTGTTCGAGGCGCAGGCCGCCCGCACCCCCGAGGCGACCGCCGTGCTGTACGACGGACAGCCGCTGAGCTACGCCGAGCTGAACGCCCGCGCGAACCGCCTGGCGCGTCTGCTGGTCGACCGTGGCGTCGGCCCGGAGTCGGTGGTGGCCCTGTCGCTGCCGCGCTCGGCCGAGCTGGTGACCGCCGCGCTGGCCGTGCTGAAGGCCGGCGGCGCCTACCTGGCCGTCGACCCCGACTACCCCGCCCAGCGGGCCGGCTTCATGTGCGCGGACGCCGCGCCGGTCGGCGTGCTGACCGCGGGCGGCTCGGACGGCCGGATCCCGGCGGAGCTGACCCGCTGGCGGCTGGACGACCCGGCCGTGGGCGCGGAGCTGGCCGGGTACTCGCCGGCCGACCTGACCGACGCCGAGCGCCGGACCGCGCTGCGCACCGGCCACCCGGCCTACGTGGTCTACACGTCCGGCTCGACCGGAACGCCCAAGGGCGTCCTGGTCAGCCACCACGGTCTGGCCGCCCTCGCCCTCTCCCACCGGGAGGCCCTCGGTCTGGACGGCGGGTCCCGGGTCCTGCAGTTCGCCTCGCTCAGCTTCGACGCCTCGGCCTGCGAGCTGGTCATGACGCTGTTGTCCGGCGCCACCCTGGTGGTCCCGCGCCCGGACCAGGCCGTCGGCGAGGCCGTCGTGGAGCTCGTCGTCGAGACCGGGGTGACGCACGCGATGCTGCCGCCCGCCTTCCTCGCCACCCTCGATCCGGAGCGGATGACCACCCTGCGCGGCCTGATCACCGGCGGCGAGGCCTGCCCGCCCGAGGTCACCGCCCGATGGTCGGACGGCCGGACGATGCTGAACGCCTACGGCCCCACCGAGTCGACGGTGTGCGCGAGCCTGAGCCGGCCGCTGTCCGGGGCGGTCGTCGCACCGATCGGCCGACCGGTGGCCAACACCCGCGCGTTCGTGCTCGGCCCGGGTCTGCGTCCCGTTCCCGTCGGCGTGGTGGGCGAGCTCTACCTGGCCGGTGACGGCCTGGCGCGCGGCTACCTCGGCCGGCCGGGGCTGACCGGTGAGCGCTTCGTGGCCGATCCCTTCGGCGAGCCCGGCTCCCGGATGTACCGCACCGGTGACCTGGCCCGCTGGACCCGCGACGGCGAACTCGTCTTCGCCGGCCGGGCGGACGACCAGGTGAAGCTGCGCGGTTTCCGGATCGAGCTCGGCGAGATCGAGGCCGTCCTGGTCCGCCACCCCGCCGTCGCCCGCGCCACCGTGCTGGTCCGCGAGGACCAGCCCGGTGACAAGCGCCTGGTCGGCTACGCCGTCCCCCGCGACGGCGCCGCTCCGGACCCGGCCGAGCTGCGCTCCCACGTCGCCGCCGCGCTGCCGGACTACATGGTGCCCGCGGCCGTCGTGGTGGTGGACTCGATCCCGCTGTCCCGCACCGGCAAGGTGGACCGCGCTGCCCTGCCCGCGCCCCGGTTCGACACGCTCGGCTCGGGCCGTGGCCCCCGGACCGCCCGTGAGGAGGTCCTCTGCGCGCTCTTCGCCGAGGTGCTCGGCCTGGAGAAGGTCGGCATCGACGACAGCTTCTTCGACCTCGGCGGGCACTCGCTGCTCGCCACCCGCCTGGTCAGCCGGGTCCGCTCGGTGCTGGACCTCGAACTGCCCCTAGCGGTGCTGTTCGAGGCGCCGACGGTGGCCGCGGTCGCGGCTTACGCCGGCGCCGGGGCGCCGCCCCGACCGGCGCTCGAGCGCGGACCGCGACCGGACGTGCTGCCGCTGTCCTTCGCCCAGCACCGGCTGTGGTTCCTGGGCCGGCTGCACGAGGCGGACGCCATCTACAACATGCCGGTTCCGCTGCGGCTGACCGGCACGGTCGACCGGCCCGCGCTTCAGGCGGCGCTGGACGACCTGCTGGCCCGGCACGAGTCCCTGCGCACCCTGCTCGTCGAGGTCGACGGGCGTGCGGAGCAGCGGGTGCTCGACGCCGACCGGACGCCGTTCCCGCTGAGCTTCGTCGAGGCCACGGAGGCGGAGCTGCCCGAGCTGGTCACCGCCGCGGCGCGGGCCGGGTTCGACCTGGCCACCGAACTGCCGGTGCGGGCCTCGCTGTTCAGCTTCGGGCCGGACGAGCACGTGCTGCTGCTGTCGCTGCACCACAGCGCCGCCGACGGCTGGTCGCTGGCCCCGCTGGCCCGTGACCTGGGCGAGGCCTACACCGCGCGGCTGGCCGGCGGGGCGCCCGCCTGGGAGCCGCTGCCGGTGCAGTACGCGGACTACGCCCTGTGGCAGGGCGAGCTGCTCGGCGACGAGAACGATCCCGAGAGCCTCGCCCACCGCCAACTCGCCTACTGGCGCGAGGTCCTGGCCGACCTGCCCGAGGAGCTGGCACTGCCGGTCGACCGGCAGCGGCCGGCGGTGGCCAGCCACCGTGGCGGGCGCGTCACCGTGGCGTGGGACGCCGAGCTGCACCGGGCCGCGGTGGAGCTCGCCCGCACGACCGCCACCAGCGTGTTCATGGTCGTGCAGGCGGCCCTGGCCACCCTGCTGACCAGGCTCGGCGCCGGCGAGGACATCCCCGTCGGCAGCCCCATCGCGGGCCGGACCGACGAGGCGTTGGACGGCCTCATCGGGTGCTTCACCAACACCGTCGTCCTGCGCACGGACACCTCCGGCAACCCCGGCTTCCGGGAGCTGCTGGGCCGCGTGCGGGCGACGAACCTGGGCGCCTACACCCACCAGGACCTGCCGTTCGAGCGCCTGGTGGAGGTGCTCAACCCGGTCCGGTCGCTGTCCCGGCAGCCGCTGTTCCAGGTGCTGCTGGCCTTCCAGAACACGCCCGAGGTGGCGCTGCGGCTGCCCGGCGTGGACGTCGGGCTGGAGCCGGTCGAGGTCGGTGTGGCCAAGTTCGACCTGTCGCTGAGCCTGCACGAGTCGTACGGCGAGGACGGCGAGGCCGGCATCGAGGGCATGCTGGAGTACAGCACCGACCTGTTCGACCACGCGAGCGCGGAACTGCTGGTCGCCCGGCTGTCCCGGCTGCTGCGCGCGGTGCTGGCCGATCCGGACCGCCCGATCGGTCTGATCGACGTCCTCGGTGACGCCGAGCGGAACCAGGTGCTCCGGGAGTGGAACGACACCGCGGTGGCCCTGCCCGCGCAAGCGTCCACGGTGCACCAGGTCTTCGCGGACCACGCGCGCCGACAGCCGCAGGCGGTCGCCGTCCGGGCGGGGTCGCGGGAGCTGACCTTCGGCGAGCTGGACGCGCGTGCCGACCGGCTGGCGAGGCGCCTGATCGAGCTCGGCGTCCGGCCCGAGGACCGGGTCGCGGTGCTGACCGAGCGCTCGGTCGAGCTGGTGGTCTGCCTGCTCGGTGTGCTCAAGGCGGGCGCGGCCTACGCGCCGCTGCACGAGGGCTATCCGGCCGAGCGGATGCAGCACGTGCTGCGGCGTTCGGGGGCGCGGGTCCTCCTCACCGACCGCGCCTGGCACGAGCGCGGGGTGCCGCGGGCCGAGCAGGTCGTGGTGGTCGAGGAGGACGACCGGCTGGTGGCCGACGGGTCTGCCGCCCCGGCCGTCCCGGCGCACCCCGAGCAGGCGGTGTACGTCATGCACACCTCGGGCTCCACGGGCGAGCCCAAGGGCATCACCATCACCCACCGCGCCCTGCTGGAGCTGGTCCTCGACCCGCGCTGGGAGCCGGGCCACCAGGACCGCGTCCTGATGCACGCGCCGTACGCCTTCGACATCGCCAACTACGAGCTGTGGATACCGCTGCTGACCGGCGGCCAGGTCGTGCTGGCCCCGCCCGGAGACCTCGACGTCGCCGAGCTGAAGCGGCTGATCGTCGAGGAGCGGATCACCGGGGTGCACTTCACCGCCGGGCTCTTCCGGGTCGTCGCGGACGACCTGGCGGACTCCCTCGGCGGGGTCCGGGAGATCCTCACCGGTGGTGACGTGGTCTCGGTGGCCGCCGTCGAGAGCGTGCTGCGGGCCGCCCCGCACGTCGTGGTCCGGCACCTGTACGGGCCGACGGAGATCACCCTGTGCGCCACCCAGCACCGGGTCACCGCCCCGACGGAGCTGGGCGACCGGCTGCCGATCGGCCGGCCGATGGCCAACACCCGGGTGTACGTGCTGGACGGCGCGCTGTCCGCGGTACCGGTGGGAGTCGCGGGCGAGCTGTACATCGCGGGCGCCGGCCTGGGCCGGGGCTACCTCGACCGGCCGGGCCTGACCGGCGAGCGCTTCGTGGCCGACCCGTTCGGCGAGCCGGGCGAGCGGATGTACCGCACCGGCGACCTGGCGCGCTGGCGGCCGGACGGCACGCTGGAGTTCGTCGGCCGGGCCGACGACCAGGTGAAGATCCGCGGCTTCCGGGTCGAGCCCGGCGAGATCGAGGCCGTGCTCGGCCGGCACCCCGGGGTCGCGCAGAACGCGGTGATCGTCCGTGAGGACCGGCCGGGCGACCAGCGTCTGGTGGCGTACGTGGTCGCGGCCGGCGACAAGGGGGACGACGGCTCCGAGCGCCCGGCGGCGAGCCGGCGAACCGGCGAGGACGGACCGGCGACGGACGGCCTCGACCCGGCGGAGCTGCGCACCTTCGTCGGCACCGTGCTGCCCGACTACATGGTGCCCGCGGCCGTCGTGGTACTGGACGCGCTGCCGCTGACGCCCAACGGGAAGCTGGACCGCAAGGCGCTGCCGGCCCCCGCGGCGCGTCCGCTGGGTTCCGGCGGGGCGCCGCGGAACGCGCGGGAGGAACTGCTGTGCGCGCTGGTCGGGGAGGTCCTCGGGCTCGGCACGGTCGGCGTCCACGACAACTTCTTCGAGCTCGGCGGCGACAGCATCGGCTCCATCCAACTGGTCAGCCGGGCCCGCGCGGCCGGGCTGGCGCTGACCCCGAAGGACGTCTTCCAGGCCAAGACGGTGGCCCAACTCGCCATCGTGGCGGGCGAGGTGGTCGTCCGGGCCGCCGACGACGGCGTCGGTCCGGTCCCGCTCACCCCGGTCATGCACGACCTGCGGGCGCGCGGCGGCACGCTGGACGGCCTGCAGCAGTCGGTGCTGCTGCAGGTCCCCGCGGAGCTGACCCGGTCCGGGCTGACCACCGTGCTGCAGACGGTGCTGGACCACCACGACGTCCTGCGGCTGGAAGTCCTCGACGAGTCCTGGCAGCTGCGGACGCGGCCGGTCGGCGCGGTCGCCGCGGCGTCCCTGCTGCGGAGGGTGGACATCGCCGGGCTGGACGGGCCGGCGGCGCGCGCGCTGATGCGGGCCGAGGCCGAGGCCGCCAGTGCCCGGCTGGCCCCCGCCGACGGGGTACTGCTGCAGGCGGTCTGGTTCGACGCGGGTCGCGAGCGGTCCGGCCGGCTGCTGCTGGCCGTCCACCACCTGGCCGTGGACGGCGTTTCCTGGCGGATCCTGCTGCACGACCTGGCGGCCGCCTGGACCGCGGTCGCCGCCGGGCGCGAGCCTCGGCTGGAGCCGGTCGCCACGTCCTTCCGCCGCTGGGCGCGGACCCTCACCGAGGAGGCCGCGCGCCCCGCCAGGGTGGCGGAGCTCGCGTTCTGGGCCGGCCCGGACCCGGCACCGGAACCCCTGCTGGGGTCCCGGGCCCTCGACCCGGTCCGGGACACCACCGCCACCGCGCGTTCGCTCGTGGTGTCGCTGCCCGCGCCGGTCACCGAGGCCGTGCTGTCCGCGATCCCGGCGGCGTTCAACGCGGGGGTCAACGACGTCCTGCTGGCCGCGCTCGCCCTGGCGGCCGCCGCCCTGCGGGAGGACGCCGAGGGCGGACCGGTGCTCGTCGAGGTCGAGGGCCACGGCCGTCAGGACGACCTCGTGGACGGGCTCGACCTGTCCCGCACCATGGGGTGGTTCACCACGGTCTACCCGGTCCGGCTCGAGCCCGGAACGGTGGACTGGGACGACCTGTGGTCCGCCGGGCCCGCCGTCGGCCGGCTGCTCAAGCGGATCAAGGAGCAACTGCGCACGGTGCCGGACCACGGCCTCGGCTACGGGCTGCTGCGTCACCTGAACGCCGGGACGGCCGAGGCGCTGGCGGGGGTTCCCGCTCCGCAGATCGGCTTCAACTACCTGGGCCGGTTCGACGCCGCGGGACCGGGCGCCGACTGGGGCCTGGCACCGGAAGGCGTGCAGGACGACGCGGCGGGCCCGCCGTCGGACGGGGCGATGCCGCTGCGGCACGCGCTGGAGGTCAACGCCCTGGCACGGCCCGGGACCGACGGCGCCGAACTGCGCGCCGTCTGGACCTGGCCGGACGGTGTCCTGACCGAGCGGGACGCGCGGGTGCTCGCCGACACCTGGGTGCGGGTGCTGGAGGTCATGGCCCGGCACGTCGAGCGCGCCGATGCCGGTGGCGCCACCACGTCGGACTTCGATCTGGTCCAGCTGGACCAGGACGAGATCGACGAGTTCGAGAACGAGTTGATCGAGGACGGGGACCTGTGGTGAAGCGCGCACGGATCGAGGACATGCTGCCTCTCACGGCACTGCAGGAGGGGCTGCTCTTCCACTCCCTCTACGACCAGCAGGCCTCGGACGTCTACCACCTGCAGTTCGCCTTCGACCTGCGTGGGGAGCTGGACGCCGAGGCGCTCCACCGGGCGGCCACCGGCCTGCTGCGCCGGCACGCCAACCTGCGGGCGGCCTTCCGCCAGCGCCGCAACGGCGAGTCGGTGCAGGTCGTGCTGGACGAGGTGACCCTGCCCTGGCGCGTGGTCGACCTCTCCACGCTGCCCGTCGCACGGCGCGAGGAGGAGCTCGCGGCGATCCTCGCCGAGGACCGCGCGAAGCGCTTCGACGTCAAGAGCCCGCCGCTGATCCGCTGCCAGCTGGTGCGGCTCGGCGCACGGGAGCACCGGTTCGTGCTGACCAGCCATCACCTGCTGATGGACGGCTGGTCGGTGCCGCTGCTGCTGAACGAGCTGTTCACCATGTACGCCGACGGCGGCGACCACGCGCTGGCGCCGGTGCGGCCCTACCGCGACTACCTCCGCTGGCTGAGCCGCCAGGACCGGGCCGCGGCGGAGGCCGCCTGGCGCCGCCACCTCGGCACTCTGGAGGAGCCGACCCTGCTGGGCCCGGCCGGGGCCGGCCGCGAGACGGTGGTGCCGGACGAGGCGCTGGTCGACCTCGGCGCGGACCTGACCGCCCGCCTCACCGCGGTGGCCCGCCGCAACGGGCTGACGCTCAACACGGCCGTCCAGGGGGCCTGGGCGCTCGTGCTGTCCCGGCTGACCGGCCGCTCCGACGTGGTGTTCGGCGCGACGGTCTCCGGCCGCCCGGCCGACCTCGCCGGAGTCGAGTCCATGATCGGCCTCTTCGCCAACACGGTCCCGGTGCGGGTGCGGATGGACCCGGACCAGTCCCTGGCCGGGTTGCTGGCCGGACTGCAGCAGGAGCGTTCGGCCCTCGCCGACTACGAGCACCTCGGTCTCGGCGAGCTCCAGCAGCTCAGCGGCGTCCGCGCCGAACTGTTCGACTCGCTGTACGTGTTCGAGAACTTCCCGGCCCCGGCCGAGCGCGGCACCCCCGTCTACGAGGGCCTGACGCTGGCCGGCGCGGACGGCCAGGCCGCCGCCCACTACCCGCTGACGCTGACCGTCCTGCCCGGTGCGGCGCTACGACTGCGACTGGACTTCCGTGCCGACCTGTTCAGCCGGGCGACCGTGCTCGGTTGGGCGGACTGCCTGCGCCGGGTGCTGGAGGCGCTGGTGGCCGACCCGGACCAGCCCGTCGCGGCCGTGGACGTGCTCGACGACGCGCAGCGGCAGCGGCTGCTGGTCGAGTGGAGCGGCACCACGGCGGCGCCGGACGGCAGTTGCCTCCCGGAGCTGTTCGAGGCCCAGGTGCGCCGGACCCCGGACGCGACCGCGCTGTGGCAGGACGACGCGCCGGTCAGTTACGCCGACCTGAACGCGCTGGCCAACCGGATGGCGCGGTTCCTGGTCGACCAGGGCGTCGGCCCGGAGTCGGTGGTCGCGCTCGCCCTGCCGCGCTCCGCGGACCTGGTGGTCGCGCTGCTGGCAGTGCTCAAGGCAGGTGGCGCCTATCTCCCCCTGGACCTCGAACACCCCCGTGAGCGGGTGGAGATGATCACGGCCGCGGCCCGCCCGGCGGTGATGCTGACGACCGAGGACGGACTCGCCCACCTTCCCGCCGGCCAGGCACGGTGGTGCGTGGACGGCGCCGAGTTCCGCACCGCCACGGCCGGGTACGCCGCGAACGATCTGACCGACCGGGACCGCGCCGCCGCCCTGCGGCCCGAGCACCCCGCGTACGTGATCTACACCTCCGGGTCCACCGGCGCCCCGAAGGGCGTACTGGTCCCGCACCGCGGCCTGGTCAACTTCCTGCTGGGCACGGGCCAGCTGTTCCCGATGGACACCGGGGACCGGATGCTCGCCGTCACCACCGTGGCCTTCGACATCCACGTGCTGGAGCTGTACCTGCCGCTGCTCGCCGGCGCGAGCGTCGTGGTGGCCGGGCGCGACCAGGTCCGCGACCCCGCGGAACTGGCCGCCCTGCTGCGCCGCAGCCGGGCGACGATCATGCAGGCCACGCCGACGCTGTGGCAGGCGCTGCTGGCCGAGCACCCGCAGGACGCGCGGGGGCTGCGCATGCTGGTCGGGGGCGAGGCGCTGCCGGCGCCGCTGGCCGCCCGGATGCGGGAGCTCACCCCGGCCGTCACCAACCTCTACGGGCCCACCGAGACGACCGTGTGGTCGACCGCGGCCGACCTCGGCGCGGACCACCCGGGAGCGCCCTCGATCGGCCGCCCGATCCGCAACACCCGGGCGTACGTGCTGGACGACCGGCTCCGGCTGGTCCCGCCCGGGGTGGCCGGTGAACTGTACCTGGCCGGCGAGGGTCTGGCCCGGGGCTACCTGGACCAGCCCGCGCTGACCGCCGGACGCTTCGTCGCGGATCCGTACGGTCCGGCCGGGTCGCGGATGTACCGCACCGGCGACCTGGCCCGCTGGACCGAGGACGGCCGGCTGGACTACCACGGCCGGACCGATCACCAGGTCAAGCTCCGCGGCTTCCGGATGGAGCTCGGCGAGGTCGAAGCCGCCCTGGTCGCCCACCGAGGGGTGACGCAGGCGGTCGTGGTGCTGCGGGAGGACCGGCCGGGTGACCGGCGGCTCGTCGCCTACGTCGTACCGGACGGGCCCGCCCTCGACCCCGCGGAGACGATCGCCCACCTGCGCCGACGGCTCCCGGAGTACATGGTGCCCGCGGCCGTGGTGCCGCTGGAGGCCCTGCCCCTGACACCGAACGGGAAGCTCGACCGCAAGGCGCTGCCCGCGCCGGACCTCACCGCCCGGGCCTCGGACCGGGAGCCGCGCACCCCGCAGGAAGAGGTGCTCCGCGCCCTCTTCGCGGAGGTGCTCGGCCTGGAGCGGATCGGCATCGACGACGACTTCTTCGAGCTCGGCGGGCACTCGCTGCTGGCGACCCGGCTGGTCAGCCGGATCCGCGCGGAACTGGGCACCGACACCTCCATCCGCAGCCTCTTCGAGGCGCCGACGGTGGCGGCCCTCGCCCAGCGGCTGCACCAGCAGGACGACCCCTTCGACACCATGCTTCGGCTGCGCCCCGGACGCCGGGGGACGCCGTACTTCCTGGTCCACCCCGCGGCCGGTCTCGGCTGGTGCTACACGGGCTTCATCACCCGGCTCGACCCTGACTCGGCGGTCTACGCCCTCCAGGCCCGCGGACTCACCGGCGACGGCGAACTCCCCGGCAGCCTGCGGGAGATGGCCACCGACTACCTCGCGCGGATCCGCGCGGTGCAGCCGCGCGGGCCCTACCGCCTGCTCGGCTGGTCGTTCGGCGGTCTGGTGGCGCACGCGGTCGCGACGATGCTCCAGGACGAGGGCGCGGAGGTGGAACTGCTCGCGCTGCTCGACTCCTACCCGGCGACGGACGGGCCCGAGGTGTCCGAGGCCGACCTCGACCGGGAGATCCTGGCCGCGCTGACGGCCGAGCCGGCCCAGGCCGCGGAGCCCGGCGGCGACGTGCCGTCGGCAGCCGACCTCGCGGAGCTGCTCGGCCGGCAGGACAGCCCGCTGGCCGGGCTCGGCGAGCGTGGCGTCGAGGCGCTCAAGCGCGTCGCCGCCAACAACATGCGGATCGCCCGCGACTTCGCCCCCGGAACCTTCCGCGGCGACGTCCTGGCCTTCCGGGCCGCCCGGCACACCGTGGAGCCGCTGTCCCCGGCCAAGGCCTGGGCCGCCCATGTGACCGGCGGCATCGACGAGTTCGAGCTGGACTGCACCCACCAGGAGATGACCGCGCCGGCCTCGCTGGACGTGATCGCCGGGGTGCTGCGTGACCGGATGTCGCCGACATCCGGACGATGACAAGGAGAGACACGATGACGACGAACCCCTTCGAGGACGAGAACGGGACCTACCTGGTGCTGGTCAACGACGAGGGCCAGCACTCGCTCTGGCCCGCCTTCGTCGAGGTGCCGGCCGGCTGGGAGAAGGCCCACGGTGAGGACACCCGCCGGGCCTGCCTCGACTACATCGAGGCGAACTGGACCGACATGCGGCCCAAGAGCCTGATCGAGGCCATGGATGCGGGACATGCCTAGGGATTGCGGCAGCGCGGGGGAGGCACGGACATGACGAGGTTGGGGTTGGCAGAGGAGCCGGAACGGCTCCGGGAGTCCGGCGCGCCCGTGCCCGGTGCGGGAGTCGGCGGGCCCGCCCTCACCGCGGGGACGCGCGCCGACGCGGCTCGGGCGCTGCGGCGGGCGGTCGAGGAGGTCGCCGACTGGTCGCACCGGCCGATCGGGCCGGAGAGCTTCGCGAGCTTCCCCTACCGGGCGGTCGTCGGCTACTACCGGCAGGTCGGCAAGGCCGCGGTGGCACCGGAGCTGGTGGCGCTGCTGCGCGGTCTGCGCATCCGGATCGGCTGCGCCGGCGGGGGCCGGCCGTGGTCGTCCCCGGACGCCTGGCTGTTCGACCGGTGGCTGCCGCTGACGTTCACCGACCAGCCGATGGCCTACGACACCTATGCCGGCCACGAGTTGCTGCAGATCGCGCACTGGGAGGCCGACAGCGCGGAGCACGCCGAGGACCTGCTGATGATGGCCCTGCTCGCGGATCTCGCGACGGTCGAGCTCGACGCCCTGGCACTGCCCGAGCCGACCGGCCGTCAGCGGACCAGGACCGTCGCGGTGCTGCAGGCCCTGGCCCGGCTCGGCGGGTACGCCCCGGCGGCCGTGCCGGACGCCGTGTCGCTGGAGCCGCTCCGGGCCGTGGTCGCCGCCGCGTCCGGGAACGAGGCGCTGGTGCGGGCCGGCCGGGAGACCGTGGCGGCACTGCGGGCCGAGGTGCCCGCCGGACTGCGGCGGGCGGTGGACATCGGGCTGCTGCCGGTGACCACCGTGCACGATGAGCACATGTTCATCCGGTCCATCCAGCTCTTCGAGCGGATCTTCGCCCGGGTGGCGGGTGCGCTGACCGACGCGATCGGGGCGGTCCGCGCGGGGCGGCCGTCCGACGCGGCCGCCGTGCTCTCGGCGGCGGCGGACCGGCTGACCGGAGCGACGCCGGCGCTGTACCGGGTCCTGACCACGATTCCGCCCGAGACGTTCGCGGTGATCCGGGACCACACCCATGGTGCCAGCGCGATCCAGTCCCGCCCCTACCAGATGATCGAACTGGTCAGCGCGAAGCGGGCGGACGGACCGTACGCGATGGAGAAGGGCCCGATGTTTACCGTCCCCGCGACGCTGCAGGAGGAGTTCCTGGAGCGGGCGGGCGGTTGGGACACGGCCGAGGCACGCCGGCTCCAGGAGGCCATGCTCGGCCTCGACGCCGCTTGGCGGTCGATGAAGCGCACGCACTGGGGCGTGACGCTGAAGATCATCGGCAAGGTGTCGGGCACCGGGGGTACCACGGGCGCCGACTACCTGAAGGCGGCGGCGAACATCGAGCTGTTCCCGATGCTCGCCGCCGCCTGACCGGCTGGGCTCAGGCCAGCACGGCGGTGAGGCCGCGCGCGGCGGTGAGGTCGGGGCACCCCGACAGGACGAGGGATTCCCGGAGTTCGGCCCGCAGCAGGTCGAGCACGAGCGCGGCGCCCGCCTCACCGTCCACGGCCAGGCCCCAGAGCACCGGCCGGCCGACCATCACGCCGTCCGCGCCGCAGGCCAGGGCGCGCAGGACGTCCATCCCGGACCGGATGCCGCTGTCGAGCAGCACCGAGCAGCGGCCGCCGACCGCGTCGACCACCGAGGGCAGGGCCGTGATGCTGGCCACCGCGCCGGAGAGCTGCCGGCCGCCGTGGTTGGACACCACCACCGCCTCGGCGCCGAGTTCCACCGCCCGGGCGGCGTCCCGCGGGTCGAGGATGCCCTTGAGCACCAGCGGCATCGTCGTCCGCTCGCGCAGCCAGGCCAGGTCCGCCCAGCCGATCGCGGGATCGAAGGCCTGCCCGGTGTGCGTCGCGACGCCCGACGCCCCGGGCAGGCGGGTGTGCGTCGCCGCCAGCGGCACTCCGCCCAGGTTCGCCGCGGTCACGTGCGGGGGCAGCGTGAACCCGTTGCGCAGGTCACGGAGCCGGCGGCCCATGACCGGCACGTCCACGGTGACCACCAGTGCCTCGCAGCCGGCCTCTTTGGCCCGGCGGACCAGGTCGAGCACCTGCTCGCGGTCCCGCTGCCAGTACAGCTGGAACCAGGTCGACCCGCCGACCGCGGCGATCTCCTCCAGCGGGTAGCTGCTCAACGTGCTGATCGTGAAAGGGACGCCGGCCTTGGCCGCGGCCCGCGCGGCGGCGAGCTCGCCGTCCGGGTGCAGCAGCCGCTGGTAGGCCATCGGCGCGACCACGACCGGCATCGCGGCCGTACCGCGCAGCAGCGGGCCGGAGGGGTCCGCGGCGTCCGACCCGGCGAGCACCCGCGGCACCAGGCGCACCTGGTCGAGCGCCGCCCGGTTGGCGGCCTGGGTGGACTCGTCACCACTGCCGCCCGCGACGAAGTCCCGGACCTCGGTGGGCACCCGGTCCTCGGCAAGCCGCTCGACGTCGGCGAGACAGACCGGCGGGACCGCCCCCGCCTCCCGCGCGGAGCCGCTCATCGGGTCGCCTCGTTCCTGGCCTGCTCCAGCTCCACGGCGGTGTAGAGCGCCTTGATGTTGCCGCTGCCGAAGGTCCGGGCCCCCAGCCGCTCGATCACCTCGAAGAACAGCGTGCCGCGCGGGTGGACGGACCGGGTGAAGATCTGCAGCAGCTGGCCGTCCTGGTCCTGGTCGACCAGGATGTTGAGCTCCCGCAGCCCGTCGACCGAGTGCCGCAGCAGTGCGAGGCGCTCCGGCACCAGGTCGTAGTAGGCCCCGGGCGTGCGCAGGAACCCGACGCCGTTCGCGCCGAGGCGGGACACGTCCCGCACGATGTCGTCGGTGGCGAACGCGATGTGCTGGACGCCCGCTCCGCCGTGGTCCTTGATGAACTGGTCGATCTGGCCGGGCTCCCTGGACAGGTCCGGTTCGATCAGGGTGAGCGTCACCGAGCCGGAGCGGCTCTGCACGACCATGGAGTCCATCGCCTGCCTGCCCACCACGATGCGCTCGGTGAAGACCATGTCGAAACCGAGCACGGTCCTGTAGAACTCCACCGTGGGTATGAGCTGCCCGGCCTCCAGGCACACCGCGAAGTGGTCGACCGTGTGCAGCCCGAGGGCCGACCGCCGCCCACCGGTGACGGGATCCTCCTCGACCACGGACAGTCCCGGCAGGGCGCGCTCGTCCGCTCCGGGCAGACGCTGGACGAAGGTGTGCACCACGTCGCCGAAGCCGCCGATGGACGCCGTGACGACCCCGTCCCGGGTGGTCGGCGCGGCGACCGGCCGGGCTCCCCGCCGGACCGCTTCGGTGAAGGCGGCCTCCGCGTCCGGGGTGCTGAGGGCGATACCGGACACTCCGTCGCCGTGCCGCTCGACGTAGGCGGCGGCCGGGTGGTCGGCGTCGCCGGCCTCGGTCAGCACCAGCCTGATGCCCTGTCGGCCCACCGCGACCGTGCGGACCCCGTCCGGTGTCTCGGTGGACCGCGCGTAGACGCCCAACCCGTACCGGTCCACGAAGAGTTCGGTCGCCACGTTCAGGTCGGCGACCGCCAGCTCGACGTGGTCGACGCCAAGTATGTCCAGCGCGCTCACAGTTGTCCCCCTCGGCACGGTGCGGTCCCGCTCTTCCGTTCACGTTGGTCGTGGATGAATTCCGCCAGCCGGTCCAGGCCGACCGCGATCTGGTCGACGGTCAGATAGCTGAAGGACAGCCGGATCTGGTGGCGCGGCTCGCCGTCGCCGTAGAAGTGGTGCATGGGTGTCCACAGCACCCGGTGTCGGCGCGCCGAGAGCTCGAGCAACTCGTCGTCGACCGGGAACGGTACGTCCAGGACGACGAAGAAGCCCCCCGTGGGTACGTTCCAGGTCACTCCGGACCGCTGGTCCGGCGGGAACCGCTCGGCCAGCCCGGCCAGCAGGTGGCGGAGGTTCTCCTGGTAGACCGCGTTCTCCCGGGCGTTCGCGGCGCGCAGGCTGAAATCGTGCTCCAGGAGCTTCCCGCCGATGACGGCCTGCGCGATCGGTGAGGTGTTCACCGTCAGCATGCTCTTGATCTTCGCGAGCTGGTCGGCGAGCGACTGCGTGCCGCCGTTGCCGTCGCTCACCAGCTGGTCGGCGATGGCGTAGCCGATCCGGGCGCCCGGCAGGCCGGTCTTGGCGAACGACCCGAGATGGATGACCCGGCGGTCGCGATCGAGCGCCTTGAGCGTCGGCAGCGGGTCGGCGTCCGGCGCATGGAAGATCCCGTACGGATTGTCCTCCAGCAGCAGGAAGTCGTGCTCCTCCGCCAGCCGCAGCAACTGCTCCCGGGTCTCCAGGTCGAGACTGATCCCGGACGGGTTGGCGAAGTCGGCGACGACGTAGAGCGCCCGGGGGCGCAGGCCGGACTCCCTGGCCCGCTTGACGACGGCCACCAGGTCCGCCAGGTCGATGCCCTCCGGCGAGCCCTTGACCGGCAGCAGCGGCATGTCGACGAGCTCTGCGGCGCCGGCGACCCCCACGTAGCAGGGCAGGACGGTCAGCAGGCAGTCCTTCTCGGTCCGCCGCAGCGCCCGCAACGTGAGGAAGAGGGCCTCCTGGCAGCCGACCGTCACCACGATCGACTCCGGGTCGACCACCACGTTCTCGTCCACCGCGAGGTTCCTCGCGATCAGGTCGTGGATGATCCCCTTGGTCCGGCCGTACTGCAGCACGGTCCGCCGCACCAGCGCGACGTCGTCGTCGAACCGCTCCATTAGGTGGTCGGTGTACCGGCGCAGGTAGCGGTGGACGAGTTCGGTGTCGAACAACCCCTCGAAGGGGCGTCCGGCGGCGAATGAAATGGCGTCCGGAAAGCGCTGCGACACTTCGTTGAGAAAATTCATCGATTCGATGACCGGTGAGGCCAGCGAGCCGTGCAGGCCGGCGAGGTCCAGCTCTACCGGATTCCGTTCGGTGTCGGACACGGCCAAATCCAGATCCCCCTTTGATTTGCACCCGCGGGCGCGGCGGCGAACCACTTTCCCCGAAGCCGCCCACGCGGGGTTCACGAACATGTGGGTACGGAATCGCAGCCCGGTGAACAGTGAATCATGAAACGATGCCGGCATCGGCCCGCGGTGCACCTTGCGACGTCGATTCCACGCCGATCATTCACGGGCCGGAATTTCGCGCGCCGGAATTTCGCGCGCTGCCGGCGTCAGCCGATCCCCGCGTACGAGTGCTTCCCGGTGACGAAGATGTTGATGCCGTAGTAGTTGAACAGCATGCAGGCGAATGCGACCAGGGCCACGTAGGCGGCCTTCCGGCCACGCCAGCCGGCGGTCGCCCGGGCGTGCAGGTAGGCCGCGTACGCGACCCAGGTGACGAAGGACCAGGTCTCCTTCGGGTCCCACTCCCAGTACTTGCCCCAGGCCGCCTCGGCCCAGATGGCACCCGCGATGACGGTGAACGTGTACAGCGGGAACACGATCGCGTTCACCCGGTACGAGAAGCGGTCGAGCGTCGCCGCCGCGGGAAGTCGTTCCCAGACCGAGGCGGGGATGCGCAGCGGGCCCGTGTCGCGGCCGAGGGCGCGCTGCTTCTCGTACACGTCCTTGCCGAGGTACATCAGGGTCGCGGCGAACGCCGTGTAGAAGGCGCCCACGCAGGCCGTCGCGGCGGTGACGTGAATGCCCAGCCAGTACGAGTGCAGAGCGGGCACCAGCTGCTCGGCCCCGGTGTAGAGCACCGTCACCGCGAGGCCGAGCGTGAGCACGGCGCCGACGGTGACGGGCACGCCCAGCCAGCGCACCCGGACCTTGGCGGCCAGCAGGCCCAGGTAGACCAGGACCATGGCGAGCGCGAAGGCGCAGGAGAACTCGTACATGTTGCCCCAGGGCCAGCGCATCGCCGAGAGCCCCCGGGCGGTGACCCCCCCGACGTGGAGCAGCGCCCCGAGCGTGGTGAGCGAGATCGCGATCCGCCCCGCCAGGTCCGCCTTCGGGCTGCTCCCCGCGGCGCCGGGTCCGTCGACCTGAGGCTCCGCACCGCGAGCCGAGGTCACCACGGTCGCCCCCTCGCCCGCCACCACGGTGCGGGTCAGCGTGGTGGTCCGGCCGTCCCCCGACGCCACCGTGACCTTGGCCTGTCGGATGCCCTTCGTCGCATGGGCGGCCACCGTCTCGGCCAGGCTGGTCTGCTCGATGGAGCGCCGGGCCACCGTCCCCCGGCTTCCGAACGTCCACTCGAAGAGGTGGGCGAACATCGCCAGGACGTACACCGCCATGGCCGAGTAGATGAGCTTGTTGGACATGCCAGCCAGTTGGAGGTCGACGACCGAGGCGAGGTTCACCACGAGCTCCTTCGGAGTCAGGCTTCGAGCGGACACTGACCGGCCCCACTCTACGGTGATCGATCCGCCGCCCACTCCCCGGGTCCCCGGCGCCGACTGGTCGTCACATCGGCGGCACGCCCGGGACGGTGAGCACGCCTCGGGAGCGCACGGCCGGGCGGGCGGAATCAGTCGATCGCCTGATGGGGATTCAGGGCGGGGAATCTGGCGCACTGGGCGGACATCAGCTCGGCGAGGGCGCGGGGCGCGGCCTGCGGCCCGCGGGCGCCGACATCGCCCCGGAGCTGTTCACACTCGACCGGCACGGTTTCCCGGTGGTCGGCGAAGGCCCCGTGTCGGTCTGGCTGACGCCGTCCGCCAAACGGGCCGTCAACCGGCGCCCGGCCCTGGCCCTGCGCTTCGCCGCGTCCAGCCGCTGAGCCCGGGGCCGGGCGACCGAGGCGATCCGGGTGCGGCCGCCGGCCGCTGGGGCCGCGGTGCGACGGCCTTGTCGCACCGCCGGCCCGTCAGCGCACGACGATGGTGGCCTGCCAGCGGTGGCCGGTGCCGTCCTGGCTGGTCAGTTGGGCGGTGCCGGGCCCGTTGGCGGCGAACAGCGCGGGGGTCACGCCGACCGGGGCGGTCAGCGGGGCTTTGGCGGGGGCCAGCACGCGCGGGTCGGAGCTGGTGACGGCGGACCAGTGGGCAGTGCCGGTGGCGGTCAGGAAGACGGTGAGCCGCTGCCCCGTGGGCAGGCAGAAGGAGCCGGTGTCGGTCTCGGCCAGGGTGCCGGCGGTGCCCGGCAGCACGGCCTCGGCCGGTGGGCGGCAATCGGTGTTCCCGGTGGCCGTGGCGCCTGTCGTCCCCTGTGTGGCGCAGGCGGTCAGCAGGAGGAGCAGCGGCAGCGGCAGGGGGCGTGGTAGCACGGTGGTCCTCCACGGCGGGCGGCGGCCCACCGGTTCCCCGGGGGGCCGCCGCTGACTGATGGTCAGTGCTGGTTGGTCGAGCTGCTGTAGTAGCTGACGCAGCCGCCGGCGTTGCTGTTGAAGTTGTTGCTCCACAGCGACTGCACGGCGTAGTTCGCGCCGTTCATGCTGACGATGCTGGAGGCACCCTGGCCGCTGGAGATCCAGGCGCACTTGTCGCCGGTCTCGGCGCCGCCGCCGTCCACCCAGCCGCTGCTGGGTGCCGGGTCGGTGAGGGTCTCGGCGTACTCGTGGCCGCCGACGATGGTGACGCCCTCGGTCGCCCCGTTGACCCCGCTGGAGCCGGTGGCGACGAAGTTGGCGCCGCAGCCGGAACCGGCGTCGGTGACGTACGGCATGTTGGTGTAGGGCAGGTCGGCGCCGTTCACGCTGGTGTGGTCGTGCCAGGCGCAGTACGAGGTCTTGAAGCCCTGCGGCACCACGCCGTGCGGCACGTCCACGATGATCTCGACGTTGTCGCCGGAGACTCCGAAGTGCGTGGCCGCCTTCTGCGCCTCGGCCGCGATCGCCGAGCTGCCGGGCTTGTTCGGAGCGGAGACCGAGCTGTCCAGCCAGGTGCCGGCCACCGGGTTGCTGCTCGGGTGGCCCACGTGGGTGCCCGAGCTGCCGCACTGGGTGGTTCCGGTGGCGACGCCCTGGCAGTACTGCGTCTGTGAGTTGGACCAGGTGTCGCCGCTGCCGTAGGCGTGCTGGAAGAACGACAGCTGCAGCGGGGCCTCGCCCGAGGGGTCGTTGGTGACGGTGGAGCCGGTGCCCCACTGGTTGCCCCAGTAGACGATGTAGATCTTCGGGCTCGTGACGATGTTCCCACCGCCGTAGGCGAGGTTTCCGCTGCTCGTGGTGGCCTGGCCCGAGCGGGCCTTCATGGCGTGTCCGGCCGCTGGGGAGGCGCCCGCGGGGGCGGCCACCAGCAGGACGGCGGCGGACAGGGCGGTGAGGGTACCGAGGCTGTGCTTGATCGATCGCAGCAAGGTCGTGCCCTTCGATGAGGGTGGTCGATGGGGCTTGCATGCGGTACGGCCGGGGCCCGGCACCGTGGTGCGGGCAGGGGGCGGCCGCGCCTGGATGGCGCCGATCCCGTGGGGAAGGGCTCGGTGGGGGCCGAGCCGCGGTGAGCGTAGGCCCGCTGATGATTCTCGGTCAAGGGAACCAACGGGTAACCGACTTCGCGCCGCCGCCCCGCAGTCGGGCGCTGCCGAGCGGGCGTCGGCGGAAGCGCCGACGAGGAGAAGCGGGGTGCCGATGGATGATCGCTCGTCGGCAGGCGGAGCGATTCTTCGGCGCCGGCGCGTCAGGTGACGTGGAGCGTGAGTGCCGCGGTGTGGAGTTGGCCGGCGGTTCGGAACCGCAGGTAGGCCCGCCGGTTGCCGGGTTCACCGAGCAGGGCGTAGAAGGTCAGCGTCGGCCCGCCGTGGTCCGCGGTGGCGGGGGGCGTACCGTCGCCAGTGGTTGTGGTCGGGCTACCGCCCCGTGGTGGCAGGCCAGTTGGGGGCGGTGGGCGGGGAGATGGCGCGGAGGCGGTTCAGGACGGGTCGGGTCCTTGGCGTCGAGCCAGTCGGCGAGTTGGCGGAAGGAGACACAGCGGACGTCAGGTCGATGCCGCGCAGGAAGAAGGCACCTCGGCGCCGGCGTTCACCGGTCCACGCCGCCCATCACCGGGTCGATGCTCGCCACCGCGACGATGACGTCCGCGACCTGCCCGCCCTCGCACATCGCGGCCATCGTCTGCAGGTTGGTGAACGACGGATCGCGGAAGTGCACCCGGTACGGCCGGGTGCCGCCGTCGGAGACGACGTGGACGCCCAGTTCGCCCCTGGCGGACTCGACCGCCGCGTACGCCTGGCCGACCGGGACGCGGAAGCCCTCCGTCACCAGCTTGAAGTGGTGGATCAACGCCTCCATGGACTGGCCCATGATCTTGCGGACGTGGTCGAGCGAGTTGCCCAACCCGTCCGGGCCGACGGTCAGTTGGGCGGGCCAGGCGATCTTCTTGTCGGCCACCATGACCGGGCCGGGGGTCAGCCGGTCCAGGCACTGCTCGACGATCCGCAGCGACTGGCGCATCTCCTCCAGCCGGATCAGGAACCGGCCGTAGGAGTCCGCGGTGTCGGCCACCGCGACCTCGAACTCGTAGTCCTGGTAGCCGCAGTAGGGGTCGGTCCTGCGCAGGTCGTGCGGCAGGCCGGTGGCCCGCAGGATCGGCCCGGTGGCGCCGAGCGCCATGCAGCCGGGCAGGTCGAGGTGGCCGACGCCGATCAGTCGGGCCTTGAAGGCCGGGTTCCTGGTCGCCAGCTTGTCGTACTCCGGCAGCCGCGAGCGCAGCAGCTTCACGCCCTCGCGGATCTGGTCCGGCGCGCCCGGGGGCAGGTCCTGGGCGAGGCCGCCCGGCCGGACGTAGCCGTGGTTCATGCGCAGGCCCGTCACCAGCTCGAAGATGTCCAGGATGACCTCGCGGTCCCGGAAGCCGTAGACCATCAGCGTGGTGGAGCCGATCTCCATCCCGCCGGCGGCCAGCGCCACCAGGTGCGAGGCGATCCGGTTGAGCTCCATCATCATCACCCGGATGACGCTGGCCCGGTCCGGGACGTCGTCGGTGATGCCGAGCAGCTTCTCCACCGCCAGGCAGTAGGCGGTCTCGTTGAACAGCGGGGTCAGGTAGTCCATCCGGGTCACGAAGGTGGTGCCCTGGACCCAGTTGCGGAACTCCATGTTCTTCTCGATGCCGGTGTGGAGGTAGCCGATGCCGCAGCGGGCCTGTTTCACCGTCTCGCCGTCGATCTCCAGGATCAGCCGCAGCACGCCGTGGGTGGACGGGTGCTGGGGGCCCATGTTGACGATGATCCGCTCGTCGTCCGCCCGTTCTCGTCGCTGCGCGTCACCGGCGACCTCGTCCCAGTCGCCGCCGGTGACGGTGTAGACGCGGCCCTCGGTGGTGTCCCGCGCTCCTGCCGACTCGTGCTCGCCGCCGCTCATCAGCCGTATGACCTCCGCCCGGGTCGGCGTGGGCTGCCCCACTCCAGGATCGCGCACATCTGCCGTGAACACCCGGCCGGACCGGCACTGCACCGGGCCGCACCCGGCACCTGCCGGTCGGGCGGGGGCTCACGTTTCGCTCCTCCTCCTGGGGCAAGACGCGTAGGGGCAGGAGAGGAGGCCTGGTGATGGCGCGCGCGGTTGGTATCGATCTGGGGACGACGAACTCGGTGGTCTGCGTGCTGGAGGGCGGCGAGCCGGCCGTGATCGCGAACACCGAGGGTGCGCGGACCACCCCGTCGGTGGTGGCGTTCGGCAAGGGCGGCGAAGTGCTGGTCGGCGAGGTCGCCAAGCGGCAGACGGTGACCAACGTGGACCGCACGGCACGCTCGGTGAAGCGGCACATGGGCGAGGGCGACTGGCGCTTCCCGGAGAAGGGCGATGTGGACGGCAAGCGCTACACCGCGCAGGAGATCTCGGCCCGGGTGCTGCAGAAGCTCAAGCGGGACGCCGAGGCCTACCTCGGCGAGGACGTGACGGACGCCGTGATCACGGTGCCCGCGTACTTCAACGACTCCCAGCGCACCGCGACCAAGGAGGCCGGCGAGATCGCGGGCCTGAACGTGCTGCGGATCATCAACGAGCCGACCTCCGCCGCCCTCGCCTACGGGCTGGACAAGGAGAACGAGCAGACGGTGCTGGTCTTCGACCTCGGCGGCGGCACCTTCGACGTCTCACTGCTGGAGATCGGCGAGGGCGTGGTGGAGGTGAAGGCCACCAACGGCGACACCCACCTGGGCGGCGACGACTGGGACCAGCGCGTCGTCGACCACCTGGTCAAGCAGTTCAAGAACGGCTACGGCATCGACCTGTCCAAGGACAAGATGGCCGTCCAGCGCCTGCGCGAGGCCGCCGAGAAGGCGAAGATCGAACTGTCCGCCGCCAGCGAGACGACGATCAACCTGCCGTACATCACCGCCTCCGCCGAGGGTGCGCTGCACCTGGACGAGAAGCTCACCCGGGCCCAGTTCCAGCAGCTCACCGCCGACCTGCTGGACCGCTGCGAGGGGCCGTTCCACCAGGCCGTGAAGGACGCGAAGATCACGCTCGCCGACATCGACCACGTGATCATGGTCGGCGGCTCCACCCGGATGCCGGCCGTGACCGACCTGGTGAAGCGGCTCACCGGCAAGGATCCGCACAAGGGCGTCAACCCGGACGAGGTGGTGGCCGTCGGCGCCGCGCTCCAGGCCGGCGTGCTCAAGGGCGAGGTCAAGGACGTCCTGCTGCTGGACGTCACCCCGCTGTCCCTGGGCATCGAGACCAAGGGCGGCATCATGACCCGGCTGATCGAGCGCAACACCACCATCCCGACCAGGCGCTCGGAGGTCTTCACGACCGCCGAGGACAACCAGCCCTCGGTGACCGTGCAGGTCTTCCAGGGCGAGCGCGAGATCGCCGCCTACAACAAGAAGCTCGGCATGTTCGAGCTGACCGGAATCGCCCCCGCGCCGCGCGGCCTGCCGCAGATCGAGGTCACCTTCGACATCGACGCCAACGGCATCATGCACGTCGGCGCGAAGGACCTCGGCACCGGCCGGGAGCAGAAGATGACCGTCACCGGCGGCTCCTCGCTGCCCAAGGACGAGATCGACCGGATGATGCGCGAGGCCGAACAGCACGCCGAGGAGGACCGCCGTCGGCGTGAGAGCGCCGAGACCCGCAACCAGGGCGAGCAACTCGTGTACTCGACCGAGAAGTTCATCGCCGACAACGCCGACAAGCTCCCGGCCGACGTGAAGAGCGAGGTCGAGTCGGCCCTGACGGAGCTCAAGGAGAAGCTCAAGGGCCAGGACACCGCCGCGATCCGCACCGCGAGCGAGAAGCTCGCCCAGGTCAGTCAGAAGCTCGGCCAGGCCATCTACGCCCAGGCCGCCCCCGGTGCGCCGAGCGGTGGCGCGGGCGGCTCGCAGGCCGACGAGGAGGAAGTCGTGGACGCCGAGATCGTCGACGAGGAGGAGCGCAAGGGCGGTGCCCGATGACCACGTGGTGAACCTTCTCACCGGGAGTCGTGCGACGGCCGGTCACTTCCGGGGAATTCCGGGATGGCGCACGACTCCACGGAACCGCAATCCGGGCGGCTGTCCGCCGATGTCCGGGACGGGGAATACCGCTTATCCGATCGCGGCGCAATAGGGCACAGGTCCCTTTCCTGTCGAGCCGGTCACGTCCGCCGAGCGCTGTTGTTGTTCGCGATGTGTCAAGAATGTTCTGACCAGAGTGGATCGGGGTGCCGTACGGCCCTTCCGTCGCAAAGGCGAGGGACCGCCCGGGATGTCCGATAGGGGATGAGATGGACTCCATACCCAACCGGCGATGGCTGAAATCGATTGGTCGGCGACCGCTTTGAAACTCATTTGGTGACTGCGCGTGGCCGACGGGGCTTCTGTGGCTGATGGGGGACCAGGGGTCGCGAGGCAGTCGACCCTGCGCGACCTGCGCTCACACAGCGTGCTCCTGGCACAGGTCGTGCGCCTACGATCGGATTGACGCGCGGTTGCGTTCCGGCCACGCGATGCGCCGACGGCGCAGGTCGAGCCGGGTGCGGGGGATATCGCGGTGTGATCGCCGGAATTCCCCGGCTTGAACCACGGGCCGAAATTCGTTGTTGACCGGTCAGGCCTGAGAACCCTAAGGTCAACCGCGTCGTGGGGGAGCGCTTCGGGGGGGAGGCCGCAGGTCGATCAAGGCATCGGGGGTGCCGGATGAGATCGGCGAAGCGGCTGTATCCGCTGGAGCCGCGGCGCACAACCGACGCTGAATCAGAAGCCTCGGTGCGCGCCGGTCCGGGCCCGGCCGGCGGTACCCGCCGGTAGTGCCCCGGCCGCCCGTAATGGCGGCGCAATGGATTTTCCGAATTCTTCATCGCGGTGAAACCGAGTCCCGCACGCATTCATGGATTTCTCACCAGAGGAGTGACTCGTGAACGCCTTCACAGGGCGTCTGCCGCTGTCCGCCGCCCAGAACGAGGTGTGGATCGCCCACCAGCTCGACTCCGGCGGCGCGCTGCACAACTGCGCCGGCTACGTGGACATCCAGGGGGACGTCGACGAGCAGCGCCTCGCCGAGGCCGTCCGGCTCGCCGTCGTCGAGGCCGAGGCGATGTGCGTGCGGTTCACCGCCGATCCCGACGGCCGGCCCTGGCAGGTGCCGCTCGACGCCGTCCCCGGGTTGCACACCCGGGACGTCAGCGGCGCCGCGGACGCCCGGGCCGCCGCCGAGCAGTGGATGCGCGACGACCTCGCCAGTCGCGTCGACCTGACCGACGGACCGCTGTTCGCGCACACCCTGGTGAAGGTCGCCCCGCGCCACCACCTGCTGCACTTCCGGTACCACCACATCGTCCTCGACGGCTACGGCCAGGCGCTGCACTGGCGGCGCCTCGCCGAGATCTACACCGCCCTGACCGAGGGCCGCGAGCCGCGGCCGTCAGCGGCCGGCACCCTGGCCGACCTGCTCGCCGAGGACGAGGCCTACCGCGGCTCGGAACAGTACGAGCAGGACCGTGCGCACTGGCTCGGCGCCCTCGCCGACTGGCCCGACACCGCGAGCCTCGCCTCCCCGGACCAGGACGGCCCGGCCGCCTCCCGGTTCCAGCAGGCCGACGGCATCACCGGGGTCGACGTCGCCGCGGCCCGGTACAAGGTGCACTGGTCGGTCATCGTGATGGCCGCCACCGCCGTCTACCTGCACCGCATCACCCAGCAGCAGGACCTCGTCCTCGGCCTGCCGGTGCGCGGCCGTACCACCCGGGTCTCGCTCACCACCCCCGGCATGCTCGCCAACGTGCTGCCGCTGCGGGTGACCGTCCGCCCCGAGCAGGACTTCGGCGAGGTGGTGCGGCAGGTCGGCGAGCGGGCCGGCGAGGTGCTGCGCCGCCAGCGCTTCCGCGGGGAGGAGATCCAGCGGGAGATCCGCCGCGCCGACGGCGGCGAGCACACCACCGGCGTGGTGGTCAACGTGGTGTCCTTCGACGGCAAGCTGCGGCTCGGCACCGTCGACTGCCCCGTCCACCAGCTGTCCTCCGGCCCGGTCGCCGACCTCGGCCTGGAGTTCTTCGGCGGCGCCGACGGAGCCGACCTGCGGTTGACCTTCGAACCCAACCCCGACCGGCACCGGGCCGCCCCGCTCGCCGCCCACCGGGAGCGCTTCGTCCGGTTCACCGACGCCCTGCTGCGCGCCCCCGAGTACACGCCGGTCGGCGGGATCGACCTGCTCGCCGAGGACGAGGCGGCCGCCGCCCGGGCCGAGGGCCCGGCGCGCGACTACGATCTCGACCGCCCGCTGCACACCTGGATCGAGGAGCAGGCCGCCCGCACTCCCGAGGCGATCGCCGCCGAGGTGGCGGGCGCCTCGCTGACCTACCGTCAACTCGTCGACCGGGCGCGCGCGCTGGCCCACTACCTGCGGCAGCGCGGAGTGCGCACCGGCGACGTGGTCGGCGTCCACGAGGAGCGCTCGCTCGACCTCGTCGTCGCCCTGCTCGGCGTCCTGCTGGCCGGCGCCGCGTACACCCCGCTCGACCCCGACCAGCCGCTGGCCCGGTTGGCCCTGCAGATCGAGGACGCCGAGGTCCGCCTGGTGCTGACCCGCGCCGACCTGGCCCAACGGCTGTCCGGCAGCTGCCTGGAGACCCTCGCCCTCGACCAGGTGCTGCCCGGGCTGCCCGCCGCCGGCCCGCTCGGCGTCACCGCCGGCCCGGACGACCCCGCGTACGTCATCTTCACCTCCGGCTCCACCGGCCGCCCCAAGGGCGTCGCCGTGCCGCACCGCGGTGTGGTCAACCGGCTGCTGTGGATGCAGGACGAGTACCGCCTCGGCGCCGACGACAAGGTGCTGCAGAAGACGCCGTTCACCTTCGACGTGTCGGTGTGGGAGTTCTTCTGGCCGCTGATGACCGGCGCCACCCTGCACCTGGCCGCGCCCGGCGCCCACCGCGACCCGCGGGCCATCGCCGAGACGGTCCGTCGGCACGGCATCACCACCGCGCACTTCGTGCCGTCCATGCTCGACCTCTTCCTGGCCGAGCCCGCCGCCGCCGAACTGCCCGGCCTGCGCCGGATCGTGTGCAGCGGCGAGGCGCTGCGCCCGGAGACCGTCGGCCGCCACTTCGAGCGCTACGGCCAGGACGCGCCGGCCCTGTACAACCTGTACGGGCCGACCGAGGCGTCCATCGACGTCACCCACTGGCAGTGCCGCCCGGAGGACGCCGCCGGGCCGGTCCCGATCGGCCGGCCGGTGGCCAACACCACGCTGTACGTGATGGACCGCGCCGGCCGGCAGCTGCCCGCCGGCGTGGCCGGCGAGCTCTGCATCGGCGGTGTCCAGGTCGCCATCGGCTACCTCAACCGGCCCGAGCTGACCTCCGCCGCGTTCGTCCCCGGACCGGCCGGCGCCGGACGGCTCTACCGCACCGGCGACCGCGCCGTGCTGCGCTCCGACGGCGTGATCCTCTACCAGGGCCGGCTCGACCACCAGGTGAAGGTGCACGGGTTCCGCATCGAGCCCGGGGAGATCGAGTCCGCGCTGCTCGCCCACCCCGGGGTCGCCCAGGCCGTGGTCACCGCGCCGCGGCTGGCCGGCGGCGAGCCGCAGCTGGTCGCCCACGTGGTGCCCGTCGACGCCGAGCCCGAGCACGCCGAGCTGACCGACTGGCTGCGCGAGCGGCTGCCCGCCTACATGGTGCCCGGACACGTCCTCCCGCTCGCCGAGCTGCCGTTGCTGCCCAACGGCAAGCTCGACCGCAAGGCCCTGCCGCTGCCCGCAGCGAGGCCGGCGCGCGCCGCCGTCCAGCCGCCGACCACCGACCGGGAGCGGCTGCTGCACCGGGCCTGGGCCGCCGTCCTGGGCACCGACGCGTTCGGCATCGACGACTCCTTCTTCGCGCTCGGCGGCGACTCCATGCACGCGATCCGGGTGCGCGCCGAGGTCGAGCGGCACGGCAGCACCTTCGACGTGGCCGACCTGTTCCAGGGCCCGTCCATCCGCGAACTCGCCCGTGCCGTCCGGGAGTCGGACCGGGAACCGGCCGCCGCCCGGGAGCCCTTCGGGATGCTGTCGGAGCGGGACCGGCAGCTGCTGCCGGACGGCCTGGACGACGCCTACCCGCTCAGCGCGATGCAGGCGGGCATGCTCTTCCACGCCGCGTTCGCCGAGGACACCTCCATCTACCGGGTCGTCACCAGCATCCGGATATCCGCGCCGCTCGACCGCGCGGCGCTGCGGGCCGCCGTCGACGACACCACCCGCCGCCACCCGTCGCTGCGCTGCTCCTTCGACCTCGCGCGCTACTCCGAACCGCTGCAACTGGTCCACCGGGACGTCACCATCCCGATCGAGGACGGCGAGGACCTGCGCGGTCTCACCCCCGCCGCCCAGCAGCGGGCCGTCGAGGCGTGGGTCGAGCAGGCCAAGTTCACCACCTTCGACCCCGAGACCGCCCCGCTGCTGAAGTTCGCCGTCCACCCGTGCGGCGAGGACTCCTTCGAACTGTCCGTCATCGAGCACCACGTCGTCCTCGACGGCTGGAGCGACATGCGGATGCTCGAGGAAGTGGTCGAGCACTACCAGGCCCGGACCGTCGGCCGCGCCCTCGACCTGCCCGAAGTGGCTTCCGCCTACCGCGACTTCGTCGCCGCCGAACGCGCCGCCGTGGCCGACCCGGCGGCCCGCGAGTTCTGGTCCGCCCTATTGCGCGGCGCCGAGCCCACCGAACTCGCCCCCCGCCCGGCCGAGGAGTCCCGGCACGCCGCCAACCAGCGCTACGACGTGGCGATCCCCGAGGCGACCGCCGCCGCGCTGCGCGACCTGGCCGCCCGCGAGGCGCTGCCGCTGAAGGCGCTGCTGGTCGCCGCGCACGCCGCGGTACTGCGCCTGGTCGGGGGCGCCGACGAGGTGCTGACCGGCATGGTCGCCAACGGCCGACTGGAGGAGCACGGCGGCGACGAGACCATCGGCGTCTTCCTCAACACGCTGCCGCTGCGCCTCGACCTGTCCGCCATGACCCTGGCCGAGGCGGCCCGGGCCGTCTTCGCCCACGAGCGCGCCGCGGCCCCGCACCGCCGCTACCCGATCGCGCAGATGCAGCACGACCTCGGCGCGGAGCTCCAACTCAGCTCCTACGTCAACTTCATGGACTTCCACCGGGACGGCAACCGCGCCTCGGACGCGCTGATGCGGGTCACCGTCGGCATCGCCGAGACCAACTACCCGCTGGCCGTGAACTTCCTGATCGACCCGGAGGAGCGCCGGCTGTCGCTGTGGCTGGACTGCGACCTCGCCGTGCTGCCCCAGGAGTTCTGCGACCGGCTCGCCGGGTACTACGCCCGCGCCGTCGAGGAGGTCGCCCACCACCCGGAACGGCGCGCCGTCGAGGCCGATCTGCTCGGCCGGGCCGAACTCGCCCGGGTGGAGGCCTGGAACGACACCGCGGTCGGCTACGACGCCGCCGACACCGTGCACGGCCTGATCGCCCGGCAGGTGCGCGCCAACCCCGGCGCCACCGCCCTCGCCCACCGGCACGACGAGATCGACTACGCCGAGCTGGAGGCCCGCGCCAACCGCCTCGCCCACCACCTGCTCGCCCTCGGCGTGCGCCGGGGCGACCTGGTCGGCGTCAGCATCCGTCGCGGCATCGACCTGGTCACCGCCCTGGTCGCGGTCCACAAGGCCGGCGCCGCGTACGTCCCGATGGACCCGTCGTTCCCGCGCACCCGGCTGGACACCATCGCCGAGGACGCCGGCATCAGCTGCCTGATCACCGGCCCCGGCGCACCCGCCGGCCTCGACGCGCCGCGCCGGGTCGACGTCCACGAGGACGCCGCCGCCATCGCGGCCCGGCCCGACCACGCGCCCGACACGGCCGTCGGCGGCGATGACACCGCCTACGTCATCTACACCTCCGGTACGACCGGCAAGCCCAAGGGCACCGCCATCCGGCACCGCAACGCCGTCAACTTCTTCGTCGGCATGGACCGCACCGTCGGCTGCGGCCCGCAGGACACCGTGCTCGCCGTCACCAGCGTCTCCTTCGACATCTCGGTGCTCGAACTGCTGTGGCCGCTCACCCGCGGCGCCAAGGTCGTGGTGGCCGGCGAACGGATCATCAACAACCTGGTGCCGCAGGCGGAGGGCCGCGAACGCCCGGTCGGGTTCAGCCTGTTCTTCTTCGCCGCCTCCGCCGGCGTCTCCAACCGGGACGGCTACCGGCTGGTCCTGGACGCCACCCGGTTCGCCGACCGCCACGGCTTCGAGGCCGTGTGGACGCCCGAACGGCACTTCCACCACTTCGGCGGCCTCTACCCCAACCCGTCGGTGATGTCCGCCGCGCTGGCCACCGTCACCGAGCGGATCGCCCTGCGCAGCGGCAGCGTCGTCGCCCCGCTGCACGACACCATCCGCATCGCCGAGGAGTGGTCGCTGGTCGACAACCTCTCCGGCGGCCGGGTCGGCCTCGCCTTCGCGTCCGGATGGAACTCCAACGACTTCGCGCTGCGCCCGGAGAACTTCCCGGTGCGCAAGCAGAAGATGGCGGAGCAGATCGACGAGTTCCGCCGGCTGTGGCGCGGCGAGCAGGTGCTGCGCACCGGCGGCAGCGGCCAGGTCGTCGACGTGCGCATCCACCCCGCACCGGTCCAGGCGGAGCCGCAGATCTGGCTGACCTCGGTCGGTGCCGTGCAGACCTTCGAGCAGGCCGGCGCCTCCGGTGCCAACCTGCTCACCCACCTGCTCGGCCAGGCGCCCGAGGACCTCGCGGCGAAGATCAAGGCGTACCGGCTGGCCCGGGAGGCCGCCGGGCACAGCGGTCCCGGCCAGGTCACCCTGATGGTGCACACCTTCATGTCCGAGGACACCGCCGACGCCCGGGCGCGGGCCCGTGAGCCGTTCCGCGACTACCTGCGCAGCTCCACCGAGCTGTGGCGCACCCTGTTCGCCACCACCGGCCAGGAGCTGCCGGAGATGGGCGCGGAGGACCAGATCGAGGCGGTGATCGACCTCGCCATCGACCGCTACTTCGAGTCCTCCGGCCTGTTCGGCTCGCCCGAGGACTGCGCGGAACTGGTCCGTAGCCTGTCCGCCGTCGGGGTCGACGAGATCGCCTGCCTGGTCGACTTCGGTGTCGCCCCGGACGACGTCCTCGAGAGCCTCACCTGGGTCGACGAGCTGCGCCGGGCCCACGAGGCCGAGGTCGCCGAGAGCCCGCACTCGCTGGCCGCGCTGTGCGAGCGCCACGGCGTCACCCTGCTCCAGGGCACCCCCTCGCTGTTCGCCGCGGTCGCCGCCGAGCCCGAGGCGCTCGCCGCGCTGACCGGGCTGCGCGCCCTGCTGATCGGCGGCGAGGCGTTCCCCTCCGGCCTGGCGCAGCGCCTGCTCGGCGCACTGCCGCAGGTGCGGGTGCTCAACATGTACGGACCCACCGAGACCACCATCTGGTCCACCGTGCACGAGCTGGACCGGGACCTGGACGCGCAGGCCGGCACCATCCCGATCGGGCGGCCGATCGCCAACACCGCCGTCCGGGTCACCGATCCGCACGGCGGGCCGGTTCCGATCGGCTCCTCCGGCGAGCTGTGGATCGGCGGCGACGGCGTCGCGGCCGGCTACCTCGGCCGGCCCGACCTCACCGCCGAGCGCTTCGTCGAGCACGACGGGCAGCGCTACTACCGCACCGGCGACCGGGTGCGCTGGCGCGCCGACGGCCGGCTGGAGTTCCTCGGCCGGGTCGACCGGCAGGTGAAGATCCTCGGCCACCGGGTCGAGCCGGACGAGGTGGAGAGCGTGCTGTCGCGGCACGAGGGCGTCGACGCGGTCGCGGTCATCGCGATCGACGGCGCGCACGGCCCCGAGCTGGTCGCCTACGTCTCGCCCGCCGAGGAGCTGTCCGACGACACCGTCCAGCAGGCCCACGTCCAGCGCTGGGGCGAGGTGTGGGAGAGCGCGTACACCGCGCCCGCCGAGGACGGCTCGGAGTTCGCCGGCTGGCTGTCCAGCTACACCGGCGAGCCGATCCCGGTGCCCGAGATGCGCGAGTGGCTCGGCCACACCGTGGAGCGGATCCGCGCCCTGGAGCCCACCAGGGTCGCCGACGTCGGCGTCGGCGTCGGCCTGGTGCTGCGCTCCTTCGCCGAGCACGTCGAGGAGTACCACGGCGTCGACCTGTCCCCGGCCGCGTTGGACGCCGCCCGGGGCTGCCTGGGACGCCCGCTGCCCGGCCACGTCCACCTCGCCCACAGCGGGCCCGAGTACCTCGCCGCCCTGCCCGAGGACAGCCTGGACACCGTGGTGATCAACTCGGTCGCCCAGTACTTCCCCGGCACCGACTACCTGCGCACGGTCCTGCTGGACGCGGTGCGCGCCGTCCGCCCCGGCGGCGCGGTGTTCGTCGGTGACGTCCGCTCGCTCGACCTGCTGCCGGAGTTCCACACCGCCGTGCAGCTGCACCGGGCCGGCGCGCTGAGCACCGTCGAGGAGATCCGCTCCGCGGTGCACCGGCAGCTGAACGAGGAACGCGAGCTGTGCGTCTCGCCGGACTTCTTCCAGCGGCTGGCCGCCGACAGCGGCAAGGTCGCCGACGTCCGGTTCGAGCTCAAGCGCGGCCGCGCCGACAACGAGCTGTCGCTGTTCCGCTACGACGTGACCCTGCTGGTCGGAGACGGCGCCCCGGCGCCCGCCCCCGCGGCACGCGTCGCCTGGACGACGCTGCCCGACGGGCTGGAGTCGCTGCGCGACCGGCTCGTCGCCGAACCCGGCGAGCGGCTGGTCACCGGGATCCCCAACCGCCGACTGGTGCGGGTCGCCGCCGCGGTCCGCGCCCTCGCCGACGCCCCGGGCGACACCACCGCGTGGGACCTCGACCGGCAGCTGTGGTCGGTGGACGAGGAGGCCGCCGTCCACCCCGAGGACCTCGTCGAGATCGCCGAGGCGACCGGCCACCGGGTGACCACCCGGGTCCGCCCGGACGGCCGACTGGACACGTTCGACGCGGTCTTCACCCCCGTCGACCCCGAGACCCCCGCTGACTCCGAGGACGTGGCATGAACCGACGACTCGCCAACGACCCGCTCGCGTCGTCCTGGGCGGCCGGCCTGCGCGGCAGCCTGCGCGGCTACGCCCGTACCCACCTGCCCGAGGCGATGGTGCCCGCGCACTTCGTGGTGCTGCCGGAGCTCCCCAAGCTCCCCAACGGCAAGGTCGACCGGGGCAGCCTGCCCCGGCCCACCGCCGAGGAGAGCACCGAGACCGCGTACGTCGCCCCGCGCACCCCGGTGGAGACCCAGCTCGCCCGGATCTGGCAGGACCTGCTGGGGCTGCCCAAGGTCGGCGTGGAGACCAGCTTCTTCGACCTGGGCGGGGACTCCCTGACGGTCCTCCAGATGGCCGCCCAGGTGCGCGACGCGTACGGCGTGCGGCTCGACCTGCGCCGGATGTTCGAGAACCCGACCGTCGCCCAGCTCGGCCGGATGGTCGGCTCGCAGGTCGACCCGCAGATCAGCGGTGCCGGCAACCCGCGCGGCGTCGGCGGCGAGGAGATGCTCGCCGACGCCGTCCTGCCCGCCGACATCGCCCCCGGCCCGGACGCGCTGCCGCCCGCGGCCGGCCCGTACCGCGCGGTGCTGCTCACCGGCGGCACCGGCTACACCGGCGCCTTCCTGCTGCGCGAGCTGCTCGACCGCTCCACCGCCACCGTGTACGTGCTGGTGCGGGCCGCCGACCGGGCGCAGGCCGACGTCCGGGTGCTGGACAACCTCGCCGAGTACGGGCTGCTGCGCGCCGGCGACTCCGAGCGCGTGGTCGGCGTCCCCGGTGACACCGGCCGGCCCTACCTCGGCACCAGCCGGCGCGCCTACCGGGAGCTCGCCGAGACCGTCGAAATGGTGATCCACAACGCGGCGATCTCCAGCTGGATCGTGCCCTACGCGAAGATCAAGCCGGTCAACGTGTTCGGCGCGCTCGAGGTGCTGCGGCTGGCCTGCGACACCCGGGTCAAGCCGGTGCACTTCGTGTCCACCATCGGCGTCTACCCCGGCAACCAGGGCGAGCGCCGCTGGGACGAGGAGCGGCTCACCGAGACCGAGGACGTGGTCGGCGGCTACCGGCAGTCCAAGTGGGTGGCCGACACCCTGATGCTGCAGGCCCGCGAGCGCGGCGTGCCCACCCACGTCTACCGGCTCGGTGCGGTGGCCGGTGCGCAGACCAGCGGCGCCTGCTCGACCGACACCTTCATCAACCACCTGCTCAAGGGCTGCATCCAGCTCGGCGCCTACCTGGACTACGACCTGCTGATCGACCTGGTCCCGGTGGACTACTGCGCCGCCGCCGTCGCCCGGATCGCGCTCGGCGGGGGGTTCCACGAGCCGGTCTTCAACGTGCCCAGCGCCGGCTCCAGCAGCATGAACGACATCTTCCAGCTGGTCGTCGACTACGGCTACCCGCTGCGCAAGCTCGACTACCGCGACTGGTACCGCGAGCTGGTGGCCGCGGTCGAACGCGGCGAGGAGAACGAACTCGCCGTCTACCTCCCGCTGTTCGGTGAGGACCGGCCCGCCGACGAGGTCGGCTACCCCGGCAGCCGGCCGGTGTTCGGCACCGCCAACCTGCAGGCCGCGCTGGACGGCTCCGGCATCGAGTGCCGGCCCGTCGACCGGACCCTGTTCGACGTCTACCTCGACTACTTCGTATCCACGGGCTTCCTGCCCGCCCCGCCCCAGCGCTGATGGAGACCGCGATGACCACCTCCGCCCTTCCGGCCTTCCCGATGCCCCGCGTCCACCCCCTCGACCCGCCGCCCGCCTACCGTGAACTCGGTGCCGAGCAGCCGGTGTTCAAGGTCGCCGTACCGCGCGGCGAGGAGGTCTGGGTGGTGACCCGGCACGAGGACGTCCGGGCCGTGCTGACCGACCACCGGCTCAGCTCCGACCCCAACACCCCGGGCTACCCCTCCTACATCTCCGGCGACACCCCGCTGCCCCCCGGCTTCTTCCTCAACCAGGACGAGCCCGACCACGGCCGGCTGCGCCGCCTGATCACCCGCGAGTTCCTGATCAACGCGATGGAGGCCAAGCGCCCCCAGATGCAGGCCATCCTGGACGGCCTGCTGGACCGCCTGGAGGAGCAGGGCAACAGCGCGGACCTGGTCACCCAGCTGGCCTTCCCGATGGCCGCCACCGTGATGTGCGAACTGCTCGACGTGCCCTATGAGGACGCCCCGCTGTTCGTCGGCCTCACCGACACCATCCTCGACCGCCGCAGCACCCCCGAGCAGGTCGGCCAGGCGGCCGGCGAGCTGATGGCCTACTTCGACCGGCTGGTGACCGACCGGGAGCAGAACCCCACCGACGACATGCTCGGCCGGCTGGCCGCCCACCAGGAGGCCGGCCGGATCGACCACGCCGAGTTCGTCGGCCTGGCCGCGCTGCTGCTGCTGTCCGGCTACGACACCATGGCGCAGATCATCGGCCTGGGCACCGCGACCCTGCTGGAGCACCCCGACCAGCTGGAGGAGCTCAAGGCGGACCCCTCGCTGATCCCGCAGGCCATCGAGGAACTGCTGCGCTACCTGTCCATCAACCACGCCGGCCTGCCCCGCGCCGCCGTCGAGGACCTGGAGGTCGGCGGGCAGACCATCAAGGCCGGCGAGGGCCTGCTGGTCATGCTCAACGCCGCCAACCGGGACGCCAGCGTGTTCCCCGAGCCCGACCGGTTCGACATCCACCGGGAGAACTCGCAGAGCCACGTCGCCTTCGGCCACGGCTTCCACAAGTGCGTGGGCTTCACCATGGCCCGGGTCGAGTTGAGCACCGTCTTCGCCGGCCTGTTCAGCCGGCTGCCCAACCTGAAGATGGCCAAGCCGCTGACCGACCTGCCGTTCCGCCACGACATGGTGCTCTACGGAGTCCGCGAACTGCCCGTCACCTGGTGACCCCGCCGGCGACCGCGAACACCCCGACGAGTACTCAGACGACACCCACGAAGGACGCGTGATGGCAGTACAGACCGTCTACCTGCTGCCCGGGCAGGGCGGTTACACCCCCGGCATGTTCGCCGACCGGGACGACGACCGGCTGACCGAGGCGCTGCGCACCGCCGACCGGGTCGCCGCCGAGTTCGGCCGCCCCGGCGTGAGCGGCCTGCTCACCCGCACCGACGCCCCGTCGGCCGCCGAGCTGGTCCGCGAGGACCCGTTCGCGCTGCAGCTGGCCGTGTTCACCGCCGCGGTCGGCGGGTACCGGACGGCCGGCCCGGCCGGCCCGGCCGACGCCCTGGTCGGCCACAGCATGGGGGAGATCGCCGCCCTCACCCTCGCCGGCGCGTTCGACCCGGTAGACGGCGCCCGGCTGGTGTGCCACCGGGCCGAGGCGCTGCTCGCCCACTACCCCGGCCACGGCGGCATGCTCGCCCTGGAACTGTCCGCGGACCGCGCCGCCCACCTGGTCGGTGCGGCCGCCGACCGCGCGCTGGCGCTCGCCGTGGTCAATGCTCCGCGGCAGTCCGTGGTCGCCGGACCCGACGACTCGGTGGCCCTGGTCGCCCGGCTCGCCGAGGCCCTGGGCGTGCGCACGATACGGCTGAACGCGCCCTACCCGTTCCACAGCCCGGGCCTGGCCGCCGCCGCGCACGACTTCCGCGAGCGGATCGTCGGCATCCGGCAACTCCCGCTGCGGCACGCGGTGTACTCGCCGGTCGCCGGCGGGTGGGCGGGCGACCGGGACGACCTCAAGGAGCTGCTGGTCCGTCAGCTGACCGCTCCGGTGCGGTTCCTGGACGCCGTGCGCGCGCTGCACGCCGAGGGCGTCGAACGGTTCGTGGAGTGCGGCCGGGCGGGCCTGTCCGGGCTGGTGCGGCGCAGTGTCCCGGACGTCACCGTCGCGAGCGCGCTGTCGGCCGTGGCGGAGCCCGTGGTCGCCGAGCCGGTGGTGGCCGAGCCCGTCGTGGCGGCGCCCGCGGTGGCCGAGCCCGTGGTGGCCGCGCCCGTCGGGGTGGAGCCTGCTGCGGCGGCGGGTTTGGGCCTGGAGGAGGTGGTGGCGCAGCTGCGTGAGCTGTTCGCGGTGACGCTGGGCTACCCCGTGGAGATGGTCACCGCGGACGCGGATCTGGAGGCGGACCTCGGGATCGACTCGCTGAAGCGGGTGGAGATGCTGGCCAAGGTGGCCGAGCGCTTCGGTCTGGGCGAGTCGATCGAGCCCGGCCGGTTCATCGCCCGGTCCACCCTGGCCGAGGTGGCCGAACTCGTGCTCGCCGCACCGGCGTTCGGGCAGTCCGCGGCTGCGCCCGCGGTGGCGGCGACCGTGGTGGCCGAGCCTGCCGCTGTGGAGCCTGCTGTGGCGGCGGGTTTGGGCCTGGAGGAGGTGGTGGCGCAGCTGCGTGAGCTGTTCGCGGTGACGCTGGGCTACCCCGTGGAGATGGTCACCGCGGACGCGGATCTGGAGGCGGACCTCGGGATCGACTCGCTGAAGCGGGTGGAGATGCTGGCCAAGGTGGCCGAGCGCTTCGGCCTGGGCGAGTCGATCGAGCCCGGCCGGTTCATCGCCCAGTCCACCCTGGCCGACGTGGCCGAACTCGTGCTCGCCGCGCCGGCGTTCGCGAGCTGACCGACCATCACGCACGAAGGATCCCACGGAGTCACCATGCCGATCGACCCCGCCCCGCGCACCGTCCTGGTCGCCGCCGACCCCGGCGCAGTGGCGTCCCTGACCGACGCGTTCGCCGACGTCCGCGTGCTCGCCAGCGAGCCGGCCGGCCCGGCCGTCGCCGCAGTGCTCGCGCAGGCCGGCCCGGCCGGTCGGCCCTCCGCCGCGGTCGTGACGGCCGACCGGGCCGGGCGGCTGCCCGCCGCCCGGCAGGCTGCCGCCGAGGCCGTCCGCGCCCTGCCGTCGGGCGGAGCCCTGCTGCTGGTCGGGCCGCCGGGCGGGGAACGGCAGGAGCTGGAGGAGGCCGTCCGCGAACTGCTCGCGGCGGCCGCCCCCGGCGTGCGGATCCACGCCCTGCGTCCCGCCGAGGGCTGGGACACGGCCGCCGCCCGGGTCGCCGCGTTCCTGACCGGCCCGGACGCCGTGGCGCTCGACGGCCGCACCCTCGAACTGGGCGCGCCCCAGCCCCGGCCCGACACCGCCGCGGACGCGGTGGCCGACGACCTCGCGGTGGCCGACGACGTCGACGGCGACGCGGTGGTCGTGGTGGGCATGGGCCTGGCCGTGCCCGGCGCCAGCACCCCCGAGGAGTTCTGGCGGCTGCTCACCGAGGGCGAGCCCGTCTTCGGCGAACCCGGCGACCGGATCGACCTCGACACGGTCTGGTCGCCGGACGCCGCCGCCGAGGACAAGACGTACGCCCGGGTGTCCGGCTTCATGACCGGGTTCACCCCGCACCCCGCGCTGCGCGCGGAGATCGACTCCGGGGCGTTCACCGCCGACGAGTACACCGCCCTGTGGCTGCGGCACTCGCTGCTCGGCGCCACCGAGAAGGTCACGGTCCGTCCGTCCGACCGGCAGCTGTTCGCCGTGGGCCTCACCCCCGACGGCAGCCAGCACCTGGAGCACACCCTGGTCGCCACCGGTGCCCGCCGGCTGCTCGGCGACGCCGGCCTGCCCGTCCCGGACGGCCTGGAGCGCCGCTACCCACTGGCGGCCGGCACCCCCGACGCGGTCCTGCCGTACCGGATCGCCCGGGCCGCCGTCCCGGACCTGCCGGCGGACGCGGAGATCGTGGTGGTCGACACCGCCTGCTCCTCCTCGCTGTACACCATCGACATCGGGGTGCGCGCGCTGCGCGCCGGAGAGGCCGATGTCGCCCTGTGCGGCGGCGCTTTCGCGCTGACCGCGCAGAACCTGGTGCTCTTCTCCAAGCTCCGGGGCCTGTCCCGCTCCGGGCAGGTGCGCTCGCTCGACCGCGGCGCCGACGGGGTGCTGTTCAGCGACGGCGCGGCGGTCCTCGCCCTGAAGACCCACCGTCGCGCGGTCGCCGACGGCGACCCGATCCTCGGCTACGTGGCCGGCTTCGGCGGCTCCTCCGACGGCCGAGGCAAGGCGATCTACGCCCCCAACCCGGCCGGGCAGCAGATCGCACTGCACCGCGCCTGGGAGTCCGCGGCCACCGACCCGCAGGACGTCGACTGGGTGGTCGCCCACGCCACCGGCACCCCGGCCGGCGACCGCACCGAACTGGGCGCCCTCACCGCCGCCGCGCCCGGCCGCACCTGGACCATGACCTCGAACAAATCCCTGGTCGGACACGCCGGTTGGGCCGCCGGCGCGGTCTCCGCGGTGCACGCGCTGCTCGCCCTCGGTCACCGGACCATCCCCGGCCAGCGCCAGTTCACCGGCCTGCCCGACGGCACCACCGGGGTCGAGGTGCCCACCGCCGACCTGGCCTGGCCCGAGCGGGACGGCGGCCGCCGCACCGTCGGCATCTCCGCCATGGGCTTCGGCGGCACCAACGGCCACCTGCTGCTCACCGACCGCCCCCCGGTCACCCCCGAGCGGCCCGCGGCGGACGCCGACGACCCGGTCGTGGTGGTCGCGGCCGGCACCCACCTGCCCGGCGACCCCTCGCCCGAGCAACTGGACCGCTGGCTGGCCGGCGCCGCCGCCGACTGGCCCGCCACCTTCGGCGACGCCTACCCCGTGCCCAGCCCGCTCGAGGCCAGGCTCGCACCGTCCGCCATCGCCGCCATGGACCGCAGCCAGCTGATGGCCCTGCGGTGCGCCGACCGGATCGCCGGCGACTGGGTGGGCGACCGGCGGCTCGCCGATCGCGCCGGGGTGTTCGTCGGCCACAGCGGCCCCACCCGCAACGCCCACGGCTACGCCCTGCGCTACCACCTCGACGACCTCGAGCGGCACGTCACCGCCCCCGCCGGGCTGCCCGCCTCGGCGCTCGCCGACACCGTTCGCGGCCTCACCCCGCCGATCAACGAGGACGCCTATCCCGGCCTGATGCCCAACGTCATCGCCGCCCGCGTCGTCCAGCGCCTCGACCTGCACGGCCCCAACATGACCGTCGACGCCGGCCGGGACTCCGCGCTGTCCGCGCTCGCCACGGCCGTCCGCTACCTGCGCGACGGCGAGATCGACCTCGCCGTGGTGATGGGCGTCAGCACCGCCGTCGACGGCCTGCCCGCCCGGGACCCGCGCCCGGTCGCCGACGCCGCCGTCGGCTTCGTCCTCACCCGGCGCAGCACCGCCGAGCAGCGCGGACTGCCCGTGCTCGGCGAGCTCGCCCTCGGCCGCCCGCAGGCCCCCGCGGCCCCCGCCGAGCCCCGCGACTACCGGGGCGCCGAGGGCACCGTCGCCCTGCTCAAGGCGCTTCGCCGGGGCGAGCCGAGCCGGCTGCGGCCCGTCGAGGACGCCCACACCCCGACCGTGCGGGTCACCCCGGCGCACGCAGCCGCCGACCCCGCCGGGCCGCAGCTGCTGACCGGTCACCTCGCCCGGCACGCCCTGACCCTGCACCCGGTGCCCGCCCGGCGGGTGCGCGAGCCGCTGGCCGCCGTCCCCGAGGGCACCCTGCTGCTCACCGACGACCCGGCGGCGCTGGCCGGCCTCCCGCTGCCCACCGACTGCCTGATCGCCGTACCGCGCGGCGCCACGCCGTCGGACGGCGTGCCCGCCGTCCGACTGGAGCGGCCCGAGGACCTCGCCGCCCTGCTCGACGGGCACGGCCGGGCCCTCACCCACGTACGAGTCCTGGCCGGCGTCCAGGACGGGTCGCGCGACGCCGCGTCCGAGCGCCTGCTCGAGCTGCACGACCTGGCGTTCCTGGCCGCCCAGCACCGCGCCCCGGACCTGCGCTCCTTCGCGGTGCTGGTGCTGGACGGTGCCGACGGTCTGGTCCCCGCCCCGCACGGCGGCCTGTTCACCGGCCTGGTCCGCAGCCTCTCCCAGGAACTGACGGACTGCCTGATGTTCGCCGTGGTCACCGACCGCACCGAGGCGGGCGCGGCGCTGGCGCTGCTCGCCGAGGAGTCCGCCGCCGAGCGGTTCATCCCCGCCGCCTACCACCTGGCCGGCGAACGACTGGAACTGCTGCCCGTCCCCGTCCCGGCCGCCGGACAGGCGCCGGCCCTGCCCGACGCCCCCGTCGTGGTCGCCACCGGCGGCGCCCGCGGGCTCACCGCCCACCTGGTGCGCGAACTCGTCGACGGCCGCACCCCGCAGGCGGTCTGGCTGCTCGGCTCCGGTGCCGCCCCCGACCCGGCCGACGCCGCCGCGCCCGCGCCCCGGGTCGAGGCGCTGCGGGAACTGGCCGCCCGCCACCCGGGCGAGAACCCGGCCGCCCTCGGCCGCCGCTACGAGCGCGCCGTCCAGCGCCACGAACGGGCCCGGGTGATCGCCGACCTCGAGGCGCTGTGCGGCCCCGGTCGGGTCCACTACCGCCAGTGCGACGTGCTCGACGAGGGCGCCGTGCGCAAGACCGTCGAGGAGGTCCTCGCCGTCGAGGGCCGGGTCGACGTCCTGGTGCACGGCGCGGGCCTGGGCCGCTCCGCCGGGGTGACCCGCAAGAAGGTCGCCGACTTCCGCGCCGTCCGGGACGTCAAGGTCCGCGGCCACGCCCACCTGCGCGCCGCGTTCGGCGAGCGCCGGCCCGCGCTGTGGTGCGCCGTCAGCTCGGTGTCCGCCTTCATCGGCCTGCGCGGCGAGCCCGACTACGGCGCCGCGAACGAGTACCTGATGCTGGCCGCCGCGCACGCCCGTGCGATCGACGGCCGGGACGAGGTCGCGTTCACGTCCGGGCTGTGGATCGAGTCCGGGATGGCCTCGGCCGACACGCCCGCCGGCGCGCTGCTCGCCCGGCAGAACGAGATCGGTCAGTTGACGGACGAACAGGGCCGGGCGTTCTTCCGCACCGAACTGGCCGGCCGGGGCAGCCACGGACTGGCCACCAGCTGGATCGGCGACGCCGACTGGGCCACCCTGGAGCGCCGTGCCCCCGGTTTCCGGGCCGCCGCCCGGGCCGTGCCCGCGCCCGGGCCGCTGGTCGCCGTGCCGCGGGCCTTCCTGACCGCCGCGCCCGCCCGGACCGGCCGCACCGCGGTCTGGACCTGCCGGGTCGACCTCGACGCCCACCCGTACCTGCGCGACCACCTGGTCGACGGCCGGCCCACCGTCCCCGGCACCTTCATCCTGGAGCTGGCCGCCGAGGCCGCCGCGGCACTCGCCCCCGGCCTGCTGCCGGCCCGGATCGGCGACGTGGTGCTCTCCCGGTTCATCCGCGCCGCCGAGCACCGCTGGCCGCGCACCCTGGAGGTCACCGCCGAACGCGACGGCGACCGGGTCGCGGTCCGGGTGCTCACCCCGGCCGACGGACCGGTGCCCGCCCGTGAGCACAGCCGGATGACGGTCACCCTGGCCCGCACCCTGACGGAGGGTCCGCTCTGCCCGCCCGTCGCCGAAGTCGGCCGGAGTGCTCCGAACACCTACGAACTCGCCGGGACGACGGTAGAGTTGAGTGGTGTCTTCAGCTCCCTGCGTAACCCCAGACTGCTCTCCGACGGCGGCGCCGCCGACCTGCGGCTGGAACTCCCCACGCAGAGCGTGTTCGACCGCTTCCTGATTCCCAGCACCGCCCTGGACTGCCTGCTGCGAACCAGCGTGCTCGACGGTCGCACCTCCGGCCCGGTACCCGTGATCGTGCCCACCGCGCTGGCCGACGTGCGCCTGTACACCGGTGCCAACGATCCCGCGCTGGCCGCCGCCCACCCGAAGGGCCTGCTGCTGCGGCACTGGTTCGCGGCCGACGGCACCGAGCACTGCGCCCTGGTCGGCCCGGACGGGCGGGCCCTGATCGCGGTGACCGGGATCGAGGGCGCGGTGCGCGGCGTCCACGACCCGGCGACCGGCACCTGGCGATGAGCGGAGCCGGCACCCGGCGACGAGCGGAGTCGGCACCGGGCGATGAGCGGTGCACCACCCAAACAGCGGGGCCACCGCCCCGTGTGACGAAAGGACTTGCGTGATGTCAGCCGAGAACCCGTCGGCCGCCGCGGCGACGGGAGGTTCCGCCCGGGGATGGACCCTGGCACTGGCGTGCGTGGCGATGTTCATGCTGATGCTGGACGTGACCGTGGTCAACGTCGCGCTCCAGCACCTGCGGGAGACCCTCGACGCCGGGTTCTCCGACCTCCAGTGGGTGATCGACTCGTACACGCTCACCCTGGCCGCGTTCCTGCTGACCGGCGGCTCGCTGGCCGACCGCCTCGGCCGCAAGCGGGTGTTCAGCACCGGCCTGGTGCTGTTCACCCTCTCCTCGCTGGCCGCGGGCCTCGCGCAGGACGTGCTCACGCTGAACCTCGCGCGCGGCGTGCAGGGCATCGGCGCCGCCGTGCTGTTCTCGGTCGGGCCCGCCCTGATCGGCAACGAGTTCCGGGGCGCCGACCGCGGCAAGGCGTTCGGCGTGTTCGGCGGCATCGCCGGCCTGGCCCTCGCCCTCGGTCCGCTGATCGGCGGCCTGCTGACCGACAGCCTCGGCTGGCGGTGGATCTTCCTGGTCAACGTCCCGATCGGCGTGATCGCCCTGCTGATCGGCCTGGCCAAGCTCAACGAGTCGCGCGAGCAGGTCCCGTACGGCATCGACTGGCTCGGCATGATCACCTTCGGCCTCGGCCTGGCCCTGCTGGTGCTCGGCTTCCTGCGCGCCGAGTCCAGCGGCTGGACCAGCGCCCCGATCCTCGGCGCGTTCGCCGGCGGCGTGCTGCTGCTGGTGCTGTTCGTCGTGGTCGAGCTGCGGCGCGGCGAGGCCGCCATGTTCGACCTGTCGCTGCTGCGCATCCGCACCTTCAGCGGCGTGTGCCTGGCCACCCTGCTGTCCAACGCCACCAGCCTGGCCGCGGTGTTCCTGCAGATCTCCTACGTGCAGAACGTGCTGGGCTACTCGCCGTGGGAGACCGGCCTGCGCTTCATGCCGATGATGATCACCCTGTTCATCGTCGCCGCGATCACCGGTGGTGCGCTCGCCTCGGTGCAGCCCGGCGTGCTGATCGGCGCCTCGATCGCCTTCATCGCGGTCGGCATGGGTCTGATCACCCTGGTCGAGCCGGGCAGCGACTGGACGGCGATGCTGCCCAGCATGATCGTCACCGGCATCGGCATGGGCCTGTTCAACCCGCCGCGGGCCGCCATCACCATCGGCGTCGTCCGGCCCGAGAAGGCCGGCATGGCCTCCGGCATGGGCGAAACCTTCCAGCAGGTCGGTGTCGCGGTCGGGGTGGCCGCGTTCGGCGCGCTCTTCCACCACAAGGTGGTCGCGGCCTTCGCCGCCTCCACCGCCGGCTCCGCGCTCGGCGCGCAGGCCGAGCCGGTCGGCCGCACCGTCGCGGTGTCCGGCACCGGCGCCCTGGCCCAGGCCGTCCCGGCCGACTCCCTGGCCGGAGTCACCGACGCCGCCCGCAGCGCCTTCGTGGGTGCCCTCGGTGACGTGATGGTGTGGTGCGCCGTGATCGCGGCCGTCGGCGCCGTGATCGGATTCGTCTTCATCCACCGGCGCGACCTGCACGAGAGCGCCCGCAGCGACGCCGGCGCCCCCACGGCGCCCGTCGCGGCCTGACCGGTCGGCAGAAGACAGAAGGAGGGGTAATGGAACAGCCGCCGCTACTGGTCGGCATCGGCGGATCGACCCGGCTCGGCTCGACCGCCGAGCGGGCGGTGCGCGCGGTGCTCGCCGAAGCCGAGCGGCTCGGCGCACGGACCTCGCTGATCGCCGGCGAGGACCTGCTGCTGCCGCTGTACGACCCGCGCGAGCCGGTTGGCGAGCCGCGGGCCGAGCGGCTGATCGCCGAGATCGCGGCCGCGGACGGGCTGGTGCTCGCCAGCCCGGCCTACCACGGCGGCATCTCCGGCCTGGTGAAGAACGCCCTCGACCACGTCGAGGAGCTGCGTGGCGACGCGCGGCCGTACTTCACCGGCCGGGCGGTCGGCTGCCTGGCGGTCGGCGCGGGCTGGCAGGGCGCGGTGTCCACGCTGTCGGCGCTGCGCGACGTGGTGTGCGCACTGCGCGGCTGGCCGACGCCGCTGGGCGTGGCGGTGAACACCGTCGAGGCCGGGTTCGGTCCGGACGGCCGCTGCACCGACGCCCGGCTGCAGTCCCAGCTGGAGGCGGTCGCCGGACAGGTCGTGGAGTTCGCCCGGATGCGCCGGCTCATGGCCGCCCACCCGGCCGCCCACCCGGTCGACGCGGCACTGGCCGCGGCCCGCGGGTGAGCGCGGTGCCCGCGGGCCCGGCCCGGGTGCGCCCGCTGGTGCGCGGCGCGGTGACCTGCCCCCGGCCGCGGCCGGACGCCACGCTGCGGCTGTTCCTGTTCCACCACGCGGGCGGTTCGCACCTGCTCTACCGGGGCTGGGAGCAGCTGTTCCCCGGCGACTGGGAGCTGTGCCTGGTGGACGCTCCCGGCCGGGGGCGGCTGTCCGACCGCCCGGCGCTGACCGACGCCGACGAGCTCACCGACTTCCTGGAGCGGGAGCTCGCCCCGTGGCTGGACCGGCCGTACGCGTTCTTCGGCCACAGCATGGGAGCGCTGGTCGCCTACGAGCTGGCCGGCCGGCTGGCACGGCCGGGGCGGCGGGCGCCGCTGTGGCTGGGCCTGTCCTCCTGCGGGGCGCCGTCGACCGGCCACGGCGCCGGGCCGTCCGCCCGCCACCACCTGTCCGACGCCGAACTGCGCGACTGGCTGCGGGCGGTGGGCGCGACACCGCCCGCCGTGCTGGACGACGACCTGCTGTGGAGGGTGTTCGCGCCGACCTTCCGCAACGACTTCGCCCTGGTCGACACCTGGCGGCCCGACCCGGCCGCCGAGCCGCTGCCGGTGGCGTTGTCCGCCTTCGGCGGCGGCGCCGACCTGCTGGTCGACCGCCCGCGGCTGGCCGCCTGGGAACGCCACACCCGGGACTACCGGGGACTGCACGTCTACCAGGGCGACCACTTCTACCTGGCCGACCACCGCCATCTGGTCAGTCGTCAGATCGTGGCGGCCGTCACCGCGGTACGGCGTGCGGCGGTGGCGTCGATCGCGTGACAATGGCAGTACACGGAACGAGAGATGGGACAGGGATGAAGTTCGTGGCGATCGTCGGGAGCCTGCGCGAAGGCTCGCTGAACCGCAAGGTGGCGCTCACCGCCGCCGAACTGTGCGGCCCGGACACCGAAATGACGGTGTTCGAGGGACTCGCGGGGTTGCCGTACTTCGAGCACGACGTGGAGGTCGTCGCCCCGCCCGCGTCGGTGCTGGCGTTCCGGGCCGAGCTGGCGAGCGCCGACGCGGTGCTGATCACCAGCCCGGAGTACGCGGCCGGGATGTCCGGGGTGCTGAAGAACGGCCTGGAGTGGATCGTCGGCGGCGGGGAGCTGGTCGACAAGCCGGTCGCCGTGGTGACCGCCTCGCCGGCCACCACCGGCGGTGCGCGGGCCCGCGAATGGACCATCGAGACGCTGCGGATGATGGGCGCCGACGTGCTGCCCGAGTCGATGTCCATCCCGGTGGCCGGCGCCAAGATGAAGGGCGACCGGGTGGTCGACGAAGCCACCCTCGACCAGCTGCGCGAGGTCCTGGCGGCGATGGCCCGCTCGGCCGCGGAGAAGGCGCAGCCGGCCGCCGCGGAGGCCTGAGCCCGACGCACGGACGGCGGCGGCCCCCGGACCTGGAACGGTCCGGGGGCCGCCGCCGTCCGTGTTCTGCTGCCCGATCCGCGCTGAGCGTTCAGCGTTTGCCGATCTGCGCCAGCGGCATGCCGTCGCGGGCGAGCACCGTGCGGGAGAACGCCCCGGCCAGTTCGGTCAACCGCCGGGTGCCTTCGGCGCCGAGACGGCGGTACGGCGCCAGGTCCAGCCGGTCGGTCTCGGCCTCCAGGGTGCGTCGCAGCTCCTGCCCCCGCGCGGTCAGCTCGTCGTTCTCGTCCAGCAGTCCGCGCGCCCGCAACCGCTGCTGGGCGGCCGCCCAGTCGCGCGCCGACCAGCCGCGCTGGGGCTGGAGGAAGGAGGGCTTCCAATGCGCGCCGGTCGCACTGTGCGTCACGAGCGCTTCCAGGCCGTCGAGTTCGGCATCGACCAGCAGGCCGATGTGTCCGTCGCCGCGGTGCTCGCGCAGCAGCGTCGCCGCGTGCCACAGCCGCAGGTGCGGCCGGTCCGGGACCGGCAGGTCCGCGTTGGCGGCGAACATCGGCCGGCCCGCCCCGGTGCAGCCCTCGACCGCCCGCATCGCCAGCTCCGCCGCCTCCACCATCGCGGCCGAGGCCACCGCCTCCGGGCCCAGCAGCCGGGTGAGGCAGGCGTCCACGATCCGCAGCCTGGTCTCCAACACCCGCTCGGGCGCCGCCGCCTCCCACGCGCGCGGCAGACAGCGGGCGATCAGCTCCGGGCTGAAGTTGTAGAACACCGCGCTGACCAGGCCCGGACCGGGCCTCCCCAACGGCGCCGAGCGCCCGGCCAGGTACGCCATCGGACCGCGGTCCAGGCCCAGCAGGCCGTACCAGTCGTCGTGCTCCGGGGCGAAGTAGTAGGCGGCGTGCACCGGATGATGCGCCGTGTAGCACCGGCGGGCGTCAAGGGGAGCTATCTGGTCCATGGACCCACACCGTACGGTACGCGGCCGCGTCCGCGAGTGGTGCGCTCGCACCGGCCAGGAGCGGGGGAGCATGCGCGGCCGGCACCGCCGCCGGGGCAGCGGGCGAACGAGACCGACCGATCCATCGTTTCGACCGCCGGCGTGCCGACTTCCGGCCTTCCGTGACCGGCTGGAACGGTCGAATGCGAACCGGCCGGAAATGCCTGGATGGTCGCCGGGATCCGAGATTCCCCCAGGGGTGTCTCGGGGTTGGTCGGCCAGGGTGGAGCGGCGCGAAATGGCCCGACCAGGGTAATGACTTCACCACGGAAAGTGACCAATCTCGGGGCGTTCTCGTAGATTTCACCACCCTGTCCCGCAATTGTTCTGTGCGCTGGGCGAGTTGAGCGATACCTGGCGAATCCGGCCGGGGCGTCAGGTGATCCGGTGGCGCCTGTAGGTGGAGATCGGTGACTTGCCGTGAGCGATCGGTGGCTGGGTGTCGACCCACTCGCCCTGGATGATTCGGTCGGCTCCGAACCCGGAAAGGGGAGGTGGGTGGTGGTGGGCGGCCGGTGGGGGCTGATGGTCCGGAGGTGGGGCCTGGGTCGGTAGGGGGTGACCGCAGGGCCCGGATTGTTGCCCAGCGTGAACGCTCGCTGACAACTTCGCGAACCCTATTCTGAGTTGAACGGTCGGTTTGATAATGGGCTTTCGAGGCGCCCTCGAACGGACCGGCGGCGGGTCTGCCGACGGGGCGCCGCCGCAGGGCTGTTTCGGCTGTGAGGTCGTCAAGTGCCCCTGATTAGGCGTTAAGTCGATGCCGGAGGAGCGGGACGAGCCGGCACCTCCTGGTCGTACGGGGTTCGTCAAGAGGTGTGTGACGGGCCTATCATGGCGACTAAACAAGAATGTATGTTCAAATAGGCCTGCCGATGATGGGGGGGCTCCGGGAATCGTGCGGCGGTGGCGCGGTCCGGTGTTCTGCGGAGGGGGATACTTGGCATGAACATGCACATCCACATGTCTCAGCATGCGCGCGAGATCGTCTGGCACGAGGTCGCCGACGACTTCGTCACCGAGTACAGCCGGCGCATGCTGATGTCGCTGCCGCGCCGCGACCAGCGGGAGAACGGCGAACTGTACATCTCGGGACTACTGTCGCCCACCACGCGCAAGTCGATGCGGTCGATCGCGTCGATCGCCGGCGGCGGTGCCGCGGTCGAGCAGCGGCTGCACCACTTCATCAGCAAGTCGTCGTGGGACTGGCGGCCGGTGCGCAGGGCGCTGGCGGCCGACCTCGAGGAGGCCCTGGATCCGCTGGCGTGGGTGGTGAAGCCGATGGTGGTCCTCAAGGCCGGCGAACACACCGTCGGGGTGACCGAGTCCTTCGACCTGCAGCTCGGCCGGGTCGTCAACAGTCAGCGGTCGTACGGCGTCTGGCTGGCCAACGACACCCGGAGCGCGCCGGTCAGTTCACGGCTGGCGCTGACCGGGGAGTGGCTCGCCGACGCCGAGCGCAAGCGGCGCGCGAAGATCCCGGAGTCGGCGGGCATCGACGACGGGGACGTCCCGACCGCGGCGGCGGCCGTGCTGGAGCTGGCCAGGGGCTGGCGACTGCAGGCCCGCCCGGTGGTGGTGGAGGCGCGCGAGGAGGACGCCCGGGCGCTGGTGTGCCACCTGTCGGCGGCGAAGGTCCGCTTCGTGCTGCGGATCAGTGGCGCCACCCGGCTGGTCCCGTACAACGCGGTGCGGGACGGCCGGGCGGTCCGGCCGCTGGCGGCGCAGCACCTCGCCGAGGGGACGGAGCTCGGCGGCCGTCCGGTCCGCTGGGTGGGCCGTACCGCTCCGGGCGAGCGCACCGCGCAGATCAGCAGCGTCGACGTCGCGCTGCCCGGGGCCGGCCTGCCGCTGCGACTGGTCGGCGCGCAGTGCACCAGGGAGCGCAAGGCGCGCGAGCTGTGGCTGTCGAACATGACCGACGCGCCGGCCGTCCACGTCGCGCGACTGGGGCGCCTGACCGAACGCGTCGAACAGGACTTCGCCGACATCAGCACCAAGGTCGGTGCGATGGACTTCAAGGGCCGCACCTACGGGGGCTGGCACCGGCACACCACCCTCAGCGCGGTGGCGCACAGCATCGTGACCCTGTCCGCGGTGCACGACCAGGAAGTGGAGCTGTCGATCGGCGACCACCTGCAGATCGCCTGATGGTCTGCTCGCCTGCTCGCCTGACCGATTCGGACGGCTCCTCGGGAGCGAACTGCTAGATGAACAGGAGTCCAAAGGCCGTGAACACGGGCTTGGCACAGGACACGGCCGATGACGTGGACGTGGACGTGGTGATCGTCGGCGGCGGTCCGGTCGGCATGCTGCTGGCCGGCGAACTGGCGCTGTACGGGATCCGTACGACCGTGCTGGAGAAGGAGTCGGAACCCTCGGGCGAGTCGAAGGCGGGGACCCTGCACGCCAGGACCGCGCAGACGCTGCACCGGCGGGGACTGCTGGAGGCCGTGCAGCCGGGCCGGTACGTGGCCGGGCGGAGCCCGCAGCGGCACGTGCCGTTCCACTTCGGCGGTCTGCCGCAGCTGGATCTGGCCCCGGTGATCGAGGAGTTCCCCGCGCTGGTCGGCAGCCCGCAGGCCTACGCGGAGGAGGTCTTCGCGCGGCGCGCCACGCTGTCCGGCGTGCGGATCGTACGGGGCGCCGAGGTGACCGACGTGGTGCAGTCGGACCGCCTGGTGGAGCTGACGACACGTCAGAAGAGGGGTGCGGAAGGCATCCTACGGGCGAGCTGGGTGGTGGGCTGCGACGGGGCCCGCAGCGTGGTGCGCAAGCGGGCCGGCATCGACTTCGTCGGCACCCTGCCGACGATCTCCTGCCTGATGGGGGAGGTCGTGCTGGCCGATCCGCTCGGTGCGCCGAGCGGCTGGCAGCGCACCCCGCGGGGCTGGACCATCTTCTGGGTGAGCCCCTCGGGTCACAGCCGGGTCGGCACGTACGACTTCCGCGGCCCGCATCCCGACCGCTCCTCCCCGGTCACCTTCGAGGAGTTCAGGTCGGAGGTCGAGCGGATCGTCGGCCACCCCGTCGAGATGTCGGAGCCCCGCTACCTCTCCCGGTTCAGCGACGCCGCGCTGCAGGCGGAGCGCTACCGCGCCGGGCGGGTCCTGCTGGCCGGGGACAGTGCGCACGTGCACTTCCCGGCCGGCGGCCAGGGGCTCAACACCGGCCTGCAGGACGCGGTCAACCTGGCGTGGAAGCTGGCCGCACACGTACGGGGAGAGGCGCCCGCCGGGCTGCTCGACACCTACCACACGGAGCGGCACCCGGTGGCCGCCCGGGTGCTGGAGAACGTCCGCGCCCAGGTGGCACTGATGCACCCCGGCCCGGCCACCGACTCCCTGCGCCGGCTGTTCGGCGATCTGATGAGCGTGCCGGAGGTCAACGCCTACCTGGCCGGCATGGTCAGCGGTGCGGACATCGGCTACGACGTCGGGCGGCCCGCGACGGACCGGCTGGCGGGGCGCTTCATCCCCGAGACGCGGCTGAAGACGGCCGACGGCGAGACCACCCTGGCGGCGCTGTTGTGGACCGGCCGGCCGGTATTGCTCGACCTGGCGGACCGGCCCGAGGTGCGGCGGGCCGCCGCGGGATGGGCCAGGCGGGTGGACGTCGTGACGGCCCACCCGGAGGAGGAACTGCCCGTGGACGCCATCCTGCTGCGTCCCGACGGCTACGCGGCCTGGAGCTCGTTCGGCGGATCGGGCACCGAGGGGCTGCCCGAGGCGCTGCGGCGCTGGTTCGGTGAACCGGCGGAGGGTGCCGGGGCCGCCTGACCGAAACCCGAAGCCGGTGCCCGCTGACGGTGGTCAGCGGGCACCGGCTTCGGCATGCGAGCGTGGGAGCGGCCAGGGGCGGTCAGTCCAGCGCGGCCAGTGCGAGCCGGGCGGCCGCGCCCAGCCGCTCGGCGTCCGGCGCGCCCCGCGCGATCACCCGCACCCCCTGCATCACCACGAGCAGGAAGTGGGCGATCTCGTACGGGTCCTTCTCGGCGGCGAGCTCGCCCTGGGCCTGGGCCCGCAGCAGGGAGGACACCAGGGACGTCTCCACGACGCTCCAGCTCACCTCGACCTGGCGGGCGACCTCCGGGTCGCGGGGGGAGAGCTCCACCGCCGCGTTCACCACCAGGCAGCCCCGGCGGTTCGGATCGGTCAGGGCGTCCCGGACCCAGCTCTCCACGAAGGCGCGCACGGCCGGCAGCGCGGGGCCCGGCTGGGCCAGCGCGGTGACGAAGCCGGCCTCGCTGCCCCGCAGGTACCGCCGCATGGCGGCCAGGTACAGGTCGTGCTTGCTGCCGAAGGTGTCGTACAGACTGGCCCGGCCGATGCCCAGGTGCTCGACGAGGTTGGCCATCGAGGTCGCCTCGTAGCCGCGTTCCCAGAACAGGTCCATCGCGCGCTGCAGCACCACGTCGGGATCGAATTCCTTGGTTCTGGCCATGCGATGAGGCTAACAGCAAATGGACCAAACAATCCAGAAAGGCGCTGCCCCCGCTTCGGGAAGCGGGGGCAGCGCCTTTCCGGATCGTCTTTCCGGAACAGCCTTCCGGGGTCAGCCCGGCAGCTTGACGGACTGGTCGTGCCGGAAGAAGTCGGTCGGGTCCCAGGCGGCCTTCACGCGCTGCAGGCGCGGGTAGTTCTCGCCGTAGTAGAGCGTGGTGTAGGGCAGGCCCGACCGGTTGTGCTTCGGGTCGTTCAGGTCGATGTCCGGGTAGTTGACGTAACAGCCGTCGGTGTTCCGGTCGGACACCGGCACGCCACCGGTGTCGGCGTACACGTCCTCGTAGAGGTCGCGCAGCCAGCCGATGTTGGCGTCGTCCTCCTCGGCCGGGTGCCAGTACGTCTGGTACAGCAGCTTGAACGCCGAGTCGCGGTGCACCTGGGCGGTGGCGTCCCGCGGGACGGAGTTCACCGCCGCGCCGTAGGAGCTGAACAGCACCATGGCGTTCGGGTTGGCGAAGTCGGTCCGGGTCAGGTGCCGGTAGATGGTGGAGATCTGCTGCTCGGGCAGGTTGCGCCGCACGTAGGCGGACTTCTGGTCGCCGCGCAGGGTCGGGTCCACCAGGACCGCGTTGGTGACTCCCAGGTACCGGGTGGCCTGCAGCCAGGGCAGCACCCGGGGGGTCGCGAACTCCGGCATCGGTCCGTGCTCGCCCAGCGGGCGGGTGACCGCGCCGTGAGGAGCGTCCACGCCGTCCGAGACCGCCTGCAGGAACGCGTCCAGCAGACCGCGGGCGTTCGGCACGGTCGCGTCCATCTGGGTCAGCAGACCGATCTGACCGTTGGAACGGTGGTTCAGGCTCAGGTTGGCGGACAGCCCGTCGTACGGGCCGCCGGCCGTGGCGTGCGCCTCGTGCCAGGCACCGTAGTTGCGCACCAGCCGGACGAAGGACTGCTCCGTGAGGTCCGCCCAGGACCAGGAGACCGCGCTGAGCAGCACCTCGGCCGGCGGCTTGGGCAGCAGCGCGCCGGGCGTGCTGCCGGTCGTGCCCGGCGAGCGGAACCAGTAGCGCGTCACCACGCCGAAGTTGCCGCCGCCACCGCCGGTGTGCGCCCACCACAGCTCGCGGTTGGGGTCGTCCGGTTCCCGGGTGGCGACCACGACCCGCGCCCGGCGCCGGGCGTCCACGACGACCACCTCGACGGCGTACAGGTGGTCCACGATCAGGCCGTCGCGGCGGCAGAGCATGCCCCAGCCGCCGCCGCTGACGTGCCCGCCCACACCCACCGAGTAGCACACGCCGCCCGGGGCGATGACGCCGTAGGCCTTGTAGAGCCGCTCGTAGACGTGGGTGAGGGTGGCGCCGGCCTGGACCTCGAAGGCGCGGCGCTGTTCGTCGTAGCGCACCTCGGTCATCTCGGAGAGGTCGATGACCGTCTTGACGGCGTCGTTGTAGACGAAGTCCTCGTAGCAGTGGCCGCCGCTGCGCACGGTGAGCCGCTGGCCGGCGTCGAGCGCCTGCTGGACCGCGTCGCGGACCTGTTCGGTGTCGGCCACCAGCCGCACGCTGTCCGGCCGGGCCGACCAGCGCTGGTTCATGCCGCGGACCAGGTCGGGGTAGCGGGCGTCGGCGGGGCGGACGGAGGTGGCCGGGAACGGCGCCGGCTGCGCCGTTCCGGCGGCCGCGGCCTCGCCGCCCGTGGCCGGGGAGGCCGCGGCGACACCGGCGCCGACCGGGAGCGAGGCGGCGCCGGCCAGCGCCGCCGCGCCCGCCATCAGTCGACGACGTGACCACTCGGCGCCCGAGGCGGCGCCGGCTCGGGCGTCGGGCGACGGAACGCGCGACGCCATGGTCACACCGCCTTGATCGACAGCGAGTGGCTGAACAGGTTCTTCGGGTCCCACTGGGCCTTGACCGACTGCAGCTGCCGGTAGTTGCCCTTGAAGTACAGCTCGGACCACGGGATGCCGGAGGCGTTGTAGCGAGGGTCCACGAGGTCCGCGTCGGCGTAGTTGATGAAGCAGCCGTCGGTGTCCGCGTTGGAGGCCGGCACGCCGCCGGAGGCCGCGTACACGTCCTGGTAGAGGGACCGCACCCAGCCAACGTGCGCGTCGTCCTCGGCGGCGTCGGTCCAGAAGCTGACGTAGTGCAGCTTGAGGATCGAGTCGCGCTGCGCGGTCGCGGTGTCCGAGGTCCCGACGGTGTTGATCTTGCCGCCGAACGCGGTGATCATGACGAGCGACGCGGGGCCCGAGTAGTCGCTGCGCGTCATGTTGGTCCAGAACGCGTGGAGGTTGGCGTCGGTGAACCCGCGCCGCATGTAGGCCGACTTGGCCTTGAAGCGGGTGGAGGTGTCGGTGCCGGTGAAGCCGGGCCACTGGGTGACCGCGTGCAGCCAGGAGATCTTGCGGCGGTCGGTCACCTGGTAGTTGACACCGGTGCCCGCGTTGACGGCGGCCAGGTAGGCGTCGAGCAGCGCGTCGGCGTTCGGCACCGAGGCGTCGATCTGGGTCGTCATGGAGAACGAACCGGCCGAGATGTGCTGCGGCTTGAGCTGGCTGAAGAGCGTGGCGTACGGGGAGTCCGGCGCGCTGTTGGCCTCGTACCACTGGCCGAAGTTGCGCAGGATGCGGGAGAACGAGGTCTCGTTCAGGTCGGCCCAGTTCCAGGTGACGTTCGCGATCAGCACCTCGGACGGCGGCTTGGGCAGCTGGTCGGCCGGGTTGGTGCCGGTGGCGTCGGGCGAGCGGAACAGGTAGCGGGTGACCACGCCGAAGCTGCCGCCGCCACCGCCGGTGTGGGCCCACCACAGGCTGCGGTTGGGGTCGTTGGCCTCGCGGGTGGCGACGACCTTGGACGCCCGGCCGTACGCGTCGACGACGACGACCTCGACGCCCCACAGGTGGTCGACGATGAGGCCGTGCTTGCGGGACAGCGGACCGTAGCCGCCGCCCGCGACGTGGCCGCCGACGCCCACGGTCGGGCAGCTGCCACCGGGCAGGGTGACGCCCCACTGGCGGTACAGCTTCTTGTACACCTCGCCGAGGCGGGCACCGGGCTCGACCCAGAACACCCGGCGGGTCGCGTCGTAGCCGACCGAGTTCAGGCCGCCCAGGTCGATGACCGTGCGGACGCCGTTGTTGGTGACGAAGTCCTCGTAGCAGTGGCCACCGCTGCGCACCGCGAAGCCCTTGCCGCTGTTCACGGCCTGCTGGACGGCGGCCAGCACCTGGTCCGCCGTGCTGACCAGCTGGACGGTGTCCGGGGTGCCCACCCAGCGCCGGTTGCTGCCCCAGGTCACGTCGGGGTAGCGGCGGTCGGCGGGGCCGATCGCGACGACGGGCTCGGCGGTCGTGGCCGAGGCCGGGGTCACGTCCGTGGTCGTGGCCGGGGTGTCCGTCTGGTCGGCGGCGGCCGGTATCGCGGCTACCGCCGGCAGGACGGCCGCCGCGCCGCCCACCAGCGCGACGTCTCTGACGAACGAGCGACGGGAGTGGCCTGACATCGTGTGGTTCTCCTCTTCCGGATTGCTGGCAGATCGAGTGGGGCCGCGGTCCACGGGGGGCGGGAGGGGCGTGGCCCGCGTGCTCCGGTGTCCTGTGGGGGAGGGATCGGGGGACCCGTCCGGGGGGTCAGCGCCCGTGGCGCTCGACGAGGCCCTCGACGATGAACTGCAGCGCGTCCGAGAAGTAGCGCTTCGTCTCGTGCAGGAAGTAGCGGGTCTGCTCGGCCTTCTCGACCCCGGCGGGGCTGAGGGTGACGCGCAGGGTCAGGGTGGGGTGCCCGTTCTCGTCCTTGCCGAGCTCGTTCACGATCTGCTCGATGCAGGGGTCGTCGGTCGGGCGGAAGACCACACGCTCACCGGGTTCGAAGGTGACGCGCTCGTGCACCCGCTCGGTGTCGCGAACGGTGATCTCGCGCAGGAAACCGTCGTCGAAGCGTTCCAGAACCCGGCAGGCCGTTACGGCGGGCACGTACGGGCTGGGGTTCTCCGCTTTGTGGACCAGTCCTTCCCAGACCTGGTCGGCGTTCGGCCGGACCGGGTTCTCGCCCGGGCCGACGACGGGGAGCGTCCAGCTGAAAGTGTCCATGTGGCAATGCCTCCCTGATGCGTGGGTCACCCCCGAGTCTCGATGACCGGCCGCGCGAGGACATCGCATGAATGTGCGATGTCCTCGCGCGGTTTCCTGCGCCACGTTCGGCGCGCCGGGTACCTCCCGTTAAGGCTGGAGAGGGCGGCATCCTGCGGAATAGTGGATCGATCGTTCAAGCTGTGCTAGCTTCTGTCCGGCGTCAGTACGAGGCGACTCGTGCCCACTCTGCCCACATATTGGAATGAGTAGTCGATTATGGTTACCGTTGCTACGGACCGCTCCGCGGCACCAGCTCCACCCCGGCTGGGACCTGTGCCCTCCTTCGCGCTCCTGGGTGCCGTCCAGGTCACCCTCATCGCGACGATCACCGTGATCACCGTGGCGCTGCCGGCGATCCAGCGGGACCTGGGGCTGACCGACCAGGACCTCGTCTTCGCCACCTCGGCCTACAGCCTGTCGTTCGGCGGACTGCTGGTCCTGGGCGGCCGGCTCGCCGACCTGCTCGGCCACCGGCGGGTGTTCGTCACCGGCGTGGCCGTCTTCGGCGCCGCCTCGCTCGCCGCCGCGACCGCCACCACCCTCTGGGTCCTGGTGGCGGCCCGGTTCGCCCAGGGCGTCGGTGCGGCGCTCGCGGCGCCCTCGGCGATGGCCCTGCTCGGTGCGGTGTACCCCGATCCGGCCCGGCGCACCCGGGCACTCGCGGTCTGGGGCGTGCTGGCCAGCATCGGGGCCAGCAGCGGCAACGTCCTGTCCGGACTGATCCTCTCCTGGGTGCAGTGGCGCTGGGTGTTCGTCGCGCCCGCCGTCGTCTCGGCGGTGATCGTCCTGTGCTCGCGGCTGCTGCCCACCGGCGCCGCCCGCCGGGCCGAACGGCTCGACCTGCCGGGCGCCCTGCTCATCACCGCGGGGCTGACCGCGTTCATCTACGGTCTGGGCGAGTCGGACTGGCTGTGGATCGGCCTCGGCGCCGTCGTCCTGGTCCTGTTCGCGGTGGTCCAGGCCCGGTCGTCCCGGCCGCTGGTGCCGCCGGCCCTCCTGGCGTCCACCCGCAGGCTGGCGGCGCTGCTCGCCATCGGCCTGACGGCCGCCTCGATGGCGACGTACTTCTTCGTCCTGGCGCTCTACTTCCAGAAGACGCTGGACTACTCACCGCTGCGCACCTCGGCGGCCTTCCTCCCGCCCGTCCTCGCGGTGGTGTTCACCGCCGTCGTCGGCGGCCCGGCCGCGCGCCGGTTGGGACCCGGTGGGCTGGCGGCCACCGGCCTCGCCCTGGGGGCGGTGGGCATGGGGCTGCTGAGCACGCTCGACGCCCACTCGTCGTACTTCGGTCCGCTGCTCGCCGGGGTCACGCTCTTCCCGGTCGGCGCCGGACTCACCTTCTCCGGCGCGACCGTGTGGGCCGTGGAGCGGACCGCGCCCGAGGAGGCCGGCCTCGTCGGCGGGATCGTGAACACCGCCATGGAGGTCGGGCCCCCGCTCGGCCTGGCCGTCCTCGTGCCGCTCGCCGCCACGTACGCCGCCGACCACGGCGGCGGGGCCGCGGCGGACGCGAGCGGGTACGGCTTCGCCTTCGGCACGGCCGCCGTCACGCTCGCCGTCGCCGCCGGGCTGGTCCTGCTCCAGCGCGCGACGGACTCCTCCCGGTCCCGGGACACCGCCGGCGCCGGGCCGGCGGACGGCCCGGCCGGTTCCGCCACCCGTCACTGACGTCCGCGACCCGTCACTGACATCTCAAGCCAACGCACCACGCAACATCACACTGATACAAGGGAGTTCCCATGAGTGCCCGCTTCACCGACAAGGTCGTCCTCGTCACCGGCGCCGGTGGCGTGCTCGGCCGGACCGCGGCCGTGGCCTTCGCCAAGGAGGGCGCGACCGTCGTCGTCGCCGACGTCAACCAGGCGGGCGTCGACGAGACGATCAAGCTGATCGAGGCCGAGGGCGGCAAGGCCTCCGGCGTCCTCGTCGACGTCACCAGCTCCGAGAGCGTCAAGGCCATGGTGGACACCACTGTTGCCCGCCACGGCGGTCTGCACGTCGCCTTCAACAACGCGGGCATCCTGGGCGGCGGCACGCCGGTCGGGGAGCACGACGAGGACGTCTGGAACAAGGTGCTCGCCGTCAACCTGACGGGCGTCTTCCTCGCCCTGAAGCACGAGACCGCCCACATGGCCGCCAACGGCGGCGGCGTCATCGTCAACACCGCCTCCAACCTGGGCGCCCACTGGCGTCTGGCCGGCATGAGCGCCTACTCGACCTCCAAGGCCGGCGTCAGCTTCCTGACCCGCACCGCGGCGCTCGAGTACATCAAGGAGGGCGTGCGCATCAACTCGATCAGCCCCGGCCCGATCGACACCCCGATGTCCTACCTCCCGGGCGAGACCCGTGAGCAGCGCGACGCCCGGCTGGCCCCGACCGTGCCGCTGGGCCGGGTCGCCGACCCGCAGGAGATCGCCAACGCCGTGCTGTGGCTGGCCTCGGAGGAGTCCAGCTACGTCGTCGGGCACGACCACGTGATCGACGGCGGTGCCACCGCCTGACCAAGGCGGGGGTGGCAACCGCGGCGCGGTGACGCGCCGTGCGGAGGGGGTCGCGGATGCCGCGGCCCCCTCCGTCGCGTTCGCCCGGTTCGCTCGACCTGACATATTCCGGCGGACCCGACGCATTCCGGCGGAGGTGCCGACGTGCGGCGGACCCGACGGAATTGCGCGACCGTGACGACCTTTCCCGCATCTGACGCTGCGCCGGACACCTGACGCTGCGCCCGGCATCTGACACTCTCCGGCAGTTCTGCCGATTTATGGCATTACGGATTGCTGACGGATCGCGTGGCAGGGCATTCTGGTACCCGTGATCGCCCGCCGAAACGCGGACGTCAGCGTGGCAGCAGAGCGAGGCCACGATGCCGAACTCGTAACGCAGCAGTGAAACGGAAAGCGATTCGATGCAGACGCTCAAGGCGACGGGGAGGGCTCGTCCGAGCAGGCCGAAGTCAGGCTGGGAAGCGCTGACGCCGGCTGAAGTTCAGGTGGCCCGTCTGGTGTCGATCGGAATGAGCAACCGCGCCGTGGCCGCAGAACTGATGGTTTCTCCACATACGGTCAACACCCACGTGAGGAATGCGTTCCTGAAACTCGACGTGTCCAGTCGGGTGCAGTTGACGCGGCACGTCCTGTGTTACGACGCAGCGGATATCTGATCGCCCACCGGCTTTCGACGAAAGGAACTGGATTCAATGTGCGGAATGGCCGGATGGGTGAGTTTCGGGCGTGACCTCCGCGGGTCCGTCGCCATCGCCGAGGCGATGAACGACACCATGATCTGCCGCGGCCCGGACGCCGGCGGGGTGTGGACCTCGGAGCACGCGCTCATCGTCCACCGTCGGCTCGCGATCATCGACCTGGAGGGTGGCCGGCAGCCCATGGCCGCCGCGGAGGACGGCGGCCTCCCGGTCATCACGTACACCGGTGAGGTGTACAACTTCCAGGAGCTGCGCGAGGAACTGGCGGCGCTGGGACACGAGTTCCGCACCTCCAGCGACACCGAGGTGGTGCTGCGGGCCTACCTGGAGTGGGGCGAGGAGTTCGCCGAGCGCCTCAACGGCATCTACGCCTTCGCGATCTGGGACCCGCGCACCGAGGAACTGCTGCTCGTCCGCGACCGGATGGGCGTCAAGCCGCTCTACTACTACCCGACCGCGGACGGCGTGATCTTCGGTTCCGAGCCCAAGGCCATCCTGGCCCAGGGCGAGGTCGAGGCGGTCGTCGACGTCGAGGGCCTGCGGGAGATCTTCAGCATCGTCAAGACCCCCGGCCACGCGGTGTTCAAGGGCATGCACGAGGTGCTGCCGGCCACCACGGTCCGGTTCTCGCGCAGCGGCACCAGCACCCGGACCTACTGGAAGCTGGAGGCCCGCGAGCACACCGACGACCTGGAGACCACGATCGCCCACGTGCGGTCCCTGCTCGAGGACATCGTCGACCGGCAGCTCGTCGCGGACGTCACCGTCGGCACCCTGCTCTCCGGCGGCCTCGACTCCAGTGCCGTCACCGCGCTCGCCGCGGCCGCCCGGACCCGGCGCGGCATCACCGAGCCGATCCACGCCTTCTCCGTGGACTTCGTGGGCCACGAGCAGCGCTTCGAGGCCAACGTCCAGTGGGAGGACCCGGACACCCCGTTCGCCATCGAGGTGGCCGAGCAGGTCGGCGCCGAGCACATCATCGTCGAGCTGAACAACGAGGACATCCTCGACCCCGAGGTCCGCGGCGCCGTGCTGCGCGCCCAGGACCTGCCGGTCTCCACCGGCGACATGGAGTACTCCCTCTTCCTGCTCTGCCGGGCCCTGAAGCAGCACATGACCGTGGCGCTCTCGGGCGAGGCGGCCGACGAACTGTTCGGCGGCTACACCTGGTTCCACGACCAGGAGGCCGTGGAGCTCGACAGCTTCCCCTGGCACCACCCCTTCGAGAAGGCCGGCGGCATCGGCGCGCTGCGCGACGTCGGGCTGTGGGACCGCCTGGGCCTCACCGACTACGTCAAGCAGCGGTACACCGAGGCGCTCGAGGAGGTCCCGCGGCTGCCCGGCGAGAGCGGCCTCGAGGCCCGGATGCGCGAGCTGACCTACCTCAACGTCACCCGGTGGGAGAACTTCCTGCTGGACCGCAAGGACCGCATCAGCATGGCGGTCAGCCTCGAGGTCCGGGTGCCGTTCACCGACCACCGGCTGGTCGAGTACGTCTACAACACCCCCTGGGCGATGAAGAACTTCGACGGCCGGGAGAAGAGCCTGCTGCGCGCGGCGATGCGCGGCGTGCTCCCCGACTCGGTCCTCGACCGCAAGAAGAACCCGTACCCCTCGACCCAGGACCACCGGTACGAGCTCGCCCTGCGGCAGAAGGTCGAGGAGATCCTCACCGAGGACGCCCCGGTGTTCGCCATCGTCTCCGAGGAGGACGTGCGCCGACTGCTCGACCGGCCCGCCGGCGCCTTCACGGTCGGCGGCCCCTGGAGCGCCCGCGCGGTCCTGGAACGCCTGGTCGAGTTCAACACCTGGGTGTCCGACTACGACGTCCGCGTCGAGATCTGACCGGCGCGCACGCTCCCGTACCGCTCCGCCTTCCCTGATGCCGTCCCGTGACGGTGCACCGGCCTACCACCAGTGGGGACCCCGTGACCGACCTGTTGCTCAATCTGCGTACCCTGCCCGCGCTCCAGCAGCCCGACTGGTCAGACGAACGGCACGTGTCCCAGGTGTGCGACACGTTGGCGCACATGCCGCCGCTGGTCGACCTCGAGGCGGTGCACCGGCTCGGCGAACTGCTGCTGGAAGCCGCCGCCGGACACGTCCAGATCATCCAGACCGGCGACTGCGCCGAGGACCCGGCGGAGTGCAACCCGTCGGACATCGCCCGCAAGGCCGCACTGCTGGACGTGCTGGCCGGAACGATGAAGCTCGCCTCGGGCAAGCCCGTGCTGCGGGTGGGCCGGCTGGCCGGCCAGTTCGGCAAGCCGCGCTCCAACCCCACCGAGACCGTCGGCGGCGTGGAACTGCCCGTCTACCGGGGCCACGCGGTCAACCGGCCCGAGCCGGACCCGGACGGCCGCCGGCCCAACCCCGACCACCTGCTGTTCGCCTACCGGGCGGCCAGCGACGCGATGCACCACCTCGGGTGGCGCACGCCCCGGCGGCACCGCCTCGAACTGCCCGTGTGGACCAGCCACGAGGCGCTGCTGCTGGACTACGAACTCCCCCTGCTGCGCCGCGAGCCGGACGGCTCCCTGCTGCTGACCTCCACGCACTGGCCGTGGATCGGCGAGCGCACCCGGCAGATCGACGGCGCGCACGTCGCGCTGCTCGCCGCGGTCAGCAACCCGGTCGCCTGCAAGGTCGGCCCGACCGTCACGGTGGACGAACTGCTCGCGCTGTGCGAGAAGTTGGACCCGGAGCGGAAGCCCGGCCGGCTCACCCTGATCGCCCGGATGGGCGCCACCGCCGCGGCGGAGCGGCTGCCGGAACTGGTCCGGGCCGTCGCCGCCGCCGGTCACCCCGTCATCTGGCTCAGCGACCCCATGCACGGCAACACGGTCAGCGGCCCGAACGGGCTGAAGACCCGCTTCGTGGAGACCGTCGTGTGGGAGATCGAGAACTTCCAGCAGGCGGTGCGCGACAACGGCGGTACGGCCGGCGGACTGCACCTGGAGACCACGCCGGACACGGTCACCGAGTGCGTGCGCAACGCCTCCTACCTCGACCGGGTCAGCGAGAAGTACCTGAGTTTCTGCGACCCGCGGCTCAACCCCGCGCAGGCCGTCGAGGCGGTCTCGGCCTGGCGCGGCTGACCGGGGCCGACGTCCCGGTCGCAGCACCGAACGCACCACCACGTTCCCAGTACGGAGGAAGCATGGAAGGCAGGATCGCCCTGGTCACCGGGGCGGCCGGGGGCATCGGCGAAGCCGTCGTGCGCACGCTCGCCGAACGCGGCGTCCGGGTCGCCGCGGTGGACCGCGACCCCGCCAGGCTGGCGGAATCCGTGGAGCGGCTGACGGCCCGCGGGCTGGAGGTCACCGCTGTCCCCGCCGACGTCACGTCGGCCGAGGACGTCGAGCGGGCCGTCGCCACCATCGAGGACACCCTCGGCCCGGTGGACCAACTGGTCAACGCCGCAGGTGTGTTGCGAATGGGCGAGGCCCGCAAGCTGACCGACCAGGACTGGGCCGACACCTTCGCCGTCAACACCACCGGCGTCTTCAACGTCTCCCGCGCGGTGGTGAACCGCATGGTGCCCCGGGGCGGCGGGGCCGTGGTCACGGTCGCCTCCAACGCGGCCGGAACCGCCCGCACCGAGATGGCCGCGTACGCCGCCTCCAAGGCCGCGGCCACCATGTTCACCAAGTGCCTCGGACTGGAGAACGCCCGCCACGGCATCCGCTGCAACGTGGTGGCGCCCGGCTCCACCGACACGCCCATGCTGCGCGGCATGCACCACGACGACGGCGCCATCAGCACCTCGGTGAACGGAACGCCCTCGGCGTACAAGGTCGGCATCCCGCTGGGCAAGGTCGCCCGCCCCGAGGACATCGCCGGAGCGGTCGCCTTCCTGCTGTCGGACGAGGCCGGCCACATCACTCTGCACAGCCTGACCGTGGACGGTGGGGCGACCCTCGGTGTCCAGTGAGGAGAGCGCGATGACCAAGCCCACCCCCGGCATCCCGCCCATCGAGCCGTACCCCATGCCCACCGAGGGCGACCTCCCGGCCGGCCCGGTCGACTGGACCCCCGACCCGCGCCGCGCCGTGCTGCTGGTCCACGACATGCAGCGCTTCTTCCTGCGCCCGTTCGCGGGCGGCACCCCCGGGACGGAGCTGGTCGCCAACGCGGCCCTGCTGCGGGAGCGGTGCGCCGCCGCCGGCATCCCGGTGGCCTACACCGCCCAGCCCGGTGACATGACCGTCGAACAGCGCGGACTGCTCCGCGACTTCTGGGGCCCGGGCATGCGCACCACCCCCGAGGACCGCCAGGTGATCGACGAACTGGCCCCCGCCCCCGAGGACTGGGTGCTCACCAAGTGGCGCTACAGCGCCTTCGCCCGCACCGACCTGCTGGAGCGGGTGCGCGCCGCCGGCCGGGACCAGCTCATCCTGTGCGGCGTCTACGCCCACATCGGCGTGCTGATGAGCACGGTGGACGCCTTCACCAACGACATCCAGCCCTTCCTGGTCGCGGACGCGGTGGCCGACTTCTCCGCGGCCTACCACCGGCAGGCCCTGACCTACGCGGCCGAGCGCTGCGCCCGGGTGGCCACCACCAAGCAACTGCTGACCGAGCTGGAGGACGCCCGGTGACCGGCACGAACCACGCCGACCCGCACCACGCCTATCCGCACCACGCCGACCCCCGTCACGCCGACCTGCTGGGGCGGATCCTCGACGGCGACCCGCCCGCCTTCGCCCTGCTGCACCGGCCGCACACCGCCGGTGCCGGCCTCGTCGACCTGCTGCTCGGCGACGTCACCGAGTGCGCCTCGCTGACGGACATCCCGCTCACGGACGCCCCCGAAGGCACCGGGCACGAGGCGCTCGTCCTGGTGCCCTACCGGCAGCTCGCCGAGCGCGGCTTCACCGCCGTCGACGACGGCGAACCGCTCCTGGTGCTGACCGTGCGCGAGCAGGACGTGCTGCCGCTCGGCGAGACCCTGCGCCGGCTGCCCAGCCTGCCGACCTCCCTGACCGGAAGCCGCTTCGAGCCCGACGACGCCACCTACGCCTCGGTGGTGCGCCAGGTGATCGCCGACGAGATCGGCACCGGCGAGGGCGCCAACTTCGTCATCAAGCGGTCGTTCACCGCGGACGTCACCGGATACACCCCCGCCGTCGCCCTGTCGTTCTTCCGGCGGCTGCTGGAGCGCGAGACCGGCGCCTACTGGACCTTCCTGATCCACACCGGCGAGCGCACCTTCGTCGGCGCGACCCCCGAGCGGCACATCAGCCTGCACGACGGCAACGCCGTGATGAACCCGATCAGCGGCACCTACCGCTATCCGGCCGACGGCCCCGCGCTCAGCGGCGTGCTCGAATTCCTCGGCGACCAGAAGGAGACCGACGAGCTGTACATGGTCGTCGACGAGGAACTCAAGATGATGGCCAGGATCTGCGAGGACGGCGGCCGGCTGACCGGCCCCCACCTCAAGGAGATGGCCAGGCTCGCCCACACCGAGTACTTCATCGAGGGCCGCACCACCCGCGACGTGCGCGACATCCTGCGCCAGACGCTCTTCGCGCCGACCGTCACCGGATCCCCGCTGGAGAGCGCCACCAAGGTCATCGGAAAGTACGAGCCCGACGGCCGCGGCTACTACAGCGGCGTCGCCGCCCTCGTCGGCCGGGACGCCTCCGGCACCCGCGAGATGGACAGCGCCATCCTGATCCGCACCGCCGACATCGACCGCTCCGGTCGGCTGCGGATCGGCGTCGGGGCCACGCTGGTGCGCCACTCCGACCCCGCCTCCGAGGTCGCCGAGACCCGCGCCAAGGCGGCCGGCCTGCTCGCGGCGCTGGAAGGCCCCGGCCGCACCCGGCTCGCCCACGACCCGCAGGTCCTCACCGCGCTCGCCCGGCGCAACGAGAACATCGCCGACTTCTGGCTGACCGGGACGGCCGAGGACACCGCCGGGCGCGCCGCCGAACTGGCCGGCCGCAGTGTCCTGGTGGTGGACGCCGAGGACACCTTCACGTCCATGATCGGGCACCAGCTCTCCTCGCTCGGCCTCACGGTGACCGTGCGGCGGTTCGACGAGCCCTACGACACCGACGCCCACGACCTGGTCGTGATGGGCCCCGGCCCGGGCGACCCCCGCGTCACCGACGACCCGAAGATCGCGCACCTGCGCGGCACCATCGGCCGCCTGCTGGAGAGCCGACGGCCGTTCATGGCGGTCTGCCTGAGCCACCAGGTGCTCGCCACCCTGCTCGGGCTGCCGCTGGTCCAGCGGGACGTGCCCAACCAGGGCGTGCAGCGCGAGATCGACTTCTTCGGACGGACCGAGCGGGTCGGCTTCTACAACACCTTCGCCGCACGCTCGGAGCACGACAAGACCGACCACCCCGTCCGGGGCGTCGTGGAGGTCTGCCGCGACCCGCGGACCGGAGAGGTGCACGCCATGCGCGGCACCGGGTTCGCCTCCGTGCAGTTCCACGCGGAGTCGGTGCTCTCCCAGCACGGCCTGGACATCACGGCCTCCCTGATGACGGAGGTGCTGCGCTCGTGCACGCGGTGATCGCATGGTGGGACCTGGCCGGCACCGGACAGACGGTGGAGTCGCTGCGCCCGTTCCTGCGGGACGAGGCCGTGGACCGCTTCAGCCAAGTCCCCGGACTGCGCCTGAAGTTCTGGATCTCGGACACCGAACGGCAGCGCTGGGGCGCGGTGTTCCTGTGGGAGTCCGCGGCGGCCGCCGCCGTGCCGAGGCCGGCGCGCGCCGTCGAACTCATCGGCCGCCCACCGACGTTCGTGTCCGCCTTCGACGTCGAGGCCACCGTCGAGGGCCTGTTCACCCTCGACGCCCTGGCCGGCCACGGCCTCGCGCTGGAGGGCTGAGACGGCGGTTCCCGGCGGTGCGTCCCGTACCGCCGGTGCCGCCTGGCCGTCCGCCGTCCGCCGTCACACGAAAGGGACTGCTGAAACATCATGGTGAGGATCATCGTCGCGGGAGGCGGCATCGGCGGACTGGCCGCCGCGCTCAGCGCCGCACGACAGGGCCACGACGTCGTCGTGCTGGAACGCCGCCGGGCCTTCGAGGAACTCGGCGCGGGCATCCAGCTGGCGCCCAACGCCTTCTCGTCCCTGGACCACCTCGGCGTGGGCGCGGACGTCCGGGCGAAGGCCGTCTTCATCGACGAACTGCGCTTCATGGACGGCACCTCGGGTTCGTGCGTCGCCAGCATGCCGCTCACCGAGGCCTACCGCGACCGGTTCCGCAACCCGTACGCCGTCGTGCACCGCGGCGACCTGTACGAACCCCTGCTGCGCGCCTGCCGCGCCGAGGACCGGGTCGAACTGGTCACGAACGCGTCCGTGACCGGCTACCGGCAGGACGCCACCGGGGTCGAGGCCCTCCTGGCCGACGGCACCACGGTCACCGGCGACGTGCTGATCGGCGCGGACGGCATCCGCTCGGCGATCCGCGCCCAACTCGTCGGCGACGGCGAACCCCGCGTCTCCGGCCACACCATCTACCGCTCCGTCATCCCGATGGAGAAGGTCCCCGAAGACCTGCGCTGGAACGCGGTCACCCTCTGGGCCGGCCCCAAGTGGCACTTCGTCCACTACGCCATCGGCGGCGGCACCTACCTGAACCTGGCCGCCACCCGCGACGACGGCGCGACCGTCGCCGTGGCCGGCGAGCCCGTCGAACGCGCCCACGTCCTGTCCGAGTTCCCCGGCCTGGGCGACACCACCCGCCGCCTGCTGGAACTCGGCGAGGACTGGCGGACCTGGGTGCTGTGCGACCGCGACCCGGTCACCACCTGGACCGACGGCCGGGTCGCCCTCCTCGGCGACGCCGCCCACCCCATGCTCCAGTACGCCGCCCAGGGCGCCTGCATGGCCCTGGAAGACGCCGTCGTCCTGGGCCGCTTCCTCGCCTGCGACGCCGACACCGTGATCCCCAGCCTCGAGAAGTACGCCACCGAACGCCAGGAGCGCACCGCCAAGGCCCAACTCCTCGCCCGCGAGATGGGCACCCAGCTCTACCACCCGGCCGGCGCCGAGGCCCAGGCCCGCAACACGATGCTCTCCGGCTTCTCCCGAACCGACCTCTACGACAAGGTCGACTGGCTCCACGGCTTCTCCCCCCTCGGCACTCCCGTCGGCGACGCGGCCCGCTGACCCGATCGCTCGTCACCGTCGGCCCCCCCCCCCGGAGTCGGGGCCGACGGTGTGCGCGGGCCGAAAACCGGGTGCCCGGCGAGCACCGCCCCACCTTCGCCGCGCTGATGGCCCGACTGGCGATCGGCGACGACATCGCCTCCGCCGGACCCGCGCGCGGCCACCTCGTCGCCTGGGGCCGGTACGTGCCGGAGGCGGTGCGGGCGCTCGTCCCGCTGGTGACCGACCTCGCCGAGCGGGACCGCTGGAAGGGGGCGGCCCAGGTGCTGATCGGGGTGGCGCTGGCGGACGCCCCGCACCCGCTCGGCGGCTGCGCGCCGGGCAGCGTCCTGGCCGACGCCCTGACCGCGCTGATCGGGGTGGTGCGCGCGGGGGAACCGGCCCTCCCCGGTCACGACCAGCCGGCCCTGCGCCGGATCGCCGCGCTCGTCGGCTCGATGTGGTGCCAGAACGGCGACGCGGCGGCGTTCCGGGCCACCCAGCGCGCGGTCGCCGCGCTCCTGCTGGCCGAACCCGTGCTGGTGCCCGAGGCCACCCGCCGACTGGTCACGGCGCTCGACCCGGACGCACCCGACCTGGGCGAGCGCCTCGCCGAGCTGTCCGGCCTGGTCGCCGAGGACGGCCTCGCTCCCGGCCTGTTCGCCGTCGCGCTGGCCACGGCCGGGGCACCGCTCGGCTGGCCCGCCGCCTGGCAGGAACTGCTGCACGCGCTGCGCCGTGACCCGCGGCCGGACGTCCGCGACGCCGCGCTGGCGGTGTACACCGAGCCGGCCTGAGCGGGGCCGGCCGGGAGCAGGTCCGCCGGGTGATGAACGGCGCGGCGCGGATCGTCGTCTTCTCGGCGCTGCTGTTCGGACTGCCGGCGACGGCCCCGCCGCTGATCGGCGTCAGCCTCGGGCCGACCACGCCGGTTCCCAGTCTCTCCGCGCTCGGTCTCCTCGCGCTCGTGGCGACCACCCCCGCGCTCTCCTGGGGGTCGATCGCGACGGCCACCCGGTTCGCCCTGCGGACCGCGCCGGTCGAGGCGGTCGGCGGGCGCGAGTGAGCAGCAGGTCAGGTGGGGGTGGAAGCCGCGCGGGCGGGCGGGGCCCGGTGGGTCAGGGGCTCGGGGGGAGGAGGGCGTCGGTGTGGGTGAGGGTGACGCCGAGGCCGCGGAAGGTGTCGAGGGCGGCGGTGTGGCTCGGCGTGGAGAGGGCGGCGACGGCGTCCTCGACGACGGTGGTGGGGTAGCCGAGCGTGACGGCGGTGCGGACGGTTTCGCCGACGCCGTACTCCGTGGCGATGCCGGCGATGACGAGGGCGGTGGCGCCGAGGCGGTCCAGGCGGTCCGCGAGGTCGGTGCCGGCGAAGGCGTCGATGCCGTACTTGGTGACGACCTCGTCGCCGGGGCGGGCGGCCAGCTCCGGGGCGAAGCGGTTGAAGGGGGAGTCGGGGCCGCCGTCGCTGCCGTCCACGCGGGCGTGGCGGACCAGGACCACGGGCAGGCCGGCGGCCTCGAAGGCGGTCTTCAGCCGGGCGGCGGAGCGGACCACGGCCGGGCCGGTCAGCGGGGCGACGGGGCGGCTGACGATCCACTGCTGGAGGTCAACCAGCACCAGGACGGTGCCGGGGGTGAGGGCTGCGGCGGTGTGGGACATCGGGTTCCTCGGTGTCGATCGGTGGTCGGTCGCTCGGTCACCGGGCGGCTGGGTCCCGGTGCGGAGGATGCGAGGCCGCCCCCTGGGCGCCCCGGGTGGTGACCGGGCGTCCGGGGGAAGGCCTTCCGCCCGGTCTCGTGCCGCTGCCGCGCTGGTCAGTCGGTCTTGCGCAGCGCCGCCACCGAGCGCTCCAACAGCTCGCGCAGCTGGGCCTGTTCGCTCTCGTCGAAGGCGTCGGCGAGCCGCTGCTCCACGCCGCGGGCCAGTGCGTCGGCCTTCTTGGCCAGCGCGCGGCCGGTCCGGGTGAGCTTGGCCACGAGGACCTTCTGGTGCACGCTCGAGGTCTCGCGGGTGATCAGGCCCTTGTTCTCGAGGTTGGTCAGGATCGTCGTCATGGTCTGCGGCGTGACCATGCACTCCCGGGCCAGCTGGGCCCCGGACATCCCGGACGACCGCTGGAGGCACAGGAGGGTCACGTACTGCGGCACCGTCAGGTCGACGGTGCGCAGCACCCGGCTCTTCTCGCCGATCAGCGCCTGCTCGGCCCGCTTGATGGCGTGGCCGAGGCGGTCGTGGAAATCGAGCCGCGCCGAGGCCGGCTGGTTGGAACTGTTGTCGGTCACAGTGATCGCATCCCTGACTGCCCCCGCTGCGGACTATTCGGACTTTAAGGTACATCAGTGGGCTGATCAGTCGCTAGGCACGAACGCCTCTGGGGAACTCGTCTGCGGTGCCGATCAGTAGCGGGTCCCGACCGGGGCCGGGAGGGAGTCCAGCTCGGCCAGGTCGACGCTGTTCAGTCGTACCTCGGCGGCCGCGGCGTTCTGCTCGATGTGGAGCCGGCGGGTGCTGCCGGGGATCGGCACGACGTGCTCGCGGGTCGGCCGTCGGCGGTCACCCGCACCGAGCCGAGGCGGGACTCCGGATCGGCCTTGAGGCCGCCCTTGGTGGCGAGCACCACGTGCTCGCGCAGGCCGCCCTGGAGCGCCTCGCCGAGCAACTCCTCGTTGGTGAACGGGCCGTAGAGGTCGGCGGTGTCGAGCAGGGTCATGCCGAGGTCGACGGCGTGCCGGATGGCGCCGATCGACTCCCGGGGGCGAGGTCGAACATCGGGCGCTCCTGGCGCAGTTCGACCAGCACGAAGAGTGCGAGCAGCAGCACGGAGCCGGCCAGCAGGCCGAGCACGACGGGGCTGGTCCAGCCCTGCTGGGGGCCTTCGACCATGGCGAGGGTGACCAGCGCGAGGCTGGTGGTGAAGGTGACGGTGCCGCCCCAGTCGACGCCGCGGGCGCCCGGGTCCCGGGACTCGGCGATGCGCGGCAGGGCGAGCAGCAGCGCCAGGTCGATCGCGGCGTGCAGCAGGAAGACCGAGCGCCAGCCGAAGGAGGAGACCAACAGGCCGGAGGTGGAGGGGCCGAGGGCGAGGCCGACGCCGAAGGACGAGCCGAGGATGCCGAAGGCCTTGGCCTGGGCGGGGCCGGAGAAGGCGGTGGCGAGCAGGGCGCTGCCGGCGGTGAGCACCGCGGCGGCGGCCGCACCGGCCAGCAGGCGGGCGCCGTCCAGCAGGTGGATGTCGCTGCTGAGGCCGCTGACCAGGGAGCACAGGCCGAAGAGTGTGATGCCGATGCCCAGCATCCGGCGGCGGCCGACCAGGTCGGCGATGGCGCCGCAGGCGAGCATGAAGCTGGCGAAGGTCAGGTTGTAGCCGTTGACCACCCACTGGAGCGGCCCGAGGCCGGCGCCGAGGTCGGTGGCGATCTTCGGCAGGGCCACCGAGGCGCCGGTGAGCGAGGCGGGGAGCAGCCCGCCGGCGACGCACACCGCGGCGAGCGTGGTGCGTGGGTAGCTCTTCATGGGGCGATGACTCCGATGTCGATGAGTTCTGCGTGGAGTGCGAACCCTGGCTGATGTCAGGGTCCTGATACATGGCGGGGTGACACTACGGCTCCGGCGCGGCGGGCGTCAAGGGGAACCCTGATGTGAAACAGGGTCATAAGCTGAGTATGAGTGCTGATACTGTCCTGGCCGGGCCGTTCGACGTCCCTTCGCGCCCCGCTCCCAGCGGCCCGCCGCCGTTCGCGGTCGAGGAACGGATCAAGGGCGTGAACGGCCACCGCCGCCGCGGTGGCGAGAAGTCCGGTGACCACCTCGGCGGCTATGTGACCATTGGCCGGGACGCGGGCGAAATCGCGGCGTACGCCGAGTAGTTGGCCGCGTGGTACGCGGACGGGATCAACTGGGAGGATCAGTGGACAAGCGGTACATCGTGATCGGCGCCGGGGCGGTCGGCGGCGTGGTCGGCGCGCGGCTGCACCGGGCCGGGCACCGCGTCGTCCTGGTGGCGCGCGGCGACCACGGCGCGGCGCTGCGCGAGCGCGGACTGACCGTGCACGGCCCGGCCGGGACGGACACCCTCCCGATCCCGGTCGCGGCCGGGCCGCAGGAGGTCGAGCTGCGCGACGGCGACGTACTGCTGCTGGCCGTCAAGACCCAGGACACCGCGGCCGCGCTGGGCGTCTGGGCCGACCAGCCGGTCGGGCCGGACGGCGGCCGGGCCGGCGCCCGGCTGCCGCTGGTCTGCCTGCAGAACGGGGTGGAGAACGAGCGGCTGGCGCTGCGCCACTTCCGCCGGGTCTACGGCGCCATGGTGGTGCTGCCGGCCGCCTACCTCACCCCCGGCGAGGTGCGCACCTGGCGCGGGCCGCGCACCGGCCTGCTGGTCCTGGGCCGCTACCCGGGCGGCGCCGACGACACGGTCCGGGACATCGCCGCGGACCTGACCGCGGCCGACTTCCGGGCCGAGGTCGCCGAGGACGTACTGCGCTGGAAGTACGGCAAGCTGGTCGACAACCTGGCCAACGCCGTCGACGCGCTGTGCGGGCAGCGGCCCGGTGCCGAGTCCGGCGAACTGGCCGTCCGGGCCCGGACCGAGGCCGTCGCGGTGCTGGAGCGCTCGGGCATCGCGTACGCGGCCCCCGCCGAACTGGCCGAACTGCGCCGCGGCGCGGTCGACGAGCTGGCGCCCGGCGCCGGGGCGGGGCACGGCTCGACCTGGCAGAGCCTCAAGCGGGGCGGCGGATCCGCCGAGGTCGACTACCTGAACGGGGAGATCGTGCTGCTCGGCCGCCGCTGCGGGGTGCCGACGCCGGTGAACGAGCTGTTCCAGGAGCTGGTGAACCGCTGGGCGCGGGAACGCCGCGAGCCCGGCAGCCTGGCCCCGGCGGAGCTGGCCGAGCTGGTCGAGCTGGCCGGCCGGGCGGCGGGCTAGGGTCTGTCCGAGGTCAGGGGTCGTCGCGTGGCACGGGTGTCCGGCGGCCTCGCCGTGGTCGCCCCGCCGCTATCGCGCGCGATCCGGGGCTGACCATTGCTGACGCCGGTGCTTCGCATGCGTCTGCGACTTCCGGAGAGGGTCGCTCGGACTCATTGATCGGCCCCGGCGGCGCAGTCGCCGCGGAATCGTTCTGGACGTTCGGGCGCGACGGGCCGACCCGTCCGGCCCGCCCGCGCCGGGCGCGGTGCGTAGCCCGGGATACCCGTCCGGCGCGCCCCGGACGGCCCGTCCGGTTACGGTGACCGAAACCGGAGGGGCTGAGCGGACGAGGGCTGGCCGATGGGCGAAGTGGTGGACGGGCGCCGGCCGCGCCGGCTCGCGCGGCTCGCACTGCTGTGCGCGCTGGCGGCCGTGGCGGTCATCGCCTTCACCGGCCCGCACGGGCTGCTGGTGCTGCTCGCCCAGTTCGTCGGGCTGGCGCTGATGGCCGCCGGCGCCTGGTGGGCGATCACCCGTCGGGCCCTGCTGCGGATCGCCGGCGCGGCGCTGGCCGTCAGCGCGCCCGTCGCCGTCATCGTGCTGGCCTACGCCGCCGAGGTGCTGCTGTTCGCGGCGATCGGCCTGGCCCTGTGGCTGGCCGGACTCGCCTGCGCCCGCGCCGCGCTGCGGGCGGCCCGCCCGCCCCGGCCGATGCCGGTGCGGGAGGTCCCGCCGCCGCGACGGCCCGTACTGATCATGAACCCGAGTTCCGGCGGCGGGAAGGTCGAACGCTTCGACCTGGTCCGGCGCGCCGAGGACCTGGGCGCCCGGGTGGTGCTGCTGGACACCTCCGGGCGGCAGGACGTCGCCGAACTCGCCCGCCGGGCCGTCACCGAGGGCGCCGACCTGCTCGGCGTGGCCGGCGGCGACGGCACCCAGGCCCTGGTCGCGGCCGTCGCCGCCGAACACGACCTGCCGTTCCTGGTCGTCTCCGCCGGCACCCGCAACCACTTCGCGATGGACCTCGGCCTCGACCGCGCCGACCCCGCGAGCTGCCTGGACGCCCTGCGCGACGGCGTCGAACTCGCCGTCGACCTGGGCCGGGTGGGTGACCGGACCTTCGTCAACACCGTCTCCTTCGGCGCGTACGCGCAGATCGTGCAGAGCCCGCAGTACCGCGACGCCAAGACCGCCACCGCCCTGGACACCCTCCCCGACCTGCTGCTGGGCGAGAGCGGCGCCAAGCTGACCGCCCGCGCCGACGACCACCGCATCGACGCCCCGCAGGCCCTGCTCGTCAGCAACAACCCGTACGCCGCGCCCGACCCGGTCGACCTCGGCCGCCGCCCGCGCCTGGACGGCGGCGTGCTGGGCGTCCTCGGCATCCGCGTCGACGGCGCCGCCCAGGCCGCCGAACTCGTGCTGCGCGGCGACCGGGCCGCTGGACTGCGACTGCTGTCGGCGCGCCGGGTCACGGTGGAAGCCGACGTCCCCGAGATCCCGGTCGCCGTCGACGGCGAGGCGCTGACCCTGCCGACCCCCGTCATCTGCACCCTGCTGCACCGAGCCCTGCGGGTCCGCGTCCCGCGCGACCGACCCGGCGCGAACCCGGCCCAACAGGCCCACGCCCACCGGCTGGACTGGCGCGACGTCGCCCGCCTCGCCCTGGGCCGCACGGCCTCCTCCCGAACCGGCGGCCGCTGATGACCGGCCACGTCGTGCGAGACCTCGCGGCGCTCGACGGCGCGGTCTACGCCGCCGTCGCGGCGACCGACACGCCCGCCCTCGACGCGGGCCTGCGGGCGCTGTCCCGGGCCGCCGACCACTCGAAGATCAACCTGTCCATCGCGGCGGCGCTCACCCTCGCCCCCGGCCGCTGGCGCCGCGCCGGACAGGCCGGCGCCGTCTCCGTCGCCGTCGCCTCCTTCACCGCGAACGTCCTCGGCAAACACCTCGTCCGCCGCCCGCGCCCGGACCGCGAAGCCGCCCTGGTAGTGGTGAACCGCCACGTGCCGATGCCGATCTCGGCCTCCTTCCCCTCCGGCCACACCGCCTCGGCCTTCGCCCTGGCCACGGCGGTGGGCACGCTCCTGCCCGTCACCGCCACCCCGCTCACCCTCCTCGCCTGCGCGGTCGGCTACTCCCGGGTCCACACCGGCGTCCACTACCCGGGCGACGTCCTGGCCGGCGCCCTCCTGGGCAGCACCTGCGCCGGCGCCGTCCTCGCCGCCGGCCGCCGCTGGACGGCGCGTTAGGGGCGCGCAGCCCCCGACCTCCGGCCGGGAGGCGCCACTGCAGCGGCTCCTACCGCCGCTCCGACGCGCAGCCGGCCGCCCTGGATCCGGTGCTCGTCGCGGACCAGCGTCGCCGGCCGGCCACGGCGCCCTGCGCCCGTCCGGTCGCCCCCTGCCGCTGACGAGCCGACAGGGCCGCCCGTCCGCGAACCTCTCAGGACCAGAGGGCGTGGACGTCGATCGCGGCCAGCCGCTCCGGGTCCAGCAGCAGGTGGACCCGGCTGATCCGGGCCGCCCGGACCGCGAAGCCCAGCACCGCGGTCGGCACGCCGCCCTGGGTGACCAGGGCGCCGGGGGTGCCGTTGACCAGCACCCCGGTGAACGCCGGTCCGCCCTGGCAGAGCGTCACGGCGGCGCGCTCCGCCACCTCTTGGGCGCCGCGGACCGGTGGCCGGCCGTCCACGTGCAGTTCGGCTCCCGGTTCCAGCACGGCCGTCAGCGCCGCCGGGTCGCCGTCCAGGGCCGCCGCGCAGAAGGCGTCGACCAGCCTGCGGCGGGCGGCCGGGCTGCCCTCGCCGTCCGCCGCGCGCGCCTCCTGCACCCGGCGGCGGGCCTGCTCGGTGAGCTTGCGGGTGTCCGCCGTGGTCCGCTCGAGGGCGGTCGCGACCTGGTCGACGTGCAGCTGGAACAGGTCCTGCAGCACGTAGGCGACCCGCTCGGCGGGGGCCAGGTCGTCCAGCGCGACCAGCAGGGTGAGACCGACCGGGGCACCACCCGCGGCCCCGCCGGACGGTTCGGCCTCGACGACCACGTCGGGCAGGCGCGGCGGCAGCCCCGGTCGCCCCGTCCGGGCGCTCAGCAGCTCCAGGCAGACCCGCCCGGTCACCACGGTCAGCCAGGCGGCCAGGTCCGCCACCTCCTCCGGATTGATCCGGTCGAGCCTGGCCCAGACCTCCCGCACGGCGTCCTCGGCTTCGGCGCGCGAGCCCAGCAGCGGGTGGGCGAGAGCCCGTATCCGCGGCCGGAGGTGCTCGAACTGGCCTGCCTGCCGCTCGTGGTCGGGCACGGTCACACTCCTCGGTCCCGGGGGCGCGTCGTCGTGGCTGGACCTTACTCGGAGAGGCGTGATGATCACAGCGGGTTGCACCGGCGAAAAGTGCCGGGCGCGGGGTACGGCTGACGGCGCCGGGTCAGGACTTCCCGACGGTGTTCAGGAACGGCGTGCCCGCGGAGTAGAACCCGGCGACGGCCTTCTCCACCTCGGCCTGGGGGACGTTCTTGTCGGCCTGGTAGTACACCCAGTTGACCTTCATGTCCCAGGTGCGCGGGCCGGTGACGGTGGTCGGCAGGTCGATCAGCCAGCTGCTGAAGCGGATGCTCAGTTTCTCGCGGGGGTAGGAGCGGCTGTCGCTGGTGAAGACGGCCTTCCCGTCCACCGAGTAGGTCACCGCCTTGTTGTCGGCGGTGATCATCAGGGTGTGCCAGCCCGTCAGGCTCTTCTTGGTGCCGGTGGTGTCCCGGTCGCCCGGGGTCGAGCTGCGCCAGCTGGTGGTGTCCAGTCGCGGACCGGCCGAGCCCCAGCCGCCGTTGGGCATGTACTCGTAGTCGAGCTCGCTGTACTTCGTCGACGTGTGCGAGGGCGAGATCGTGTAGAAGCACTCGTTGATGTGGTCGCCGTTGTGGCCGGTGGCGGGCTTGTCGCTGAACCAGACCCGGGCCGCGACGGTGCCGTTGAGGAACTCGCCCTCGCTGCGCCCCATCTCGACCTGTTTGGTGTTCTTCGAGGTGCCGTCGGTGGTGAGCTGCAGCTGCATCGCCTGTCCGCCCTGGGCGTCGCCGCCACTGGGAAAGGAGACCCCGCTCTTGGTCCAGGTGTCCTTCACGCCGGGGCCGCCGCCGTCGGTGCGGACCTCCCAGCCGTGGGCCGTGAGGTTCGGGTCCTCGGGGCCGGTGTAGCGGAAGCCGTCGAACAGCACTCCGGGCGGACCGGCCGGGGCGGAGGGGGTGGCCGTGTTCTGCCGGCCGGTGGCGGCCGCGGCCGTCTCGCCCTTCGCGTTGCCGGCCGCCGGTGCGTCAGTCGAGGAGCAGGCCGTGGTGGTGGCCGCGAGGACGGCGAGCGGGGCGGCGAGTCCGAGCACGGCGCGGCGGTGGCGCCGGGCGGGATGGGAACGGCTCATGACTGCTCCTCTGGGTGGATGCAGAGGGTGTCAGGTGCACGCACTTCGCATCGGATCTACCAATGATTCACATTCGGCGTACATCCTAGCCCCGCCGAATCCGCGTTTCGGAAGCCCCGGTGAAAGGGAGGATGCTTGCGCCGAATGTCCGAATCAGTCGTTTCAGGGCGATTCGCATGCGTGTGATCCGATCCCGGAAACGGCGGCCGGATGTGTTCCCTGCCACGTCAGGGGCTTGAAGGGCGGTGCGATGTGTCGGGTTTGGTGTTCTTCGCACAGAAACTCCGGCGAACTCGTGCACGTTCCGAATCGGCGTGGTAGCGCTGAGTGTGGAGGGATTTCCACGTTCCGCCACGGGGTGATCGCGTGACGTTTTGATTGGGTATTCTCTGCCCACCATCACAGGAGTTCCACATTGTGGACGGCGGTCTGACGGCCCGCCGGAGTTGGGGGAGAGGGCCCTTGTCAGGCACCGCCGCGCCCAGTGCGCAGGCCGACGAGTCGCGTGCCGCACGCAGCAGACACCGCCGTGGCCGGGTGGCTCCGCCTTCGGCCGGTGAGGCCGCGCGCTACGACACCGTGATCCTGGTCCCGGCCCGGAACGAGGAGGTGGGCGTCTTCACCTCGCTGGACTCCCTCGCCCGGCAGACCCGGCGCCCGGACCTCATCATCGTGGTGGTCAACAACTCCACCGACCGAACCCGGGAGTTCGCCCAGGAGTTCGCCGACAGCGAGAACGCGCCGCCGACCGTGGTGCTCAACCTGGACAACAACCCGCACAAGAAGGCCGGCGCCCTCAACCACGGCCTCAACTGGTTGCGCGAGGCGGTCGGCGGACGGCTCACCGGTGCCATCCGGCACGTCCTGGTGATGGATGCCGACACCGAGCTCCACCCGAAGTTCCTCGAGCGGGCCCGGAACGTCATCGCCTCCGACCCCGAGCTCGGCGGCGTCAGTGCGGCCTGCTTCGGCCGCACCGGTCTGTGGAGCAACCCCTGGCAGCGCTACCTGCTGGGCATGCAGATCATCGAGTACGGCCGTGCGGCCAGCGCCCGCTACCGCACCGACGTGCACACCATGTCAGGCGCCGGCTCCTTCTACCGGGCCGAGGCGCTGCAGAGCCTGATCGACTGGCGGGGAGAGGTCTTCTGGGAGGACCACCGCAACCTAGTCGAGGACTACGAAACCACGCTGGCGCTCAAGGAGTCCGGCTGGAAGGTCACCGCCAACGAGCTCTGCATCGCCTACACCGACCTCATGCCCACGCTGCGCGAGCTGATCCAGCAGCGCGAGCGGTGGAGCCGCGGCACGGTCGACACCCTGCGCGCCCGCGGCTGGACCAAGTTCACCTGGCACTCCATCAGCACCCTGATCCTGGCGCTGCTCGGCTCCGCGTACATCCTCGGCTGGGGCTCGCGCACGCTGGTCACCGCCGCCCGCTACGGGATGGCGCACGCCCCGCTGTTCTGGGCCCTGATCGGCTTCTGGGTCGTCTACCCGGCGCTGCGGGTCCGCAAGCTCGGCTGGAAGGCGATGGTCGTCGAGGCCGTGCTGCTGCCGGAGCTGGTCTACACGGTGGTCCGGACGTACTGGCTGGTGTCCTCCGTGGTGAAGTCGTACATGACGCGCGTCTCCGCGTGGAAGTGAGCCGGGTACAGCAATGAACGTGTTCAAGGGCCTGGGCGTCCTGGTGGTGCTGGCCGGCATCGCCGTCGCACTCACCCAACTGCCCAACCTCGACTCGGCCTTCCTCTATCTCAGCATCGGCATCATCGCCGTGTCGCTGCTCACCTACGCCGCCTCCATACGTCGCAGCCGCCGGGACCGCCGGCTCGCGGGCGACCGCCGCCGCCGCGCCTGACCGCCGGAGCACACCGCCGTGGACGCGGTGGATCTGGTGGTGCCGAGCGGTTCGGGCACCGGTAGTCGGTCGAAAGGAGGATGGAGTGAACGGTGTGGCGGGCTTACCAGGGAAGCTTCGTGCTGTTCTCGTAATGCCTGATGTTCGGCGCCTGTGCGTGCACCGGGTCGTCCGGCGGGAGTGGATCCGTGGAAGGCCCGGTGCGCGCTTCCAGCGGTGTTGCGTCGGCCCGCGAATCCACTGCCGCACCCAGCGCTGAGCCGACGTTTCCGGAGAACACCAAGCAGCTGATCCTGCGGACGGCCAAGGAGAAAGGGACGGCGCCGGCGGGTGACCGGTTCACGCTGCTCCGGTTCAGCAACGGCTACGGGCCGGAGCTGCTCTGGCGGGCGGAGAAGACCGGTGACATCTGTACGGCTTCGGATGTGGTGGCCCGAGGCTGTGTCCCGCTCGCGGACATCGCCAAGCGGCCGACTCCAGGCGTCGGTACCTTCATCGGCGCCAGCCTGTTCGAGGGCAACTGGTCGGTGATGTTGATGGCCAACGGTGAGACGGTCGATCGCCTCTCGTGTCAGGGGCGGGACTTCCCGGTTCGGGAGGGGTACTCGATTCTGGTAGACGGCGTGCTCCACACCGTCTACACCGTGGCCATCCCGAGAAACCTCCAGGGCGCGTACCGGGTGGCCGTCCGGCGGGACGGCCACCCGGTCGAGGAACCTCTCAACCTGAACCTGGAGGAGAACTACGGCAGCGCTGCCGTTCAGTGCTGAGCGGCCGAGAGTGACCCGGTCGTGCCCCGCCTCCCGGCCAGGGAGGCGGGGATCGACTACTCCACCGGGATGCGCAAGAAGATCGGCCTGGCGACGGCGCTGCTGCACGCGCCCCGGCTGCTGGTACTGGACGAGCCCTTCGAGGCCGTCGACCCGGTGTCGGCGGCGACGATCCGGAACATCCTGCGGCGTTTCGTCGCCTCCGGTGGGTCGGTGGTGTTCTCCAGTCATGTGATGGCCCTGCTGGAGCAGTTGTGCGACCACGTCGGGGTGATCGCCGGGGGCCGGGTGCTGGCGGCCGGTCCGACTTCCTGTGCGGGCCCGGCTCCGGCCCGGCGCGTGCCCGTTGGGCGGCCGTGCCCGTCCTGCCGGTGGTGGCCCTCGGGGCTGCCCGCCTGCTGGCCCCAGGATGCGGGCGTCGGTCGGCCCACCGTCGTGTGCCTGGGCGGGGCTTGGTCGGCGTGGGAAGTCGGCCGACTTCCTGTGTGGGGCTCGGTGCCTGGTTCCGGGTGGGTGTCTCTGGCCTTCTGACCGTGTTGGTGGGGCACTTGGAGTGGTGCCGTGGTGGGTAGCCGCGGCCGGGCCGTCGTGTGCCCGGTCGGACCGGTTGGCGTGGGGATTTTCCGGCGCGGGGCGGGCCGGGGGACCGTCGGTACGATCGGTCTACGGGTGGTGCTGAGGAAGAGGCCTGGGACACCGAGGCGGCGGAGCGGGCGGCGGCGGTGTTGAAGGCGGTGGCGGACCCCCGTCGCGGTACCGGTTGCTGTGGGCGCTGAGCCGGCGGGGAGCTGCCGGTCAGCGAGCTGGCCGAGCTGCTGGGGGCGCATGGGGCCGCGACCTCGCAGCACCTCGCGAAGTTTCGGGCGGCCGGCCTGGTGGTGGCCCGTCGGGAGGGCACCCGGATCTTCTACCGGGCCACGGAGGGGCGTGGCCTGCTGACCGAGGCCGCCGTGATCGCGAACGACCTGCCGGGACGCGGCCACGGTGACGGTGACGGCGGTGCGGCTCCCGTGGCCGCGATGGCAGGGCAGCCCTTCGCCCGCGCCGTTCGGGGGGTGCGCCACCGTCCCGTGGCCGGCCAGGCGGGCTGAGCGGAGCCAACCGTTCGCACCGGACCCGCACAGCTGATCCGAGACGCTACCGTTGGGCGGGTCAGGAGACGTTGGCGGAGGGCGGAGCCTGCCGCGCGTGGTGCTGGGGGTGGGGCATGGTCGATCCGCTGTCGATCTCGGCGGTCTCGGGTGTGTTGGGGGCGGTCAGTTCGTCGATGGCCGGGGAGGCCGGCAAGTGGGCCTGGGAGGCGTTCGGCGGGCTGGTGCAGCGGGCGACCGGGCGGCAGATCCTGGCACCCGCCGGGGCCACTGAGCGCGAGGCCGTCGCCCGGCTGCTGGTGGAGGGGGCCCGCAACGACCCGGCGCAGGCCCGGGCGTTGGCCGCCTGGATGAGCGGAGTCCCCTCCGGCCTCCCGTTCGGCAACTCGTCCGGCCACCCGGGCGACCCCGGCGGGGCGGACGCGGTGCCGCGCCTGCTGCCCGCCTCCACCCGTTACTTCACCGATCGCAAGGGCCCGCTCGCCGCGCTCGACAAGGAGGGCGGCCGCAAACCGGACGGCCGTCCCCGGCAGGCCCTGCTGCACGGACCGGACGGCATCGGCACCAGCGCGGTCGCGATCCACTGGGGCAGCCGCGAGGCCGCCCGTTTCCCGGACGGTCAGCTCTACGCGGACCTACGCGCCGCCGGGCCGCAGGACGCCGCCGATCCGGCGACGGTGCTGCGCCGCTTCCTGCACCGCCTCGGCGTGCCCGCCGAGCACGTGCCCGCCACCGTCGAGGACCGCGCCGACCTGTTCGGCGCGCTGCTGGCGACCCGCCGCCTGCTGGTCGTCCTCGACCACGCCCACTCCGCCGCCCAGCTCCGGCCGTTGCTCACCTCCGCCGCCGGGGTTTTCACGGTGATCACCGCCCGCCGCCCGCTGGCCGGACTGGACGCCGTGAACATCCCGGTCGGCCCGCTCGCCGACAAGGACGCCCGCCGGCTGCTCACCGAGGTCGCGGGGAAGCACGCCGTCACCGCCGCCCGGGCCGCCCTGCCCGGCGTCCTGGAACGCTGCGCCGGCTACCCGTTCGCCCTGCGTACCGCCGCCCCCGGCCTCGCCGAGGCCGCGCTCGCGGGACCCGGAGCCGCGCTCGCGGGACCCGGGGGCGTCGGGCGACCGGCCGATCCGGCCGAGGCCGCCGCCGAGGACCGCTACCGACGACTCCCGCCGGACGCCGCCCTCGCCTACCGCCGCTGCTCGCTGCGCCCCTGGCCCGGGCTGACCGCGCGGGTCGCCGCGGCCGCCACCGGGCTCGCCGAGCCGGACGCGGCCGCCGCGCTCACCGAACTCGCCGACGCCGGCCTGCTGGAGACCGCGGTCGACGGCCGGTACCACTACCGCCCGGTGGTCCGCCGGCACGCCGAGGCCCTGGCCGTCCGCGAGGACGGGCTCGCCGCGTGCGCCGCCGCCGTCACCCGTACCGTCGAGACGCTGCTGCGCCTCGCCGTCGCCGCCGACTACACCGCGCTGCCGCAGCGTTGGCACCTCGGCCCGCTGTACGCCGTGCTCGGCCCGAACGGCCACCCGGACGAGGCGCAGGCGCTCGCCGCGCTCGGCGCGGAACTGCCCAACCTGGTCGAAGCCGTCCGTACCGCCGAGGAGTTCGCCGCGCCGGAGCTGGTCTGCCAACTGGTCGAGGCGCTCTGGGCCGTCCAGCTCAAGGCCGGCCGGCACGACGAACTGCTGCCCGCCCTGCGGGCCGGTGCCCGGGCCGCCACCGCAGCCGGGACGGCCCCGCGGGTGGCCGGCCGGATGCACGGCCAACTCGCCCTCGCCCTCGTCGAGTTGCAGGAGTACCGGGAGGCCGAGCGGCACCTGTTGCTGGCGGCGGAGGCCGAGGAGAAGGACGGGCACCTGCGCGGCCAGGCCACCGCCGTCGAGTCGCTCGGACTGCTGCGGCTGCGGCAGTGGCGCTACGCCGAGGCCCTGGACTGCTTCGACGGGGCGCTCGGCCTGCTCGGCGGGGTCGGCCCGGAGGGCGACGGCAGCGCCGATCTGCCGCGCGCCCGTGCCCTGTTGAGCCGGCACCGGGGCCGGGCGCTGCGCGGTCTCGGGCGCTTCGACCAGGCGCGGGCCGCGCTGGAGGAGGCGGTGGCGTTCTTCCGCGGCACCGGCGAGGGCTACAACACCGCCCGGGCGCTCACCGACCTGGCGCAGGCGCTGATCGAGCAGGGGCACGGCGCCCGGGCGCTGCCACTGCTCGACGAGGCGGGCACCCTGCTGGAGCGGCAGGGCGCACGGTTCCACCTCGCGCCGCTGGCGGTGCTGCGCTCGCTGTGCGTCAACGGGACGGTGTGACCGTCACCCGGTGGGCGGCACCACCACTGCGTACCGTCAGCTCGACGGGCGACGCGCGACCGTGCGCCGCCCGCCAGGCCAGCAGGGCGGAGGCGGCCGCGGCGGGGTCGAGGCCGTGGACGGTCAACTCCCAGGCGAGTCCGGTGCGTTCGAAGGCCGTGCAGGTGTCGGGACCGGTGACCAGGGCGGCCAGCGCGCAGGAGCGGTGACGGCCCAGCACCTCGGCGGCCCACTGTCGGGGCGGGCCCAGCCGGGGGTCCTCGGGCCGGTCCGGCGGGGTGTGCTGGAGGATCAGGTCGGCCAGGTTCAGCGCGCCGGGATCGAGGGTGTCCTCGTGCACCGCCAGGTGCCCGTCGCCGGGCCCGTCCGGCTCGTACCGGGCGGCGGCGAACCGGCGTAGCGTCACCGTCCCGTCGTCCACTTCGGTGAGCACCCGCAGCGGCGCCGTGACCCGGCCCGGCTGGTGGGCGGGCAGCGGGAGCGGGTCCAGCAGCGCGGGCGTGGCCGGTTCCGGGATGCCGATCAGCCCGTGGAACAGCGCCCGCAGGCGCTCGGCCGCCTCGCCGGGGCAGGACGTGGTGAGGACCGCCGGGCCGGACGGGACGCGGCCGTCCGCGAGGACGGCGTCGAGCTGGGGGCGCAGCGGCGCGTACGGGTCCAGCCGGGGCGCCTCGCGGACGAACTCGGCGACCTGCGAGGACTGTTCGACGACGGTGAGGCCGGGCGCGGCGACCAGTACCGGGGTGCCGATCGCGGCGGCGTAGTAGCTGACCGAGCCGAAGTCGCCCACGACGGCGTCGGCGGCGATCAGCGCCTGCCGCCAGTCCGTCACCGGATCGACCGGGGTCAGACCGGCCCGGACGGCGCCGTCCAGCCACAGCCGGATCTGCCCGGGGCCGTGGCCGTGCCAGACGTTGGGGTGCAGCACGGCGGCGACCCGGTACTCGTCCACCGGCAGCTCGGGCAGCCGCGACAGCAGCAGCGGCAACACGTCCTCGGGGCCGCCGTCGCCGAACAGCGAGGTGGGGTTCCAGGTCGAGTTCAGCAGGACGAGGCGCTGGCCCGGTCGGACTCCCAGTGCCCGGCGGAACGCCTCGCGGCGGGGGTGTGCTGCCAGGATCCGGTCGAAGCACGGGTCACCGCCGAGCACCGCCGTGCCCGCCGCCTCCGGGCAGGACTCGCGGAGCCGGTCGAGCTGGATGGGGTGGGAGAGCACCATGGCGTCGGCGACGGGGGTGCCGTCCTCGGCGAGCGCCCACTCGGGCGAGAGCCCGAACACGGGGCCGGCGGCGAGGGCACCGAGGGCAACGGGCGCCCGGTGTCCGGTGTCCGGTGTCCGGTGTCCGGTGTCCGGTGTCCGGTGTCCGGTGTCCGGTGTGGCCAGCCTCTTATTGTAGCCAACGCCGTGCGAGAGCACGACCAACCTGCCCTTGACCGCCTGGAGTTGACCGCCGAAGCTGGCCGAGATCGCCAGGTCCGCCTCGACGTCCAATGCCTGCTCCCAGGGCAGCACGGGAACACCGAGCGCCGTCAGCAGCGCGGACGTTCCGGAGCGGAACGGAGACGTCCCCGGACAGGTGGCCAGCAGCTGCACGCGCAGGTCGTCCCGGAACAGGCCGACCACGTCGAGCAGCCGGGTCGCCGACGTCACGTTGTGCACGATCAGCAGCACCCGCCGGCACCCGCCCCGCGTCGCCCACCGCTCGGCGTCGCCACCGACCGGCACCCTGATCCACCCGTCCCGCAAGCCGCCCTCCCCAGTCCTCGCCCGTCGGCTCCACCTCGGGGAAGCTTAGCGATCATGGCCGAACGCCGTGCCGCGAACGGTCGAGGGGCCCGGAGGGCGGTTCGGCCTACCGCGGCACTGTCCCCGGCTGGGCCTCCTCCAGCCGGTACTCCTGCCGCCCCGCTTCGGTGTTGACGTGTCGTCAGATCGACGTGCAGGGAAGGTTGTTACCACGTGCCGGAGGTGTAGGGGCGTACGAGGACAGGCGGGGGCCGGGGCTACTGTGGCCCGGACTACTGCAATCCATGTCTCTCGCCTCCTCCCGGCCGACGCACCAACCTTTACCCTCCCGGATGTGTGCCGGTCGTGTGGCGCCGCCCGGGTGACGCGGGTTTGGCCGGGACGCGGCCACGGAACGACTTCCCGCCGTACCCGCAGCGGCACGGCACCGGCCCGTGCCCGAAACCGAGGGGTGGCATGGCGACCACGGGCTCCCAGGAGGCTCCCCGGCAGGCGAGTGCGCTGGCGCTCGCCCGGCACCCGAAACTGTGGATCTTCCCGAGCATCCTGTGCGCCCTGGTGGCCGTGGTGCTCTCGCTGCTCTACATGGGCGGCATCATCAACCCGAACGGCCACCTGCACCGGCTGCCGATCGCCCTGGTGAACGCCGACCAGGGAGCCCCGCCGCCCGGCCAGCCGGTGAACTTCGGCACCCAGCTGACCCGTGCGATGGTGGCCGGCACGCCCGACGACACCGTCCACTGGCGGCAGACCGACGACGCGGGCGCGCACGACCTGATCTCCTCCGGCAAGGTGTACGCCGCGCTGTTGGTCCCCAAGGACTTCACCACCGCCATCACCAGGCTGGCCACCGGCGGGGCCACCGAGCGACCCAGCCTGACCATCCTCACCAACCCGGGCCTGGGCAGCCTCGGCGCCTCGATGGCCGCGCAGATCGCCCAGGGCGCCGCCCACCAGGCCTCGCTCGCGGCCGGCAAGCAGCTGCTGGCCGCCGTACCGGCCTCGAACGCCGCCGGCCCGGACGGCGGCGCCACCGCCCGACTGCTGCTCGCCGACCCGTTCGCCGTCACCACCCGGACCGGCCCGATCGGCAGCCACAGCGGGCTCGGCCTGAGCGCCTTCTACTACACCCTGCTGTCCGTCCTGAGCGGCTTCATCGGCGGCAACATCATCCACAACGGCGTCGACGGCGCGCTCGGCTACAGCGACAGCGAGATCGGCCCCTGGCACACCCGCCGCCCGACCGTCCCGATCAACCGCACCCAGACCCTGCTGCTCAAGATGGTGATGACCGCCGGGATCATGCTGCTCACCACCTCGCTGGTGATGGCCTGCGCGGTCGGCGTCCTCGGCATGGACGCCCCGCACCAGGCGGTGCTGTGGGTGTTCGCCTACTGCGCCAGCCTCGCGGTCGGCCTCGGGGTGCAGGCGATCAACGCCGCGTTCGGCGGGATCGGGCAGCTGGTGTCCATGTTCGTCTTCATCGCGCTGGCCCTGCCGTCCTCCGGGGCGACCGTCCCGCTGCAGGCGGTGCCCGGGTTCTACCGCTTCCTCGGCGCCTTCGAGCCGATGCGCCAGCTCAGCGACGGCATCCGGGCGATCCTCTTCTTCGACGCGCGCGCCGACGCCGGGCTGGCCCGCGGCTGGATCATGATCGCCGTCGGCGTGGTGCTCGCCCTGGCCTTCGGCTTCGGGATGACCCGCTACTACGACCGCAAGGGTCTGCACCGCTGGACGCCCCAGCCCTCCGACTAGGTTCTCGACTAGGCGTTCTCCTCCCGAGCGACTTCCTCCCGAGCGGTGTCGATCCGGTCCGTGCGGGTGTAGACGTTCATCGAGTCGCCGCGCAGGAAGCCGACCAGGGTCAGGCCGCTCTCCTCGGCCAGGTCCGCCGCCAGGGAGGAGGGCGCGGAGACGGCGGCGAGCATCGGGATGCCGGCCATCACGGCCTTCTGGACCAGCTCGAAGGAGGCCCGGCCGCTGACCATCAGCACCGTGCCGCGCGCCGGGAGCAGGCCCTCGCGCAGCGCGTGGCCGACCACCTTGTCCACCGCGTTGTGCCGGCCCACGTCCTCGCGCAGGCAGAGCAGCCGGCCCTCGGCGTCGAACAGTCCGGCCGCGTGCAGGCCGCCGGTGCTGTCGAAGACCTTCTGGGCGGCGCGCAGCCGGTCGGGCAGCGCGGACAGCAGCTCGGGGGTGACCCGCAGCCCGTCCTCGGCGACGCTCCACGGCGCGGTGGTGCGCACCGCGTCCAGGCTGGCCTTGCCGCACAGGCCGCAGGAGGAGGTGGTGTAGAAGTTGCGCTCCAGCGAGGCGTCCGGGGCGGGCACACCGGCGGCGAGCACCACGTCCACCACGTTGTAGGTGTTGCCGCCGTCGGCGGTGGCCCCGGCGCAGTAGCGGATCCCGGCCAGGTGGTCGGCGGCGTGCAGCACGCCCTCGCTCACCAGGAACCCGGCCGCCAGGTCGAAGTCGCTGCCGGGGGTGCGCATGGTCACGGTCAGCGGGCGGCCGCCGACCCGGATCTCCATCGGCTCCTCGGCGGCCAGGGCGTCGGGGCGGTGCGAGGGGGTGCCCTGGCGCAGTCGCAGTATCCTGCGCGGAACGGTCACTCGGCCCATCGTCGTCGGCTCCTCGGGGGGTCGGTCCGGATTCGGTACGGATGAATCCTCCCTCGTGGCGGCGACGCACCGTGACCTACCCGCCGCTGCCCACCGCCAGCACGACCGCGCTCGCCGCACCACCCGGCGTCTCGTAGGTCACCGTCTCCCCGGCGTGGCGGCCCAGCAGCGCCTTCCCCAGCGGGCTGTCGTAGGTCACCAGGGTCATCTCCCGTTCCTCCGCCACCTCGGAGATCTCGACGGTCTCCTCCTCGCCGTCCGAGAACCGCACGGTGACGGTCGAGCCCACCCCGATCACCTCCGTCGACGGCGCCCCGGCCACCTCGGCCTCCCGCAGCCGCCCCTCCAGTTCGGCGATCCGTCGGTCCAGCCGCGTCACGTCGGAGGCTCGCTGCAGCTCGTCGGCGGCATCCGCCGGATCACCCACCGGATCGTCCCCGCGCAGCGTCGCGGCCACCTCCCCCCGCTCCGCCCGCAACTGCGCCAACTCCTCGCGAAGCGCCCGCAGGCCCTCGGCACTGATCGGTTCCGGCCCACCGCTCATGGCAAGCTCCCGGGTCTCTCACGCAGGTTGAAACACCGGCCGTCTCTCATTACCCCACCCCACCCGGCCCCCGGCAAATCCTCGGCGCGGGGCGGTGGGAGCGGCTGGCGGGGCACTGTACTGGTCCCGGCGATCACTCGGGGTTGCGTTCGCCGTCGTCGTTCCGGGCTGACGGCGAAGGTCCGGATCCCCTTGCCGCCGGAGGGTTTCCGGGGTGGCGGTGATCACCCTCGGGGGCGGTGGGGTGGGGAGATGCGCAGGTGGAAGGGGTGGGGGAAGTGGGGGAAGGTGGGACCTGGCCGTTGGGGTGCGGGCGGGCGAAGCTACCATGTGGGCAACACCCTCAGCTCGAAAGATGGACTTGTGACTGTCAACGACGACGTGTTCACGGACTGGAAGAACCGCGAGGAGATCGCGGAGTCGATGATCCCGATCATCGGGCGGCTGCACCGGGAGAAGGACGTGACCGTCCTGCTCCACAGCCGTTCCCTGGTGAACAAGTCGGTGGTCAGCATCCTCAAGACGCACCGCTTCGCCCGGCAGATCGCGGGCGAGGAGCTCTCGGTCACCGAGACCATGCCGTTCCTGCAGGCGCTGACCACCCTGGACCTCGGCCCCTCGCAGATCGACCTCGGGATGCTCGCCTCGACCTACCGGGCGGACGACCACGGCCTGTCGGTGGAGGAGTTCACGGCCCGGGCCGTCGCCGGTGCCACCGGTGCGAACAAGCTGGAGCGCCGGTCCGCGCAGGACGTCGTGCTGTACGGGTTCGGCCGGATCGGCCGCCTGGTCGCCCGGCTGCTGATCGAGAAGGCCTCCGGCAACGGCCTGCGGCTGAAGGCCATCGTCGTGCGCAACGGCGGCGGCGACGACCTGGTCAAGCGCGCCTCGCTGCTGCGCCGGGACTCGATCCACGGCCAGTTCCAGGGCACGATCACCGTCGACGAGGCGAACAACAAGATCGTCGTCAACGGCAACGAGATCACGGTGATCTACTCCAACGACCCGAGCGAGGTCGACTACACGGAGTACGGGATCAAGGACGCGATCCTGATCGACAACACCGGCAAGTGGCGTGACCGCGAGGGCCTGTCCAAGCACCTGCGCCCCGGCATCGCCAAGGTCGTGCTGACCGCCCCGGGCAAGGGCGACGTGCCGAACATCGTGCACGGCGTCAACCACGACATGATCAAGCCGGACGAGCAGATCATCTCCTGCGCCTCCTGCACCACCAACGCCATCGTCCCGCCGCTGAAGGCGATGGAGGACGAGTACGGCGTCGTGCGCGGCCACGTGGAGACCGTCCACTCGTTCACCAACGACCAGAACCTGCTGGACAACTACCACAAGGCCGACCGCCGCGGCCGCTCGGCGCCGCTGAACATGGTGATCACCGAGACCGGTGCCGCCTCGGCCGTCGCCAAGGCCCTGCCGGACCTCAAGGCGAAGATCACCGGCAGCTCGATCCGCGTGCCGGTGCCGGACGTGTCCATCGCGATCCTCAACCTGCAGCTGAAGCGGGAGACCAACCGCGAGGAGGTCCTCGACTACCTGCGGAACGTCTCGCTGACCTCGCCGCTGAAGCGCCAGATCGACTTCATCGACTCGCCCGACGCGGTCTCCAGCGACTTCATCGGCTCGCGGCACGCCTCGATCGTGGACGCCGGCGCGACCAAGGTCGACGGCGACAACGCGATCCTGTACCTGTGGTACGACAACGAGTTCGGTTACTCGTGCCAGGTCGTGCGGGTCGTGCAGTACATCTCGGGTGTCGAGTACCCGACGTTCCCGGTTCCGGCGGTCTGATCGGTCGGTCGGGATTTTCGGTGGGGCGGTGGCCGTTTTCGGTCGCCGCCCCGTCGGTGTTTTCGGGGGTGGGGTGGGGGGTGGTGTTTGGGGGTGGGGGGCTCTCGGGAGGGTGGGTGGCCGGGGCGGTTCCGGGGGTGGCCGCTCCGGGGGCTGGATGATTTTCCGACTGCCGACTCTGTGGGTGGGGTGTTGGGCGCCGTTGGCAGTCTGAAAATCACCCGCAACGCCCCTCTCCGGGCCACCCCCTCCACCGCCCCTCCCGCAGCGCGTCCCTCTCGCCTGGTCGGGTGGTGGGGGGAGGAGGAGGTGTGGCGTGGGCGGGCGAGGCGTTGCCCGCGCGCCCACGAGGGGGGTTGGGGTGGGGGGTGTTGTGGGCGCGCGGCGTGCCCAGGAGGGAGGGCCCCACGGCCCCTCCCGCAGTGCGTCCCTCTCGCCTTGGTCGGGTGGGAGGGATGTGAGCGTGGGCGCGCGGGGCGTTGCCCGCGCGCCCACGATGGTGGAGCGGTTCGTGTGCGGGGGACCCGGGGCGGGTGTGGGGTGGGGTGGTCGCTATCTTGAGGGGTCACGGACAGTCGTGAGGGGAGCGGGCTATGGGGATGGGTGGTCGGCGGATGGTCGCCGTGGTGGCGGCCGGGGTGCTGGCGGGGGTGCTGGCCGGGTGTTCGTCCGGGGGGTCGGGGGACGCCAAGGGAGGTGCCAAGGGGGCTTCAGGGGCGGCGAGTTCGGCGGTGACGGCGGTTGCCGCGGCGCCGACGGGTGCCGGGGCTGCGGTGTCCGTGGCCCCGTCCGCGTCCGCGTCTGCTGCTGGTGCGAGCGGCAGTGCGGCGCCGGTGCCGCCGGCCGCTGCCGCCGCGCCCAGCGCGGATCTGGAAGCGGTGCTGCTGGACGACAAGGTGGTCGGGCAGGTGCTGCCGGACGCCAAGGCGATGGCCGGGTGGGACGAGGAGAAGCGCAGGGTCGACACCGCCGACCACGCGGTCACCTGCTCGGCGTCGACGCCGTGCACGGGCAAGCCGCTCAGCGCGTCGGTCCGGTTCTCCTCGGGGGACCTGGTCACCCGTTTCCTGGTGGAGACGCTGGCCAGCCGGGACGCCGCGAAGAACCGGTTGCGGGAGACGTACGCCTCGTACCCCGTCGGGCCGTTCCACAAGGTGGACGCCCCGGCGTTGGGCAGCGAGAGCCAGGCGTTCGTCGGGCCGCTGTCGGCGGGGGACGGGGTGAGCATCGTGGTGCGCTCGGGCACCGTGGTGGCGAGCGTGACGACGGAGGGCGGTCCGGTGGACCTGCCCGCCGCCCGGCGGTTCGCCGTGATGCTGGTCAACCGGATCGAGCAGGCGCAGTCGGGGAAGACGCCGGACGCCGGGCTGGCTGCGGCCTGACGGACCCTATGAACAGGCCGGCAGCAGGCCGAGCGCCAGCAGGGTGTCCAGCGCGCAGTGCGGTACGTCCCAGTCGGGCAGCGGTCCGCTCCGCCCGGTGAGGGTGGCGCAGGCGGCGGTGAGGGCGGCCTCGGCGGCGAGCAGGTCGTCGGCGAGGACGAAGGCGACCCCGTCGACCGCGCCCGGGCCGGTCAGGATCCGGGCGTGCTCGATCCGGGCCGGTACCGGCAGCCCGCGTGCCAGTCCGTCCCGGACGGCCTCCGGGGAGGGCGGGGGAGGGGCCGTCGGGGGGCCGTCGGGACGGTACGGGGCGCGCAGGTGGAAGCGAATGGCGTGCACGGGAACCAGCCTGACCGATCGTCAGCGGAGGTGGTGGCGTGCGCGGTGTCAGAAAACTGTCAGGCAGCAAGATGCCACCGGTCGCACCCTCGGTCCGGGCGGTGCTGGGCTGGGGAAACCGGTGTCGGGCGCCCGTGATCTGAACTCTTGGGTGGTCTTCGCCCGGGTGCTCAAGCTGTGGGACCAGGACCCGGACGGCTTCGACGACGACTACCTGATCGTCCTGCAGTCGCGCGCCTACGCCGCCCTCACCACGACCTGGTCGAGGCACTGCCCGAGCCCTCCGCGGGGGACCGCCGCGCGCTTCGAGGCGGCCGTCGGCGCGTACCGGCGCACCGCCGTCGAGCTGGGCTCCGCCCGCCGGGCCGCGACCTCCCGCCAGTACACCGCCGACGCCGCCGCCCGGCAGCGGCGCCTCGCCGAGGCGACGGCCGAACTGCGCGAGCTGCTGGCCCCTGCGCGAGGCGGCGCAGGTGCTGGCCGAGCTGCGGGCGCGGTTCACGTCCGGCTGAGGGGGCGGGGCGGGGATCCCGGCAGTGGTGCGTTCAGCCTCGGTCACGATGCGCACGAACTACCGTGGCAGGTGTTGTCCGTCATCTGTCAGGGAGCGAATCCACGCGACCGGCGCCCGCCGGGACGGGCCCCGCCGCCTTGAGCGTCCGCAGGACCGGCGCCGACTCCAGGGCCGTGATCCCCGGGACCTCCCCCAGCCGTCGGGTCAGGTAGCGGTGCAGGTCGGCCGGCTCGGTGCACAGGGCGAGGGCCACCAGGCTGCTGGGGCCGGTCGTGGCGGCGACGAAGGCGAGCTCGCGGTGGGTGGCCAGGGCGCGGCCCACCCGGTCGACGTGGGCGGGGGTGACGCTCAGCCAGAGCAGCGCCTGCAGGCCGGCCCCCAGCAGTCGCGGGTCCAGCTCCACGTCGAGGAAGACCGTTCCGTCGGCGCGCAGTTCGGCGAGTCGGCGGGCGACGGTGGCCGGGGTGCGTCCGGTGGCCGCGGCCAGCTCGCCGAGCGGCGTGCGGCCGTCGACGTGCAGCGCGCCGAGCAGCGCCAGGTCGGCGGTGTCCAGACCGTGCGGACGCCCCACCGGCTCAGGCCCCTCGGGAACCCGGAGTCCGGCCTGCTGCTCCTCGGTGAGCGCCTCGGTGCTCACCGGCCAGGCGGTCGGGCCGCCCCGGTAGGTGTGCAGCAGGCAGTGGGCGGAGACGGCGGTGACGGCGGCGGTGCGCGGGATGTCGCGCAGCAGCAGGCTGTGGCCGTCCGGGCCGGGGTCGGTCGCCACGATCGTGGTGATCTCGGTGCCGCCGGAGGTGAGCTTCACCCAGGCGGTGTCCTCGCGTCGGACCAGTGCCCGGGCGAGCCGTTGCGCCGTGTGCGGCCCGGCGGTCAGCCGCACCAGCCACTGGGCCCGTCCGGCCCGGTGCGGGTCGGCCAGCCCGACCACCCGGAGCCCGGCCTCGGACCGCAGCCGCCGGTAGCGGCGGGCGACGGTCTGCGGCGAGACGTCGAGCACCGCCGCGATCCGGCTGAACGGCGCGCGCCCGTCCACCCGCAGGGCGTGGACGAGGGCACGGTCGAGCTCATCAAGCATGCGTGGCTTCCCGGTGGTCGGCGGTGCGGTCGTCCGATTCTGCCGCCCCGGCCGGTCCGGGCGTGGTCATCCACCGTGCTGCCGCCGCGACGGCCGCGAGTGCCGCCGCCGCAGCCCAGCAGGCCCGCTGCGCCCCGGCGGCGTCGGGGACGGCCAGGTAGACGCGCCCGAGCAGGGCCACGCCCACGGTGGCGCCGAGCTGTTGGACGGCGTTGAGCAGGCCCGCCGCCGAGCCGGTCTCCTGGGGCCGCAGCGGTCGCAGGGCGGTGGTGAAGAAGGCCGGGGTGAACAGGCCTTGCCCGAGGCCGACCACCGCGAGCGCGTACGGCAGCGACCCCGGCCGTTCGCCGGTGCGGTAGGCGGCGACGGTGGCCAGCAGTCCCACCGTCAGCACGGCCAGCCCGGCGGGCATCACCCGCGCCCCGTACCGCCGGACCAGCGAACCGCCCGCCCACAGCGAGCCGGCCGCGAGCCCCGCCGACATCGGCAGCAGGGTCAGTCCGCAGGCCAACGCATCGGCTCCGGCGGCGAGTTGGAGTTGCAGCACGACGACCACGGTGAGCCCGGTGGTGACCGCGAAGGCCAGCGCCAGGGCGAGCAGGGCGGCTGGGAAGCGCACCGAGCGGAACAGGCTCGGCTCCACCAGGGTGTCCGCGCCGCGCCGGGCGCCGTGCCGCTGGTGGCCGACGAAGGCGAGCGCGAGCGCCGCCCCGGCGGCCGTCAGCGGCCAGGGCGCCCCGTCCAGCAGCGGCAGCACCAGCAGCCCGGTCGCCGACGCGGCGAGCGCGCCGCCGACCGGGTCGAGGCCGGGGCGGCGCGGGGCGCGGTCCTCGGCGAGCAGCGGGGCGAGTGCCAGGACGGCGAGCGAGAGCGGCAGGTTGACCAGGAAGACGGCGCGCCAGGAGGAGCCGAACAGGTCGGCGTGGGTGAGCAGCCCGCCGAGCACCGGCCCGGTCACCGCCGCGAGCCCCATCACCGGTCCGATCGCGCCGAGCGCCCGGGCCGTCTCCTCGCCCCGGTACATGGCCCTGATCAGGCCGATGGTCTGCGGCACGATCGCGGCGGCCGCGCCGCCCTGGACGGCCCGGAGGGCGAGCAGCGCACCGAGGGTGGGGGCGCAGGCGCAGGCCAGGGAGGCGAGCAGGAAGACGGTGACGCCGGTCCGGAACACCCGGCGCCGTCCGAACCGGTCGCCGAGCCGGCCGCCGGTGAGCAGCAGGACGGCGAACGGCAGGGTGTAGGCGGAGGTCAGCCAGGGCACGGCGGCCACCGGGCCGCCCAGGTCCGCGCGCATCAGCGGTGCGGCGACCTGGACGACGGTCGCGTCCAGCAGGTTCATCGCCTCGGCGGTGAGCAGTGCGCAGAGCGCGAGTCGGCGGTGCGGGTGGACGGGCATGGGAGTGCTCCGGGATAGGGCGGTCGGGACGTCGCCACCCTCGGTCCGGACGGCCTCCTCCGCCAGTAGCGCCCGCCCGGAACGACGAAAAGCTCCACCGGCCCCGCCCGTGGCGCCGAAAAGCGCCGCTCAGGCCGGGACGGTCACCGCCGCCCCGGCGAGCAGGCCGGTGACCGCCGGGGACCAGGGGCGGCCGGTCGGCCCGGTGAGGGTCAGGGTCCGGTGCACGGCGGGCCGGATCGGGACGAGGACGCAGTCGGGCGGCAGCATGGTCAGCGCCAGCGCCGGCATCACCGAGACGCCGACGCCCGCGTGCACCATGCCGATCAGGGTGTTGAGGTCGCGGATGCGGTGGCGCGGCGCGAAGCGGGTGCGGGCCCGGCGGTAGGCCTCGCGGATGTGGCGTTCGCAGCCGCCCTCCGAGAGCAGGAAGTCGTCGTCCTCCAACTCGGCGACGTGGATGGACTCCTGACCGGCCAGCGGGTGGTCGCGGCGCAGCAGCGCGTGCATCGAGTCGGCGCCGAGCGTGACCGCCCCGGGCGGTGGCGACCCGGCGTCGACCAGGACGGCGGCGTCCACCGTGCCGGCCTCCAGCCAGGTGGGCAGCTCGGCGTCCTCGCCCTCGAAGACCCGTACGGTGAGCTGCGGGTACGCCGCCTCCCAGTCCCGCAGCAGCCCGGGCAGCAGCGCCTGGCAGACGGTGGTCGGGGCCGCCAGCCGTACGGTGCCGGTGAGGCCGCCGGAGTGCCGGGTGGCGATGGCGCGCACGGCGGCGGCGGAGGCGACGGCGGTGCGGGCGTGCGGCAGCACCTGCTCGCCGAGCGGGGTGGGCCGGCACGGGGTGCGGCGCCGCAGCACGGGGGCGCCGAGCGAGCGCTCCAGCGCGGCCACGGCGTGCGACACGGCGGACTGACTGATGCCCAGCTCGTCGGCGGCCGCGCCGAAGCCGCCGGTGTCGGCGACCGCGACCAGCGCCCGGAGCTGGGCCAGGTTGACCTCCGAGGCCATGAGAGTTGCTCATCCTTCCGGCACTGCCACTTGTTGGACTCATGTTCCGCCGCCGGGCCACGCTCTGTCCAGCACACGGAAGTGGGAACGGACGGGGAGGTGGTCGGGGTGCGGCGCTGGTTGCCGGGCTTCGTGGCACTGTCGGCGATCTGGGGCGCCAGCTTCGCCCTGATCAAGGTGGCGGTCGAGGCGGGCGTGCCGCCGCTGTGGGTGGCGCTGTCGCGCAGCGCGCTGGGCGCCGCCACGCTGTGGACGGTGCTGCTGCTGCGCGGCGAGCGGGCCCCGCGCGACCGGGTGCTGTGGGGGCACTCGGCGGTGGTCGCGGTGCTGCTCAACACCGTGCCGTTCACCCTGTTCTCGTTCGGCGAGACCAGGGTCAGCTCGGTGCTCGCCGGGGTGATGAACGCGACCACCCCGCTGTTCACCCTGCTGTTCGCGGTGCTGAGCGTCCCCGAGGAGCGCCGCCCGGGCGCCCGCCGGCTCGCCGGCCTCGGGCTCGGCTTCGTCGGCGTGCTCACCGTGCTCGGGGTCTGGCACGGCCTCGGCTCCGGCGAGACCGTCGGCGCCCTCGCCTGCCTGGCCGCCGCCTGCTGCTACGGCGCGGGCTTCGCCTACCTGCGCCGCTTCCTGTCCGGCCGCCCGGAGACCGTCACCACCCTCTCCACCCTCCAGATCACCTGCGCCACCGCCGAGTTGGCCCTGATCGCCCCGGCCGCCGCGGGCCTCCCGCACTGGCCGGGCGGCCCGGCCGCCGCCGCCCTGCTGCTGCTCGGCGCGCTCGGCACGGGCCTGGCCTACCTGCTCAACCTCGGCCTGGTCCGTACGGCCGGCACCGCCGTCGCCTCCGCCGTCACCTACGTCATGCCCCTGTGGTCCACCGCGCTCGGCGCGGCCCTGCTCGCCGAACCGGTCGGCTGGAACGCCCTGGCCGGCGGCATCCTGGTGATCGCCGCCGTCGCCCTCGCCCGCCCCCGCAGGGCCGCGGCCCTCGCGACCCGGAGGGTCCTCGGACGCTCGGGGGCGGCCGGGTGACGGACTTGGGGAGGGCGGGCGGACTGGGCGCGCAGGCGCCGGCCGACCTGTCGACCCGGCCGGAGTGCGACGTGGATCCCGAGCCGCGGGGTTCCACCGCCTCCACCGCCGAGGAGGTCGCCGCAGCGCAGGCGAAGGTCGCGGCCGACCTGGGGTGGTGGGGCTGACGTTCGGTGCCCGGTGGATTACCGGTCGTGCCCGGAGGGCCGCTAGGGTGGCCCCCGTGGTGAGGTCGTGGGATGCGGCGGTCGAGCGGGCGCAGGACCGGTTGGCGGCGGGGGTGCGGTTGCGGGCGGCCGTCGAGGCTGAGGAGCGACGGTTCGCCCGCTGGGACTTGGCGTCCCTGGTGGAGGGCGAGCTGGGCGAGCCGGTGGACCCGGACGCGCTGGCGCCGCAGGCCGAGCGGGACTGGCGGGAGCGGCTGGGGGAGAGCGGCCGGGAGTGGCCCGGCGGGGAGCTGTACCGGCGCCGGTACTGGATCCGGGACGACCGGGGTGCGGTCGCCGGGACGGTCGCGGTGGACAACTGGACCAGGGGCCCGAGCCAGCTCGCCGTGTCCTCCCTGTACGTGCGGCCGCGGTCGCGTGGCCAGGGGCTGGCGGCCGCCGCGCTGGACGAGGTGTACGCGGCGGCCACCGCCGAGGGCCTGCCGGGCTTCCGGCTGGAGGCGCACTGGACCTGGCAGTCGGCCGTCCGCTACTACCTGCGCCGCGGGCTGTGGGTGGTGGGCTGGAAGCGCTCGCTGTCGCTCGCCCGGATGCCCCAACTGCCGCTCCACCGGGTGCGCGAGGAGGACGGGCGGCTGCTCCTGCTGGTCGCCGACCGGCAGCGCGGCTGGGTGCCGATACTGGCCGCCGGGCAGGAGGGCCGCTGGCTGCGGCTGGACGAGACGGCGGACTACCGGGGCTGTGACGGCTGGGTGCACGAGTACGCCCGCTCCACGCTGGCGCTGTACCTGGCGCTGGCGGGCCGTCCGCTGGTGCGCGGGCCGCAGTGGTGGGCGGAGGCGTGGCGCTGGGCGGACGCGGGCGAGCCGGAGGGGCTGGCGTCCAGGATCGAGGAGTTCGAACGGGCGGCCCGGGCGTCGGGCCGCACGGTCGTCAGCCCGTACCGGCCGGTGGTGCTGCCGGAGTCGACGCCCCTGGTCTCCCCGCGGCTGGCAGACTCGGGCGATGACTGAGATCGAGATCGACGGCGCGCCCGCCGACCCGGCGCGGCTCGCCGCCCTGGGGCTGCTGAACTACGGGCACTTCACCACGCTGCGGGTCGAGGCGGGCGGCGTCCGCGGTCTGGCGCTGCACCTGGACCGGCTGGTCCGGGACTGCCGGGCGCTGTTCGCCGCCGAGCTGGACCGGGCGGTGGTCAGGGAGCGGATCCGCGCGGTGCTGCCCGCCGACGGCTCCCCGGTGATCGTCCGGGTCACCGGCTACGACCCCGCGCTCGGCCTGGAACGCCCCGCCGCCCCCGCCACCCCCGCCCTGCTGGTGACCACCCGTCCGGCCGCGACCGCCGAGCCCGCCCCGCTGCGGGTGCGCACGGTGGCCTATCGGCGGGAACTGCCCGAGGTGAAGCACGTCGGCCTGTTCGGCCTGGTCCACCACCGTCGCACCGCCCAACTCGCCGGGTACGACGACGTGTTGCTCATCGACGAGGACGGTCTGGTGACCGAGGGCGCGACCTGGAACGTCGCCTTCCTGGCCGGAGACCGGCTGGTGCGGCCCACGGGCCCCAGCCTGCCCGGCGTCACCGAGGCGCTGCTGGCCGGGGCCTACGACGGCCCGCAGTCCCGCGAGCCGGTCCGCGCCGCCGACCTGGCGCGCTTCGACGCGGCCTTCGCGCTCAACGCGGGCGTCGGCCCGCGCCCGCTGGCGGCCGTCGACGGCACCGCCTTCGACCCCGCCCACCCGCTGCTCGCCGAACTGCGCGCCGCCTACCTCGGGATCGCCGCCGACCCGGTGTAGCGGCGGCCGCGCCCCGCCGAGGCGGTGGAGGTGCTGGTGCGCTTCACCGACTACGCGGGGACGTACCTGCTGCACTGCCACGACCTGGAGCACGAGGGCATGGCGATGATGGCCGACTTCACCGTGGAGTGAGCCGGTCACACCCGAACGGCCCGCTGCCGGAGGGCGACTGCCGCGCCGCCCTCCGGCACGCTTCGTCCCATCACCACGACCCGGGGCGGGTGAGCGCGGCGAGGCGCTCCAACTGCTCGTACTGGTCCGCGAGGTCGAGCGCGCCGAGCCGGGCGACGACGTGTTCGGCGCCCGCCTCGGTGTAGCGGCGCAGGGTGGCGGCGACCTGCTCGGGGGTGCCCATGGCGATCGCCTGGATCCGCTCCACCTCCTCCAGCGGCAGGCCGTAGTTGGAGCGGCCGTAGGCGTCCATGGTGCGGCGGGCCGCCTCGGCGTCGTCGTCGATTCGGACGTTGACGAACAGCGCCGGGGTGACGGCCTCCGGCGGGCGCCCGGCCTCGCGGGCGGCCCGGCGGACGCCCGCCAACCCGGCGGCGTAGTCGGCCGGTTGGGGCGGGTAGGGCAGCCAGCCGTCGTAGCGGCGCCCGGTCCGGGCCAGCGCCGACGGGGTCGCGCCGCCGAGCCAGACCGGCGGTCCGTCGGGGCGGAACGGGAGTGTGGCGGGCGGGAGTTCGGGGAAGGAGTGGAACTCGCCGTGGAACTCCGTCGCCCCGGCCCACAGCGCCCGCCAGAGCGCGACCGTCTCGTCCAGCCGGGCGAAGCGGCGCTCCCACGGCACCTGGGACAGCTCGTGCAGCGGCTGCCCGAAGCGGCCCGGGAAGCCCGCCCCGACGGTGACCGTCAGCCGTCCGCCGGAGAGCAGGTCCACCGAGGCCAGCGCCTGCGCGGCCTGCACCGGGCGGCGCAGCACCGGCAGCAGCGCGCCGGTGCCGAGCCGGATGCGCTCCGTCACCGGGGCGACCGCCGCCAGCATGGTGAGCGGTTCGATCCGCGGGGTGAGCAGGGAGTCGTTGACGAAGAGCGAGGCGAAGCCCGACTCCTCGGCCCGGCGGGCGAGTCCGATCAGGTCGCGCGGGTCGCCGGCGGGCTGCCACTGGGCCTGGCCGGTGGGGAGGAAAACACCGATGTCCATGCCGCCGATCCTGCGCCGTGGTGCGGCATGGGCTCAATTCCCCCGCGGGAATGGCGGGGCGCGCGGCACCCGGATAGAAGTGGGGAATGGACTTCCCCCGGGCGCTGCGCGAGCGCCGCACCGACCGCCGGCTCAGCCAACTCGACCTCGCCACCCGGGCGGGCACCACCCAGCGGCACCTCAGCTTCATCGAGTCCGGCCGCTCCGTGCCCGGGCGGGGCATGGTGGTGCGGCTCGCCGAGTCGCTCGACCTGCCGCTGCGCGAACGCAACGAGCTGCTGGTGGCGGCCGGTTACGCCCCCGTCTACCCGGAGACGCCGCTGGACGGGCCGCGGTTGGCACACGTCCGGGCGGCCATCGACCACCTCCTCGCCGGGCACCTGCCGTACCCCGCGCTGGTGGTCGACCGGCGCGGCGACGTGGTGGCGGCCAACGAGGCATTGGACGTGATCACGGCGGGCGCCGACCCGCGACTGGTCGGGCCCGGCACCAACGCCTACCGGCTCGCCCTGCACCCGGACGGGCTGGCGCCGCGCATCCGCAACTTCGCCGCCTGGGCCCGGCACATCGTCGAACGCACCCGCCATCTGGGCGAGTTGCACGAGGAGTTGAGCACCTACGTGCCCGAAGCGATGGTCGGCGACCAGCACCTGGGCTTCGCGGTGCCGCTGGAGCTGCGGACCGGGCTCGGCGAGCTGCACCTGATGACGACGGTGACCACCTTCGCCACTGCCGTCGACGTCACGCTCGCCGAGCTCAAGTTGGAGGCCTTCCTGCCCGCGGACGCGCGGACGGCGGAGCTGCTGCTCAGAGCCCGGGGAACCGGTAGTCGGCGGTGATCCGCCCGGCGGCGTCGAGGAGGACGAACTCCACGCCGCCACCCGCGAGTTCACCGGTCTCGACGGACACCATCTCCCAGGCCGGCGTCGGGCTCCGTCCACAAGGCGGCGTAACGGTCGGCGAGTTGCTGGGCACTGGTGGTCATGGTCGGCTCCTTCACGGGTTCGGTCGGTCACTGTGTGCCCCCATCCTCGAAGCGGCGTCGTCACCGGACGATTCCCGCCGGGGAATGGCCGCCCGCTCCCGGAATGGCTTCTGCGGGGCGCCGGTGGGAGGGTCGAGGTGAGGGGGCCCTGGCCGCTGCCCGCAGGAGGTGGACGCGATGAGCGCCGAGGTCAACAAGCAGGTCGTGGAGCGCTTCGACGCGGTGGTCCGGGCCCGGGACATCGGCCTCCTGGACGAGCTCTGCACTCCGGACCTGGTCAACCACGCCCTGGACCCCAGCCGGCCCGCCGGGCTGGAGGGCACCCGGGAGTTCCTGTCCACGGCGGCCGGGCGGTTCGAGGACGACCACTGGCGCAGTTGCCGCACCGTCGCCGAGCACGACCTGGTGGTCCAGTTCGGCCTGCGGGTCGGCCACTGGACGGGTGGCGACTTCCTCGGCTTCCCCACCCACCACGGCGACTACGCCCGTGAGGCCGCCTTCGCCTACCGCCTGCGGGGCGGTCGGATCGCGGAACGCTGGGCGATCCGCGACGACCTGACCATGATCCGGCAGCTCGGCGGCATCCGGCTTTGAGCCGGCTCGGTCGCCCCTGGGCCGGACCGCGGCGAGCAGCGGGTCCACCGTGGCGCCGACGTTGAGGGCGGCCGCCGCGTAGGCGCCGGCCAGGGCGGGGCCGGCGGCCTCGTACCGGACCCGGGTGATCAGCGTGCCGCCGACCGCGAAGGACAGCGCACCGAGCACCAGCACCAGGGCGAACAGGGCGACCGGCGCGGGCGGCCGCGAGGGCGAGCAGCGGCCGGCCGAGCAGCAGCAGTGGCCCGGAGGACGCGGCGGAGGCCGTCGCCTACCGACGGGGGCGAGGCCTGAGTTCCCCGGGCGGCCGCCGCTGCCCGGGGAACGCTTGAGGGATCAGGGCACCAGCAGTCGCAGCGCCTCCCGCCGGACGGTGACCTCGATCGGGAGGGCGGTGATGAACTCGCCGTCGGCGTAGGCGGTGATGCCCGGGGACGCGATCCGCAGGGATGCGGTGCGCAGCGTGGTGACCTCGGGGTGGTGGATGTGGGTGCCCTTGAACAGGGTGGGGAAGAAGCGGGCGATCCGCAGGCGGGGCATGGCGTCGACCAGGGTGACGTCGAGCAGGCCGTCGTCGGGGAGGGCGGCGGGGCAGATCAGCATGCCGCCGCCGTAGCTGCGGGTGTTGCCGACGGCGGCGAGGGTGAGGTCGCGTTCGATGACGGTGCCGTCGGCGAGGGTGATCCGGAACGGCAGGGGCCGCAGGTTGGCGAACTCGGCGAGGATGGCGAGGTTGTAGCGCATCCGGCCGCGGGGCCAGCGCAGCCGGTTGGCGCGGTCGCTGACCAGGGAGTCGAAGCCGGTGGCGAGGACCGAGCCGTACCAGCGGACGGCGCCGTCCGGACCGGTGATCCGGCCGAGGTCGATGCTCCTCACCCGCCCGGCGGCGATGACCTCGGCGGCGGCCTCGGGGTCGTCGAGCGGCAGGCCGTACTCGCGGGCGTGGTCGTTGCCGGTGCCGGCCGGTATGACGCCGAGCGGGACGGTGCCGTCGGCGAGGGCCTGGAGGGCGAGGTTGATCATGCCGTCGCCGCCGACCACGACCACCGCGTCCGCCCCGCCGGCCGCCGCCTCGCGGGCGAGGCGGACGGCGTCGTCGGCGGAGCGCCCGGCCCGCGGTTCGACCTCGACGCCGAGGGCGCGCAGCCGGGCGACGGCCCGGTGGGCGGCGGGTCCGGCGTGCCCGATGCCCGCCGCCGGGTTGGTGAGAACGGCGACCCTGCGGACGGTTCTCGGCCTCATGCGCCCGCCTCGCTTCGCTCGCCAGGGGCATTCGCCCGCCCGCCCCTTTCGACGACTCTCCCCCAGCCTCCGGCCGGGGGTGCCCCCATGCTGCGCTCGCTCATGAGGGGATCAGCTTGCCGGGGTTGAGGATGCCCGCGGGGTCGAGCTCGGCCTTGACGGCGCGCAGGATGCGCACGCCGAGGTCGCCGATCTCCTCGGTCATCCAGGGCCGGTGGTCGGCGCCGACCGCGTGGTGGTGGGTGATGGTGCCGCCCGCGCCGATGATGGCGTCACCGGCGGCCCGCTTGGCGGCGCCCCACCGGGTGAGCGGGTCCTCGCCGAGGGCGGCGACGACGGTGAAGTAGAGCGAGGCGCCGGTCGGGTAGACGTGCGAGACGTGGCACAGGACGAGCGCGCCGGGCAGGGCGCCGGTCAGGGCCTCGGTGACGGCCGTACGGAGCTGGGCCAGGTCGCTCCAACTGGCCGCCGTCTCCAGGGTTTCGCACAGCGCGCCCGCGTTGAGCAGCGAGTCGCGCAGGTAGGGGGCGCTGAACCGGCCGTGCTCCCAGGCGCGGGCGGGCGCCTCGCCGAGCGAGCTGCCGCCGGCGGCGAGCAGGACCTCGCGGGTGAGGTCGTGCCGGGCGGCGACCTGTTCGGCGTCGCCCTCGAAGACGGTGACGGCCAGACAGCCGCTGACCGCCGGGGAGCCGCCGATCTGCTCGGTCATGGCGAGGTTGACCATGGTCTCGGCCTCGTCGGAGAGCCGGATGACGGTCGGGCCGGTGCCCTGCTGTTCGACGGCGCGCAGCGCCGCCGTCCCGGTGGCGAAGTCGGGGAAGCTCCAGGCCTCGTGGGCCTTGACGGCGGGCAGCGGGTGGACGCGCAGGCGGACGGCGGTGATCACGCCGAGGGTGCCCTCGGAGCCGAGGAAGAGCTGGCGCAGATCGGGGCCGGCGGCGGAGGCGGGGCCGCGGCCGAGTTCGAGCGTCCCGGCGGGGGTGACCACGCGCAGGCCGCGGACCATCTCGTCGAAGCGCCCGTGGCCGGCGGAGTCCTGGCCGGAGGAGCGGGTGGCCGCGAAGCCGCCGATGGTGGCGAAGCGGAAGCTCTGCGGGTAGTGGCCGAGTTCCCAGCCGCGTTCGGCGAGCAGTGCTTCTGCTGCGGGCCCGGTGAGGCCGGCGCCGAGGACGGCCTCGCCGGAGGTCTCGTCGAGGGCGTGGAGGCGGTCGAGGCGGCGCAGGTCGAGCGAGACGACGGCTTCGAGGCCGCCGCGCTCGGGGTCCAGGCCGCCGACCACGCTGGTGCCGCCGCCGAACGGGACGACGGCGATCCGGCGTTCGGCGCACACGGCCAGCACGGCGGCGATCTCGGCTTCGTCGCCGGGCACGACCACGGCGTCGGGCGCGTCCTGCGGCTCGCGGCTGCGGCGGCGCAGCAGGTCGGGGGTGGACTTGCCGCCGGCCCGGGGCAGGCGGTCGGCGTCGGCGGCGCTGACGTGCGTCTCGCCGACGGCGGCGGCGAGCGCCTCCAGGGCGTCGGCGGTGATCCGGGACGGACGCAGCACGACCTCGGCGGCGCTCGGCCCGGGGGCGGCGTCGCCGGTGACGCCGAGGGCGGCGGCGAGCAGTCCCTTGATGTCCGCGGACAGCTCCTTGGCGAGGGCCGGGTCGCCCCAGGCGTCCCACTTCATCGGGGGGAGCGGCAGCGCGGCGCCGGCTGCCCCTGCTTGCGTCTCAGGTGCCATGCGTTACAGTTTCACACATCATGTCAAGTAGTAACGCCACGGCCGGAGCGCCGCGCAGCACCGACGACGCGATCCTGGACGCCGCCGCCGACCTGATCGTCCACCTCGGCGTCCGCCGCACCCAGCTGGCGGAGATCGCGCGCCGCGCCGGGGTCAGCCGCCCGACCGTCTACCGGCGCTGGCCGGACGTCCAGGCGGTGATCGGCGCGCTGCTCACCCGCGAGATCCTGGCCACCCTGGAGGGCACCTCGCTGGACGTCCACGACCGGGAGACCTTCGTGGACCGGGTGGTCGAGGTCGCCGTACGGCTGCGCGACCACCCGGTGCTCGGCGCGCTGCTCCACTCCGACGACTCCGACCTGTTGCTCCGGTACGTGGTCGAGCGGCTCGGCGCCAGCCAGCGCGGCCTGCTGGAGGCGCTGCGCACCGGCATCGAGCAGGGGCAGGCCGAGGGTTCGGTCCGGGCCGGCGAGCCGACCGAACTGGCCGCCATGGTCCTGCTGATCGCCCAGTCCACCGTCCAGTCGCACCGCATGGTCGCCTCCTTGCTGCCCGAGGCGGCCTGGCGGCGCGAACTGGCCAGAGCGCTGAACGGATACCTCGCCCCATGACCTCCACCGCAGGCCGTCCCACCGCAGGCCCGTTCGCGGGCACCACCCGACTCAACGGCGTCCGCCGGACGGTGGAGCTCGACGCGCTCGCCGACGACCCGCACGTCGACCTGCTGGTGATCGGCGGCGGGGTCACCGGCGCCGGGGTGGCGCTGGACGCCGCCGCGCGCGGCCTGCGGACCGTCCTGGTCGAAGCCCGCGACCTCGCCTTCGGAACGAGCCGTTGGAGTTCCAAGCTGGTGCACGGCGGCCTGCGCTACCTCGCCTCCGGGCGGGTCAAGGTGGCCCGGGAGAGCGCCGTCGAACGCGGCGTGCTGATGACCCGTACCGCCCCGCACCTGGTCCGCGCACTGCCACAACTGGTGCCGCTGCTCCCGGACTTGCTGCGCCCGGGCCAGGCCTCGCTGATCCGCGCGGGCTTCCACGCCGGGGACGCGCTGCGGCTGGGCGCCGGGACGCCGGGGGCACTGCTGCCCCGGATGCGCCGGATCGACGCGGCCCGCACTCGGCAGCTGGTCCCGGGAGTCCGGACGGCGGGCCTGCGCGGAGCGCTGGTCGCGCACGACGGCCAACTCGTGGACGACGCACGTCTGGTGGTCGCGCTGGCGCGCACCGCCGCGCAGTACGGGGCGAGCGTGCTGACCCGGGTGCGGGCGCAGGAGGTGACCGGGACCTCCGCCCGGCTGGTCGACGCGCTGAGCGGCCAGACCCTGACCGTCACCGCGGGCGCGGTCGTCAACGCCACCGGCGTGTGGGCGGGCGAGGTGGACACCTCGATCAAGCTGCGGCCCAGCCGCGGCACCCATCTGCTGGTGGACGCCGCGGCCCTTGGGTACCCGGTCGCCGCGCTCACCGTGCCCGTCCCCGGCTCCACCAGCCGCTTCGTCTTCGCGCTGCCGCAGCAGCTCGGCCGGGTGGCGATCGGGCTGACCGACGAGGACGCGCCGGGCCCGATCCCGGACCAGCCGCAGCCCACCGAGGCCGAGCTGAGCTTCCTCCTGGACACCGTCAACGGCGCCCTCGCCACCGCGCTCACCAGGGCGGACGTGCGCGGCGCCTACGCCGGACTGCGCCCGCTGATCGACACCGGGGGCGGCAGCACCGCCGACATCTCCCGCGAGCACGCGGTGCTGGAGTCCCCGTCCGGGATGATCACCGTGGTCGGCGGCAAGCTCACCACCTACCGGCGGATGGCCGAGGACGCGGTGGACGCCGCCGTCCGGCTGCGCGGCCTGCCCGCCCGCACCTGCTGGACGGCCCGCCTGCCGCTGGTCGGCGCCCCCGGCCACCGCGACAGCCGCCCGACCCCGGCCGGCGCGGTGCCCGCGGCGCTGCGCGCCCGGCACGGCGGCGCGGCCCACGAGGTGCTGGCGGCGGGGGAGTTGACGCCGGTGGCGGAGCGCCTGGAGGTCACCCGCGCCGAGGTCGCGTACGCGGTCACCCACGAGGGCGCGCTGGACGCCGCCGACGTCCTCGACCGCCGTACCAGGATCGGCCTGGTGGCCGAGGACGCCGAGCGGGCCCGGGGGGCGGTCGAGGAGATCATCGCGGAGCTCGCGGCGGGGTAGCGGCCCGTCGCGGGCCCTCGCGCCGCAGGGCGCGGTCGGGGCTCAGCCAGCCCGGGGGAACGGGGCGAGGTCCGGCTCGACCCGGGTGCTGCGGGCCCGTTCGCCCGCCGGCGTCTCGGGCATGGCGGTTCAGCGGGCGGTGCGTTCCGGCATCGGGTGCTCGGCGCCCGCGAGTTCCAGCACGCAGGCCAGCGGGTGCTCCGCCCGGCCCGTGCGGTCCAGCCGTACGGACAGCGGCCGCGGCGGCTCCTCGGCGAGTTGGCCGGACAGGGTCAGCGGGTAGCTGCCGTGGCCGTGGACGCGGTGGAAGGCGCACTCCTTGCCGTCCACCAGCAGCTCGGTCTCGGTGATCCATCCGGAGCGGACGTTGACGGTGACGGAGTGCCCGCTCCGGTCGAGGTGGAAGCTGTACCGCTGGCGCATGGGAACCTCCCGCGAAGGCCTCGGATCGAGGCGGCCACCGGGCTTGAGGCGATTCACCGCCAGTCTAGGTCTGCCCCGTGGCCCGGGCGCCCCGGCAGGTGAACTGGCGGTTCCCTCCCGCGCCCCTGAGAAATCCCCGGGCCGGGGCCCGCCTGCAGGCGGATTCTCGTGATCTCTACAGTGCTGTAGATTCGTCCGCAGGGAGAGATCCGAGGAGGGCATTGTGGGAGTTTCGCTGGCCAAGGGCGGCAACGTCTCGCTGAGCAAGGAGGCGCCCGGTCTGAGCGCCGTGATCGTGGGCCTCGGCTGGGACGTGCGCACCACCACCGGGGCCGACTACGACCTGGACGCCAGTGCGCTGCTGTGCAACGCGCTCGGCAAGGTGGTCTCGGACCAGCACTTCGTCTTCTTCAACAACCTGCGCAGCCCCGAGGGTTCGGTCGAGCACAGCGGCGACAACCTGACCGGTGGCGGCGACGGCGACGACGAGCAGATCAAGGTCGACCTGGCCCGGGTGCCGGCCGACGTCGCCAAGGTGGTCTTCCCGGTGTCGATCTACGACGCCGACGCCCGGCTGCAGAACTTCGGCCAGGTCCGCAACGCCTTCATCCGGATCGTCAACCAGGCCAACGGGCAGGAGATCGCCCGCTACGACCTGACCGAGGACGCCTCGACCGAGACCGCGATGGTCTTCGGCGAGCTGTACCGCAGCGGCGCCGAGTGGAAGTTCCGGGCGATAGGCCAGGGTTACGCCTCCGGCCTGCGCGGCATCGCCACCGACTACGGCGTGAACGTCTGATCCACGCAGCTCGACGGGCGGGCCGGCTCAGAGACTGCCCCAGGGCCTGTCCTAGCCGGTCCGCCCGAGCGCGTGGCCGCCGAAACCGCCGCTGCCGCTGAGCTGTTCCCGCCACCAGGCGGTCATCGCCGGCTCGTCCATGGCCGACCAGTCGGGCGCCCCGGTGACCTGCGCCCGGCCCAGGGTCCGGCCCAGGTTCACCAACTCCAGCCCGGCCGCGGTCCGTTCGCGGTCGTAGGCGGCCAGCAACGGCGCCCACGAACCACCGCCGAGCCGCCGCCCGGCCTGCTCGAAGGCGTGCGCGTCCTGCAGGGCCTTCACCGCGCCGCTGGTGTTGTGCGGGCGGACGATGGTCGCCGCGTCCCCGCCGATGAGCAGCCGGCCGGCCGTGCGGTGCGGGGTCGCCAGGTCGTAGACCGGCTGCAGCAGGGTCCGTTCGCGCGGGGTCAGCGCGACCACGCCGGCCCAGTACGGCGGCAGCCGCCGCTCGGCGAACTGCCGTAGCCCCTCCAGCTGTTCGTCGCTGAGGGCGCCCGCGGCGATGGCGGTGGGGCCGTCCAGGCGCAGCCAGTCCGGGGTGGGGGCGTAGAACACCCAGTTCACCTGGGTGGTGCCGGGGGTGAGCCCGGGGATGCGGTAGATCACCACCTGGCCGCCGCGGTAGCAGACCGTGATGCACTCCTCCTCCGGCCAGACCCCGGCCCCACCGGGCAGTTCGGCCAGCAGCGCGGAGTCGAAACTGCCGCGCCAGCACACGTACCCGGCGTACTCCGGCAGGGCCTGCGGGCAGACGGCCGCGCGGACCACCGACCGGTAGCCGTCCGCGCCGATCACCAGGTCGTACGGGGTGCGGGTGCCGTCGGCCTGCTCGGTCCAGGCGCCGCCACCATCGCCATCGTCACTGGCGTTGCCGACGGCGGTGACCGTGCTGCCCAGCCGGTACTCCACCGCCGCGGGCGCGCTCTCGCGCAGGGCCTGCCAGAGCACCGCCCAGTGGTGGGAGTGGAACGGGAACGGCTGGGCCCAGAGCAGTCGCCCGCGCCCGTGCGGGCCGTCGCCGTGGCCGGCCGGCTCCCGGGTGACCCAGCTGCGCACGGTGAGCCGGTGGCGCCGGGTGTCCGGGGCGAGATGGCCGGCGTCGACGAGTTCGGCGAAGCGGTCGTTGTGGGTGCAGATCCCCAGCCCGCGGTCCTCCAGTCGGCCCGGGCTGCGTTCCAGCACCACGACCCGTTCCGCGCCGAGCCGGGCCGCCGCCCCGGCGAACGCGCTCCCGGCGATGCTGCCCCCGACCACGGCCACCGAGCCACCCCGCACGGTCGCCCCCTCTCCCGAGCCCGCCGACAGTGCCGTCGGTGATGTCGGGACACGACGATACGCCGCCGGGCCGGGGCGCGGACGGTACGGGCGTCCGCGCCGAGCGAAGGCTATGCAACTAGTTGCATAGCGCGGCGGCCGTCCCCTACTCTGCGGTAACCATCCGGGAGGCACCTCCCCCCGGCCGCCCCCTCAGGAGACGTCGATGAGTGCGACCCCCGGCAGCAGCCGCTACCCGCACCTGCTCAGCCCGCTCGACCTCGGCTTCACCACCCTGCCCAACCGGGTGATCATGGGCTCGATGCACGTCGGCCTGGAGGAGGCCCCCGGCGGCTACCAGCGGATGGCCGCCTTCTACGCCGAGCGCGCCCGCGGCGGCGTCGGCCTCATCGTCGCCGGCGGCATCGCCCCCAACGAGGCCGGGCGCCCCTGGGCGGGCGGCGCGATGCTGACCACCGAGGAGGAGGCCGACGAGCACCGGGTGATCACCGACGCCGTGCACGCCGCCGGCGGGAAGATCGCCCTGCAGATCCTGCACTTCGGCCGCTACGCCTACCACAAGGACCTGGTCGCCCCCAGCGCCCTGCAGGCCCCGATCAGCCCCTTCGTGCCCAACGAGCTCACCGCCGAGCAGGTCGAGCAGACCGTCGAGGACTTCGCCCGCTGCGCCGAACTCGCCCGCCGGGCCGGCTACGACGGCGTCGAGATCATGGGCTCCGAGGGCTACCTGATCAACGAGTTCGTCGTCGCCGCGACGAACCACCGCGAGGACGAGTGGGGCGGCCCCTACGAGCGGCGGATGCGCTTCCCGGTGGAGATCGTCCGCCGGGTCCGCGAGCGGGTCGGCGAGGACTTCATCATCGTCTACCGGCTCTCCATGCTCGACCTGGTCCCCGGCGGCTCCACCCTGGACGAGGTCGTCCAGCTCGCCCAGGCCGTCGAGGCCGCCGGGGCCAGCATCATCAACACCGGCATCGGCTGGCACGAGGCCCGCATCCCCACCATCGCCACCTCCGTGCCGCGCGGCGCCTTCGCCTGGGTCACCAAGCGGGTGATGGGCAAGGTCGGCATCCCGCTGGTCACCACCAACCGCATCAACACCCCGGAAACCGCCGAGCAGTTGCTCGCCGACGGCTGCGCCGACCTGGTCTCGATGGCCCGCCCGCTGCTCGCCGACGCCGACTTCGTCGCCAAGGCGCGCGAGGACCGCGCCGAGGCCATCAACACCTGCATCGGCTGCAACCAGGCCTGCCTGGACCACACCTTCAACCTCCAGATCACCTCCTGCCTGGTCAACCCGCGCGCCTGCCACGAGACCGAACTCGTCCTGGCCCCCACCAGGTCGCGCAAGGACCTCGGTGTCGTCGGCGCCGGACCGGCCGGCCTCGCCTTCGCCGTCTCCGCCGCCGAACGCGGCCACGCCGTCACCCTGTACGACGCCGCCGAGAGCATCGGCGGGCAGCTGAACATCGCCCGGCGTATCCCCGGCAAGGAGGAGTTCGACGAGACGCTGCGCTACTTCCGCACCCGGCTGGCCGAGTTGGGCGTCACGCAGCGACTCGGCGCGACCGTCACCGCCGAGCAGCTGGCCGGGGCCGGGCACGACGAGATCGTCCTCGCGACCGGCGTCACTCCCCGAACTCCCGCCGACATCCCGGGAATCGACCACCCCAGCGTGCTCGGCTACCTGGACGTGCTGCGCGACGGCGCACCGGTCGGCGAGCGGGTCGCCATCCTCGGCGCGGGCGGGATCGGCTTCGACGTGGCCGAGTACCTCACCGACCAGGGCGACCAGGCGAGCCTCAACCCGCCGGTGTTCCAGGCGAAGTGGGGCATCGACCCGGAGTACCGCGAGCGCGGCGGCCTGCGCGCGCCCGAGCGGCCGACGCCCCCGCGCAGCGTCCACCTGCTGCAGCGCAAGACCGGCAAGGTCGGCGCCGGACTCGGCAAGACCACCGGCTGGATCCACCGCACCGAACTCAAGCACCGCGGCGTCACCATGGTCGCCGGCGCCACCTACGACCTGATCGACGACGCCGGGCTGCACTTCACCGTCGACGGCGAGCGCCAACTCCTCCCCGTGGACACCGTGGTGCTCTGCACCGGCCAGGAGCCGCGCCGCGACCTGGACGAGGCGCTGCGCGAGCGCGGCCTGTCCGTGCACGTGATCGGCGGCGCGGACGTGGCGGCCGAGCTGGACGCCAAGCGGGCCATCAAGCAGGGCACCGAGCTGGCCGCGACCATCTGACGTCGGGTGGCCGGGGGGCTACCCGGCGCACCGGGGCCCGCGGCACCGCGCCGCGGGCCCGGTCCGCTGTTCCTCCCGACTCCCGATCCCGGTCGCTGAACCGCTGACCTGCCGACCCGCTGACGTGCGCCGATGCCCGCCCGCGCGCCCGGCCCGACCCCCGGTGGGAGACTGGTGTCCTGTCCCTGCCCTGACTCTCGACCGGGGGGCCAGCATGTCTCTCCCGAGGCCTCTCCACGCCCTCACCGCCGCCGTCCTGGTCGTTGCGGCCGCCCTGGGCCCGGCCGCTGCCGCCGGGGCGGCCGGCGCCGTCGGTGACGCACCCACTCCGACGCTGCCCTCCGCCGACCAGCTGAAGCCGGCGTTGCTCACCGTGGACGACGTCGGCCCCGGCTACACCGAGGTCCCCAGCACCGAGAGCCCCAGCCCCAGCCCCAGCGCGAACCCGACCCCGGTCAGCGGCTGCGACGCGCTCAGCGCCCTGATCAACACGCACGCCACCGCGCCCGGCCCCGGGACCCCGCACGCCGAGACCGAACTCGACGGCCAGGACGGCAACCCGATGGTGATCGAGTCCCTCACCGCCGAGGACCCGGCCAAGCTGACCACCGACTTCAACACCGCCACCGACGCCTTCAAGACCTGTCACACCATCACCTTCAACGCCGGCACCGAGGACTCGGTGACCTTCACCGTCACCCCCGTCACCCTCGGCGACCGCCCGGACGCCCCGGCCGTCCGCCTCGACGGCACCGTCGCCGGTGTCCAGCTCAACGCCTACCTCGGCGTCGAACGCTTCGGCACCGTCGCCATGGCCTACGGCTTCTTCCAGCGCCAGGCGTCGGACTCCCAGACCGCCTCGATGCAGTACCGCACCGCCGTCGCCAAGGTCGAGCACACCCTCGGCACCACCGCGGGCAGCACCACCCCGCCCACCGCCGTCGCCACCCAGGGCATGTCGGTCTGACGCCGCCGCGAACACGGCGCGGCCCCCGTCGAGCACAGCGCTCGACGGGGGCCGGGGTGTGCCCGGTCAGTACGAGCCGGTCCGCTCCCACCCGTTGGCGGTCGTGTCCTTGGCCTGCGAGGTGAGGTCCGCGTCGTTGACCATCCGGGTCCAGAGGGGGCCGCCCGAGGGCGAGGAGACGCCGTAGGACTGGCCGGCGCTGTTGGTGACGGTCAGCAACTCGCCGGGGACCGAGTACCGGTCGCGCCCCCACGCGGCCCGACAGGACGGGCTGTAGCGCAGCTCCAGCGAGCCGCTGGTGGAGACGGTGACGGCGTCGTCCGCACAGGTGGTGGCGGCCGGGTCCAGGCCGTTGCAGCCGCTCGCGTAGCAGTTGGTGGCGGCGGAGGCCGGGCCGGCCGCGAGCACCGCCCCCGACATCGCCAGCACCAGGGTGGCGCCGGCCGTGATCGTCTTTCGGGCGATGGAACGCATGGGGTCCTCCGGAACGGTGCGGGATGGAACGGATCAGCACCCCAACCTCGGGCCCCGCGCCACCGTCCCGCTAGCCTTCGCGGGTCCCGGGGACGTCCCCGCCCGTCCCGGGACACCCACCGCGAGCGGGCGGCCGCACCCCCGTCGCGGCCGCCCGGTCCCGTCCCCCGTGGCCGGTGTCACGGAAGGAACCTGACCTCCGGGAAGCGCGGCGACGGTCCGTCGAGCAGGGAGCCGCGGCGGTGGCGGAGGTGGAGGTCGAAGAAGGCGAGCGGGTAGGCCTGCTGGATGCGGGTGGAGCTGTCGGCGGGGAGCGTGCCGACCATCTGCTGGACCTGCTGCTCGGGGATGCCGAGGAGCTTGCCCACCTGGGGTATCAGCACCGCGGCGTCCTCGTACGAGAGGTGGCGGACGCCGTCGGCCTGGATGTTGAGCCGCCAGCCGCGCAGGTGGTTCCAGAAGGTCACCGCGTTCGGGTTCTGGTCGCGGCCGAACTCGGCGGTCAGCATCAGGAAGGGGCGGTCGACGTCGGTGATGGTGATGCCTCCCATCGGCCCGTCGATGCTGAGGCCGGCCCGGACGCGGCGGTCGGCCATGATGACGGCGGCGGTCGCCGAGCCGCCCTTGGACCAGCCGAACATGCCGACGTCGAGCGGGTCGGGGGCGCCGAGCAGGCCGTCGGGCAGGGCCTTTCCGTCGACGTCGGGGTTGCGTCCGGCGGCGAGTTCCTCGACGCAGTCCAGCACGAAGCGGGCGTCGGCGGCGTAGTCCCGCGGGCTCAGATTGGGCGCGCCGTCGATCCACGGGGTGAGGACGCGGCCGTCGGGGAACTCGGTGAAGGCGTCCCAGGTGTGGTCGACGGTGACCACGACGTAGCCGTGGCTGGCCAGCTCCTGGACGGTGATCGTGTTGGCGGCCCGGTTGGCGTGGGCGCCGTGGGAGTAGACGACGACGGGCAGGCGCTGGCCGAAGCGGTGGACGGGCGCGCCCACGTGCCCGGCGGTGAGCGGGCCGGCGGTGACGGGGAGCGGGTAGTTCTGGTCGTCCAGGAAGGCCTTCAGGGCGCCGTCGGTCATCCAGGGCGCGAGCGGGAAGTCGCCGGCGTGCTGGGCGGGGTACCAGACGCTCGCCATCAGCTCGCGGTAGCGGCCGGGGCCGGCGAACGGGTCCGGCCGGGAGGTGTCGCGCAGGTGCAGGGCGACCGTGCCGACCCGGTGCGGGCCGGTGGGCTCGGGCAGGGTGATCCGCCCGGGCGTGGGGGCCGGGGCGGGGGAGGGGGCGTCCGCCGCCCGTGCGGTGGAGGCCAGGCCGAGTGGGGCGGCGGCACCCAGGGCCAGTGCGGTGCCCAGCATGCGACGGCGGGTCAGTCCGTTGGGGCGGGTGAACGGCGTGGTGTCCATGCGGGGAACGCTGTCACGCGGCGCGGGCCGGCAGCATCGGCCCACCGATTGATCTCCCGGGCGCCCGCATTGGTCCACGGGTCTACATCCCCGGGCTGATGACGGGTCACGACGAAGCCCGGGCGCGCGGTGGGGTTCCGCGGGCCCGGGCTCCGCTTGCCGGTGGGGTCTCCGGCCGTGTGCGTCAGGTCAGTTGAAGACCAGGACGTCGGTGCGCATCGGCAGCGAGCTGCCCCAGTCGATGTTGATCTTGAAGGTCACCACGCCGTTGCCGGGGGCGATGCTCGAGACCTGGAAGGCGGCGGCGCCGACGAACCGGTTCCCGCTGGAGTCGATCTCGGAGGCGGTGATCACGACGGTCGAGTTGATCCCGATGACGTTCCACGGGAGCTGGAGGTTGAAGATCCCGTGCGCCGGGGTCCAGGTCCACCAGGCCCGCCACACGGCACCGACGTTGCCGCCGACGTCCGCGAGGTTCTCGCGGTGGATGGTGGGCTGGGAGTGGTCCGCGATCTGCGGGATCTCGGAGGCGGAGGATTCGGTTGCGGTCATGGCGGCAACTCCTTACGCCGGGAGAGCCTCAAGAAGCCCTCCGATTACTCCGAGTGTCCGTCAGTGTGCGGAGTGTCGCAATCACTCGTCCGGGTGAAGCTCCGGCGCGTCGGCGCACATCGACCCGCTCCCGACCTCCCCCCATCTCGGGCATCCGCATCTGGTCAAGTAGCCTCGCGCGCCGCCCAGTTGACCGCCCCGGCGTCGAGCCTCTCGCGCCCATGTGCTGACGGGTCCGAACTCCCGTCGGCACGGACCGGGTTGCCGGGCGGGGATCAGGCCGGTTCGTACGTCGCCCGCCGGACCAGCGCCCGCGCCCGGGGCCCGTCCATCGGGTGTGCGAAGAGGTACCCCTGCCCGAGCGGGCAGCCCATGGCGGCGAGCAGGTCGCGCTGGTCCGGGTGCTCGATGCCCTCGGCGATGACCTGGACGCCGAGGGTGTCGGCGATCCGGGTGATGCCCTCGACCAGGGCGTGCTGCTGGGGGGAGAGGCCGAGTCCGTCGATGAAGGACTTGTCGATCTTCAGCAGGGAGATCGGGAACTCCCGCAGGTAGGACAGCGAGGAGTAGCCGGTTCCGAAGTCGTCGATGGCGAGGCCGATGCCGAGGTCGCCGAGGGTGTCCATGTCGGCGCGCAGCCGGTCGTCGCGGCGCATCAGGACGGATTCGGTGAGTTCCAGGACGAGGGTGCGCGGGTCGATGCCGGAGGAGTCCAGGGCGTGGCGGACCACGTCCACGAAGCCGGCGTCGCGGAACTGGCGGGCGGAGACGTTGACGTTGACCCGCAGTGGGGGGAGGCCGGCGGCGGCGCGGGCGGCGGAGCTGGCGGCGTGCCAGACCGCGGCCTCCTCGGCGGCGCGTTCCAGGACCCACGCGCCGAGCGGGACGATCTGGCCGCTCTCCTCGGCGAGGGCGATGAACTCGTCGGGCAGCACCATGCCGCGCCGGTCGTGCGGCCAGCGGACCAGGGCCTCGAAGGCCACCAGGTCGCCGGTTCGCAGGTCGACGATCGGCTGGTAGTACAGGTGGAAGGCCGCTTCCGCGATGGCGGAGTCCAGGTTCTCGTTCAGCTCGTGCCGCTCCACCAGCCCGGCCTGCAGGGCCGGCCGGTAGTGGCACCACTGGCGGCGGCCGGCCGCCTTCGCCGAGTAGAGCGCGAGGTCGGCGTGGGTGAGCAGTTCGGCGGCGTCCACGCTGTCCTCGGTGGTCGCCACGCCGATGCTGGCGCTCACCCGGACGGCGCCCGCGCTGAGCTTGAACGGTTCGGCGAACACCGAGAGCACCACGCCCGCGATGGTGTCCACGTCGCTCGGGCACAGCGCGTCCTCGACCAGGACGGCGAACTCGTCGCCGCCGAGCCGGGCGGCGGTGTCCGAGCTGCGCAGCGCGGTGGAGATCCGCAGCGAGACGGCGACCAGCAGTTCGTCGCCCACCGCGTGGCCCTGGGTGTCGTTGACCACCTTGAAGTCGTCCAGGTCGATGAACAGCACCCCGGTGACGGCCCCGCTGCGCTCGCCGCGCGAGAGCGCGTGGCCGACCCGGTCCTGGAACAGCACCCGGTTGGCGAGGCCGGTCAGCGAGTCGTGGAAGGCCCGGTGGGTCAGCTCGCGCTCCATCTGGCGCTGCTCGGTGACGTCGCGCAGGGTGAGCACCAGGCCGCCGACCGTCGGGTCGTCGCGCAGGTCGGTGTAGCGGACCTCGGCCTCGATCGGGGTGCGGTCCTGGCGCAGCAGCCGCCAGTGCTCGCGCGGTTGGTCGCCCCGGTGCGGGTCGGCGGGGCCGCGCATCCGGGCCAGCGCCTTGCCGACCTCCCGGCTGTCCTCGGGCGGGACGAGGTCGGTCAGCAGGGTGCCGTCCAGGCTGGGGTGGCCGAGCACGCGCTCGGCGGAGGAGGAGGCGTAGCGGATGCCGTCGCCGGCGTCGAGGATCAGGATGACGTCGCTGGCGTTCTGCACCAGGGTGCGGAAGTACAGCTCGCTGTTGCGCCGGGCGATCTCCCGGCTCAGCACCACGCGTTCGACGGCCAGGGCGGCCTGCGCGGCCAGGATCTCCAGCGAGCCCCAGAGGCTGGTCAGCTCCTGCTCGGTGCCGGTGACCACGAGCGCGCCGATCAGCGGGTCGCCGGAGGGGCGTTCGGCCAGCACGAGGGGGCAGACCAGGGCGGCGGGCATGCCGCCGAGGTGGGCGGGCAGGTCGACGGAGCCGACCGGCAGCAGGCGGGTCTCGCGGTGGGCGGCGAGGTGGGCGAGCACCTCGGCCTCCCGGGGAGCGAGCACCTCGGCCTCCTGGTGGACCTCCGCCCGTCCGTCCTGAGCGGCGTCCGTGCCGTTGCCGGCCCGCCGGACGTGCAGCACCCCCGACTCGGTGACCGCGAGCAGCGCGACGTGCCCGCGCTCGGCGGGCATCAGGGTGGAGGCGGCGGACTGGACGGCGTCCGCGACCTCCGCCACCGTGACGGCCGCGGTCAGTCGGGCGCCGGCCTCGCGCAGCGTCCGTTCGCGGGCCACCGCCTGGCGCCGGGCGACCACCACGACGGCCAGCCGGGCCAGCACCAGCAGGTAGAGCAGGGCGGAGAAGGCGCCGATCACGCCCGCGTTGCTGGTGTTCGCGGCCAGCGACTCGATGATCAGGATGGCGGGCGCGATCAGCGAGGCCAGGGTCAGCAGGGCGAGCCGGGTGGCCGAGAGGTCGGGCTGCTGGGTGGGGACGGGCCTGGTCAGCTCGACCATCGAGGGGTGCAGCGCGGCCGCGCCCCAGGCGGTGTAGAAGGCGGCCCAGCCGAGCTCGACGCCGGTGCCGATGTGCCAGGTGCCGTGCAGCTGGATCAGCCCGTACAGGACGTCCGAGGTGAGCAGGCCGAGGGCGCCGGCGGTGAGCAGTTGCAGCGAGCGGGAGTTGCCGCCGCGCGGGGTCAACAGCCGCAGCAGCAGGGCGAGCACGACCACGTCGCCGAGCGGGTAGGCGATCGAGACGGCCTTCTGGAACCAGGTGAGGTCCGGGTTCCGGGCGTACGGGAGGATCAGGTAGATCCAGACGAGCAGGGCCAGGCCGAGCGTGATGATCAGGGCGTCCAGCAGTCCGGCGCGGTCCTGACGGGCCGTGCGCCAGCGGATGAAGCCGAGCAGGCCGATCGCGTACAGCACGAACTCGGCCAGGTAGAAGCCGTCGGCGACGGACGGGAACGGGTTCTTCAGGTGCAGGATGTCGAGTTGGAGGGCCTGCACCGCCTCGCCGGTGGTGAAGCTGAGGTTGGCCAGCGCCAGCAGGTACCAGAACAGCGGGTGCCGGGGGCGGTTGAGCCGCACGCCGGCCACGATGGCGGCGACGCCGCCCAGGCCCGTGCCCGTCCACCAGATGATCCGCAGACCCGGGTCGGCGAAGTAGATGCCGGTGAACAGCACCATCCAGAGCAGGTAACAGGCCATCAGGCGTTGTCGCCGGCGAGTCAACGAGGCTACCTCCTCCACGGCATCACCCTGCCGCCGGGGCGGGGGAGTTCGGTGAGGGCGGGCTTTTCGGGGAACGATCCGGCCACGGTCGAGCAGCGCCCGGCGGATTGATGCGACGGACGTTCTCGGTGCGCCCTGAGTGCGTATAGTCGGAATTGTCGCACTCCCAGCATTCTGTCGCTCCAGCACGAGGTCAAGCCGGTGGACGACGCAGCCGACAGCGCACGGGGCGTACGCACGGATGTGAACTCCGGGCGTCACGCCGTGGTACGGAACGAAGACGGTCAGTACGCGCTCTGGCCCGGGGACTTGACCCTGCCGGCCGGGTGGCGGCAGGTGTACGGGCCGGCCGGGCGGGCGCAGTGCCGGGCCTGGGTGGAACGGAACTGGCAGGGCACGCCGGTCCGCCGTGCCCGCGCCGGCTTCGCGGAAACCGTGCACGGGCTGTTCCGGGCCAGGGCCGCGCACGATCCGGCGGCGGTCGCGGTGGTGGTGGAGGGCGCCACCGCGCTGAGCTACCACGAGCTGGACCGGCGCAGCGACCGGCTGGCGGCCGCGCTGCGGGCCCGGGGGGTCGGGCCGGAGCAGGTGGTGCCGGTCTGCCTGGGGCGCGGGGTGGAGCTGGTGGTGGCCTGGCTGGGGGTGCTCAAGGCGGGCGCGGCCTTCCTGCCGCTGGATCCGGCGCATCCACCGCGGCGGCTCGCCGGGCTGGTGGCGGACTGCGGGGCGCGGGTGGCGGTCACGGACGGTCCCGGGTTCGACGGGGTGGAACGGGTGGAGCCTACTGGGGAGGTTCCGGGAGCCGGGGCGCCGCACGGCGGCACCCCGGCTCCCGCGCCGGACGAGGCCTCCCCGGACGACCTCGCCTACCTGATCTACACCTCCGGCACCACCGGCCGCCCCAAGGGCGTGCCGGTCACCCACCGTTCACTGGTGTTCACCCTCGACCGGGTCATCCGCGCCTACGGCCTCGCCCCCGGCGAGCGGGTGCTCCAGCTGGCCGCGCTCGGCGCGGACACCGCACTGGAGCAGGTGTTCTCCACGCTGCTCGCGGGTGCGACCGTGGTGCTCGGCGGCCGGGACACCTGGGCGCCCACCGAGCTGGTCCGGCGACTGCCCCGGCTCGGACTGGCCGTCGCCGACTTCACGCCCGCCTACTGGCACCACGTGCTCGACCTGCTGCCGCCCGGCGGCCCCGCCCCGGCCGGACTGCGGCTGGTGGTGCTCGGTGGGGACGTGGTGCACGCCGACGACTGCCGGGCCGGTCTGGAGCGGCTGCCGGGGGTTCGGCTACTCAACGCGTACGGGGTCACCGAGGCGGCCGTCACCTCGTTGCACGGCGAGGTCACTCCAGAGCTGCTGGCCGCGCCGACCGCGCCGGTGCCGATCGGCCGCCCGCTGCCAGGGGTGCGGGTGCACGTGCTGAACCGGCGGCTGCGGCCGGTGCGGCCCGGCGAGCGGGGCGAGATCCACCTCGGCGGGCCGGGCCTGGCCCGCGGCTACTGGCGGCAGGTCGGGCTCACCGCCGAATCGTTCCTACCCGATCCGTACGCGCCGCTGCCCGGCGAGCGGATGTACCGCACCGGCGACGCCGGGCGCTGGCGGGCGGACGGGCAGCTGGAGATCCTCGGGCGCTTCGACGACCAGGTGAAGGTGCGCGGGCACCGGGTCGACCCGGCCGAGGTCGAGGCGGTGCTGGCCGACCACCCGGCGGTGCGGCAGGCCCGGGTCGCGGCCGACGGCAGCGCGCCGGACGGCAGCCGGGTGCTCACCGCCTACTACACCCTCGGGGACGCGGCCGTGGGCCCCGAGCGGCTGCGGGCGTTCCTGGCGGAGCGGTTGCCGGAGTACCTCGTCCCGGCCGAGTTCGTACCGCTGGAGGCCATGCCGCTCACCGCGGCCGGGAAGATCGACCGGCGCTCGTTGCCGCAGGCGGTCCAGGTGCGGACGGCCCCGGTCCCGGCCCCGGGCGCGGCTCCGGCTCCGCTCCCAGCCCCGCGGGCGGGCGCGGTCGTGGGCGCGGCCGCGGGAGAACCCAGCGCCGTGGAGTCCGCCGTCGGGCACCTGTGGGCGGAGCTGCTCGGCTCCGAACTCGTCGGCCCCGACGACGACTTCTTCGCCCTCGGCGGCACCTCGCTGCTCGCCATGGAGATGCTCGCCCGGAGCCGGATGATGTTCGGCCTGGACGTCGGCCACGTCCGCACCCTCACCCGGGCGCTGCTGCGCTCGCCGGTGCTGCGCGACTTCACGGCCGCGCTGCAGGCCGCCCGCACCGGCGTCGTCCGGGGTGAGGCCGCCGTCGACTGGCACGCCGAGGCCGAACTCACCCAGGCCGTCGGGCAGTCCTGGAGCCCCGCGCCCTCCCGGGCCGAGCCCGCCGAGATCCTGCTCACCGGCGCCACCGGCTTCTGCGGCACCCACCTGCTGGACGCCCTGCTCGCCACCACCCGGGCCCGGATCCACTGCCTGGTCCGCGCGCCCGACCAGGAGCACGCCCTGGAACGGCTGCGCGCCAGCCGACAGCGCTTCCTGCGGCGGGACCTCACGGACGCCCGGGTGGCGCCGCTGGTCGGGGACCTCGCCGCGGAACGATTAGGTCTGACTTATCGTCAGTTCGACTGGCTGGCCGCGCACCTGGAAGCGGTCTACCACCTCGGCGGGCAGGTCAACTTCCTCTACCCGTACCACCAGTTGCGCGCGCCCAACGTCGGCGGCACCCGGGAGGTGGTCCGGCTCGCCGGGCACGGCCGGGGCGTGCCGGTGCACTACCTCTCCACCCTCGCCGTGCTGGCCGGCTTCGGCGCGGCCGGCGTCCGCGAGGTCACCGAGCGCACTCCGCTCGCCCACCCCGAGCGGCTCGGCGTCGGCTACGTGGAGAGCAAGTGGGTCGCCGAGCAGCTGCTGCACAACGCGGCGGCTGGCGGGCTGCCGGTCACCGTGCTGCGCACCAACGACGTCACCGGGGACCTGGCGGCCGGGGTGATGAACACCGGCACCGAACTGTGCGCGCTGATCAAGTACTTCGCCGACAGCGGCACCTGCCCGGACGTCCGGCTGCCGCTGGACTTCGTCCCGGCCGACCGGTTCGCCCGCGCGGTCGCCCACATCGCCGCGCACGCGCCCGCCGGCGGCGAGGTCTACCACCTCACCTCGCCGAACCCGGCCGGCCTGCCCGACCTGGTCGACCGGCTCCGGTCGCACGGCCACCCGGTCACCGAACTCCCCTACCGGGCCTGGGTGCAGCGGCTGGTCCGGTTCGCCGCCGGGCATCCGACGCACCCGATCACGCCCTTCGTCCCGCTGTTCGTCGAGCGGGCGCCGGGAACGGAACTGTCCATCAGCGAGCTGTACTTCCAGCCGGTGTTCCCGCGCTTCGACCGGTTGAACGCGGAGGCGGCGCTGGAGGGCAGCGGGATCGAACTGCCGGGCGTGGACGGCGCGCTGCTGGACCACTACCTGGAACGACTGGCGGATGAGGGTTTCCTGTGACGGCCTTCGCTGCGCTGGACCTCCGACTCGCCTCCGGTGACCGGCCGGTGGCGTTCGGCGGGACGCTCGGACCGGAGCAGCTGCTGACGGCGTACCGGCACGGGCTGTTCCCGCTGCCGGCGGCGGACGAGTACGCGAGCGCCTACAACGAGGCGGTGCACGGGGAGACGGTCGGGGCCGGGGAGGTGGCCCTGCTGCCGGGCGCGGCGGACCCGTACGCGCTGGCCTGGTGGTCGCCGGACCCGCGGCCGGTGCTGCGGCCCGGGGAAGTGCGGCTGCCCCGCCGGCTCGCCCGGCGGCTGCGCGGCGCGGCGCAGTGGTTCACGACCGTGGACGCGGCCTTCGGCGCGGTGCTCGAGGCCTGCGCCGAGGGTCGCCAACCCGCTTGGCTCACCGATGGGTTGCGGACGGCGCTGGTGGAGCTGAACGCGCTCGGCGCGGCCCACAGCGTGGAGGTGTGGGAGGACGAGGAGCTGATCGGCGGGGTGTTCGGGGTGGCCGTCTGGCCGGTGCTGAGCCTGGACTCGATGTTCCACCGGCGGCCGGACGCCGCCCGGGTCGCCGTCGCCGACCTCGGCGCCAGGTTCGGCGCCGCGGGCGGGCGGCTGCTCGACGCCCAGTGGGACGGGCCGTACGTGCGCAGCCTCGGGGCGGTGCCGATGGCGCGCTCGCGCTACCTCGCCGAGCTGGCCGGCACCCCCGCGACGGGTACCCTGCCGGGGGGTCGGCTGCCCGTCGCTCGGCTGGTCTGACCAGTCCTTTCGCGGCGACTTGAGCTCACTTCGACAAACTTATTCCTCGTCAGTAACATGACGCTGCGTGTTCAAGCCCTCGATACGCCGGGCCGCACCCGCAGCCCTGCTCACCCTCATCCTCGCCGGAACGGCCGCCTGCGGGCCGACCTCCCCCGGCAACGCCCCGCAGGCCGCCGGTGAACCGGCCGCCGCCGCCAGCACCGCCGACACCGGCGCGACCACCGCCGGGGGCAGCCCGGCGGGTGCCGCGACCGCCCCCGGCGCCCCGCACGCCCGGGCCGGCGTCCCGGCCTCCGGCCGTCCGACGCCGGTCGGCACCAACGTCACGGCCGCGCCGGCCGGCGACAAGCAGGCCGCCATCGGCACCCCCGGCAAGGACGGCGGCGCGGTCACGGCCGCGACCAAGGCCCTCCAGCTCACCGCCTACGACCCGGGCAAGGGCACCGCGGTGCTCACCGCCGGCGGCGCGAGCGCCTCGCCGACCGCCTCGCCGACCGGCTCGCCGACCGCCTCTCAGACCGCTTCGCCGACCGCCGGCCCGTCGGCATCCGCGTCCGCCACCGCCGCTGCCGCCGCCGTCCAGCCCGGCCAGCTGATCGCCAGTCCGCCCACCGCCGCCGCCCCGCAGGGCGCGCTGGTCGCCATCACCGGCGTCAACCCCGGTGCGGGCAACACCGTCAACCTCACCACCCGCCCGGCCACCCTCTCCGAACTCCTCGGCGGTACCGAGGCGGACGGCCAGGTGCCGATCGACGTGCACGGCATCCAGGTGACCCCGCTGGTCAAGGATCTCAAGGCCACCGTCGGCGCCGACCTGGGCGGCGTGAAGGCCGACGCCTCCGGCACCCTGGAGGTCGACGTCAACGCCCCCGTCCCGCTGCCCGGCGGCGCCAGCCTGGACGCCTCCGGCTCCCTCCAGCTGCACCCGGCCGTCCATTTCGCCTACCACGGCGCGGCCGCCACCAGCCCGCGCACCGCGTCCATCGGCTTCGACCTCGGCGCCCACGCCAACTGGAAGGTCACCGGCGACGTCGCCCGCAACACCGGCGCGGCACCGATCCGCGTCCCCTTCGCCAAGCTGCAGGCCAGCCCGGTGCTGACCGTCGCCGGTCTGCCCGTGGTCGTCAACCTCGGCCTCACCTGCTACCTGGAGGTCGGCGCCGACGGCCAGGTCCACCTGGAGGTGGCGCAGGACGCCACCGGCACCTGGACCGCGCGCGCCGACTACACCGGCGGCAAGGGCTGGACCTCGGCCACCAGCGCCGACACCAAGATCTCCCCGGTCCACCTCCGCCTCAGCGGCAAGGCCTCCGTCCGCGCCGCCCTCGGCGCCGAGATCAGCCTCGGCCTCTACGACACCGTCGGCGTCGAGACCACCGTCGCCCCCTACCTGGGTGCCAAGGCCGACGGCTCCCTCGCCGTCGACCTTCCCGGCAACACGCCGCAGCTCCAGGGCAGTTGGTCCCTGGTCGGCGGCGTCGACCTGAACGGTGCCCTGACCGCCCACCTGAAGGTCTTCGGCACCCCCATCATCGAGGGCAAGATCCCCTTCCCGCCCTTCCACAAGGAATGGCCCCTGCTCACCGGCTCGGCCTCGCTGCCCGCCCCGCGCCCCAGCAGCAGCTGATCACCCGTAGACGAGCGAGGAGTGGGAAGTCGGCCCCGCCGACTTCCCACTCCTTTCGTCGTTCGGGCCGGCGTCAGTCCTCGATCGCCTGGTAGACCGTGGTCCAGAAGTCGTGGATCAGCTGCGCCGAGTTCGGGACGGACATGCCGACCTGGGTGAGCAGGATCCCGGTGAGCCGGTTGTGCGGGTCGGCGTAGGCCGTGGCGCCGCTGCCGCCGTCCCAGCCGAACTGGCCGACCGGTGCGTAGTCGCCGCGGTAGGTGCGCACCGCCATCCCGAAGCCCCAACCGCCGTGCTGCCCCTGGCCGTACGAGAGGTGGACGTTGTCGCGGGCCAGGGCGGTGCGGGCGGCGTTCTGCTCGGGTGTGAGGCGGTCGGTGGTCATCAGCTCGACGGCGGGCCGGGACAGGATCCGCTCGCCGCCGTGGGTGCCGTGGTTCAGCAGCATCCGGAAGTAGGCGTGGTAGTCGTCCACGGTGGAGACCAGCCCGCCACCGCCGCCCGGGAACGCCGGGGGCTTGCTCCAGCGGCCGTCCGCCGCCTCGTCCCAGACGTGGAACTCCCCGCTCCGCGGGTCGGGCGCGTAGAGGGTCGGCAGCCGGTCGATCTTGTCGGCGGGCACGTGGAAGCCGGTGTCCGCCATGCCCAGCGGCTCGAAGACGCGCTCGTGCAGGAAGTCCTCGAACGGCCGCCCGGTGACCCGGGCGACGAGCACGCCGAGCAGATCGCTGGCGATGTGGTACTGCCACCGCTCACCGGGCTGGTGCATCAGCGGGAGCGTGCCGAGGCGGCGCAGCCACTCGTCCGGCTCGGGCATCGGGGTCGGCAGGTCCGGGGTGAGCCCCTGCTCGAAGACCGCGTTCATGATCGGGGTGCCGAGTGCGGTCATGTCCATACCGAGCCCGAAGGTGGAGGTCAGTACGTCCCGTACGGTGATCGGCCGCCGCGCCGGCACGCTTTCGTCCAGCGGGCCGTCGACCCGCTGCAGCACCCGCCGGTTCGCGAGTTCCGGCAGCCACTGCTCGACCGGGTCGTCCAGCCGCAGCCGGCACTCGTCCAGCAGGACCATCGCGGCAGCCACCGAGACCGGCTTGGACGTCGAGGCCATCCGGAAGATCGTGTCCCGGCGCATCGGTGCGCCACCGTCATGGCTCATCGTGCCGAGCGCTTCGACGTGGGTCTCGTCGCCCCGGCCGATCAGGGCGACGACGCCGGGGATCCGCCCGGAGTCGACGTGCCGCGCCAGGACGTCGCGGACCTTGCGCAGCCCTGCCGCGGAGAAGCCGCCGTTGCTCGTGCTCATCATGATCTCCCCCTGGGTGAATGTTCGGGAATCGCTGAACGGCAACGAAGCTACATTGCGTTCACTGATCCGTCAACGCTCCTCCGATGGCAAAAATGCTTGATGTAGCAGCGATTATCGCTCGATATTGCAATGAGTCTGACGATGAATGCAATGTTCGATCGAGCCCTGCGTTGCAATGAGCTGTGAGTGAAGCGAACTCCTGCGCTCACGCATCCGGGTGACGGGCGGTTGATTCCACCAGGCCCACTGCCCCTACGCTTTGCCCATGCTGAGTGTCGTGGTGGCCCCTTGGGCGGGCGATGCCGAGCCGGTGTTCACGCGCGCGCCGGACGAACTGCACGATGCCGCGAGCACCATGAAGGTCGCGGTGCTGGCGGCGCTCGCCCGTGGCGGGGCGGACCTCGATGCCGAGGTGCCGGTGGTGAACCGGTTCGAGTCCGTGGTCGGCGGGGAGTTCGGCAACGACCCGGATCGGGACAGCGATCCGCTGCCCTGGGAACTCCTCGGCACCCACGTGCCGCTGCGGCTGCTGGCCGAGCGGATGATCACCCACTCCTCCAACCTGGCGACCAACCTCTGCCTGGCCCGCACCGACCAGCGGGCGGTGGCGGAGGTCTGGCGCCGGGCGGGGGCCACCCGCAGCGCCAGTCCGCGCGGGATCGAGGACTACGCGGCGCGCGCGGCGGGCGTCCACAACCGGGTGAGCGCCCGTGACCTGGTCCGGCTGCTCCGCTCGCTGGGCGACGAGCCGGAGCTGCTGGCACTGCTGGAGCGCAACGACTTCCGGGTGGACCTCGCCGCCGGCCTGCCGCCGGGCATCCCGATCGCGTTCAAGAACGGCTGGGTCCCCGGCGCCCGGCACTGCGTGGGGCTCGTCCACCCGTACGACTGCCCGCCGTACCTGCTCGCCGTCTGCTACACCGGCCCGCTCGCCACCGGCGCGGACCGCACCGACCCGGCGGCCCGCCTGCTGGCCCGCATCTCGGCGGCGGTCTGGAGGCGGCGCCGGGAGATCAGCCCGTACTAGGGCCTGTCCGAGCCCCGGGCCCCGCGCGGACGCAACTCCCGCGCGGGGCCCGGAATCACGGCACCGGCCTCAGTACGGCTGGACGAGGACGTGGGCCGCGCCGGGGATGCCGATCTTCAGCAGCTCGTCCTCCTCCGGGGTGGTCGGGGTGCCGGTCTCCTGCTTGAGGATCGCCCGGGACAGCGCCTGCACCCACATGGCGCGGGGGCGGCGCCTGGCCTCCCAGGCGGTGAGGGCGGCCGGGACGTCCTCCGTCGTGTCCAGGCTCTCGGCCAGCACCAGGGCGTCCTCGACGGCCATCGCGGCGCCCTGGGCGAGGTGGGGGGTGGAGGCGTGGGCGGCGTCGCCGGCGAGGGCGATGCGGCCGACGTGCCAGGGCTCCTCGACGGTGACCTGGGAGATGCGGGAGTACACCACCGCGGCCGGGTCGGTGACCTGGGCGAGGGCCTCGGCGATCGGGCCGCCGAAGCCGGCCAGCCGTTCGTGGAGCTGCCGGTGGGCGGTCGACGGGTCCGGGCGGAAGTCCTCGGCCTCGGCGAACACCGAGCCCAGGTACATGAGTTCTTCGCCGATCGGGGTGAGCAGCGCCTTGGCCTCGAGGTTGCCGGCGGACATCACCACGCCCCGGACTTCGGGCGAACGCGGCAGCGTGACCCGCCAGTTGGCGAAGCCGGTGTACTCGGGGACGTACTTCTCGCCGTACAGGTGCCGGCGCAGCGGCGAGCCGATGCCGTCGAAGCCGACGACCAGGTCGTAGCGGCCGCGGTGGCCGTCGGTGAGGGTGACGTCGACTCCGGAACCGTCGTCGGTGATCGCCGAGACGGTCGTCCCGAAGCGGACGGTGGCGCCGGCCGAGGTGGCGGCCGCGGCCAGCACCCGGGCCAGCGCGGGGCGGGGGATGCCGTTGTTGGCGGGGGCGTCGCCCATCCGGGGCTGGGGGATCCGGGCGAGGGTGGCGCCGGCCGGGTCGCAGATGGTCAGCACCTCCCACTCGAAGCCGACGGCCAGGCATTCCTCGAGCACGCCGATCTCGCGCATCACGTGCAGGGCGTTGGAGGGCTGGATGATGCCGACGCCGAGGGCCTCCAGCTGGTCGCGCAGTTCGGCGACCTCGACGTGGTGGCCGCGCCGGGCGAGGGCGGTGGCGAGGGTGAGGCCGCCGATGCCGCCGCCGTGGACGAGGACGCGGAGGGGAGAGGTCATGGGGTGACTCCGGTACGGGGGAGGGGAGTTCAGCCGACGGGCGCGACGGCGGCGAGGTCCATCAGGTGGTCGACCAGGGCGAGCAGCAGGTCACGGCCGAAGTCGCGCTCGCGCACGTCGCCGATCAGCATCGGGACCTGCGGGTCGAGGTCGAGGGCGGCCCGGATCTCCTCCGGGGTGCGGGTGTTGTGGCTGTGGAAGCAGTTGATCGCGACCACGAACGGGATGCCCCGGCTCTCGAAGAAGTCGATCGAGGCGAAGCTGGTGTCCAGCCGCCGGGTGTCGGCGATGACGATCCCGCCGAAGGCGCCGTTGACCAGGTCGTTCCACATGAACCAGAAACGTTCCTGCCCGGGCGTGCCGAACAGGTAGACCACCAGCTCGGGGCTGACGGTGATCCGCCCGAAGTCGAGGGCGACGGTGGTGGTGTCCTTCTGGTCGACTCCGTCCAGGTCGTCGACGCCGACGCTGGCCGTGGTCAGGTACTCCTCGGTGCGCAGCGGGGCGACCTCGCTGACCGAGCCGACCAGGGTGGTCTTGCCGACGCCGAAGCCGCCCGCGATCAGGATCTTGACGGCGGCGGGGGCGGCGGCCAGGGCGCCGGTCGGAGCGTCAACGGCACTGCGGGGGTGGGGTGTTGCCATCGTCAGAGTCTCCGGAGTCCTTCGCGTACGGCCGTGAGCAGGCCGAGGTCGACGCCCCCGGCGGCCCGGGCCACCGAGAGCGGTGCCCGGGCCTTCAGCAGGCCCTGGGCGATGAGGTCGCCCAGCAGGATCTTGGTGACCGAGACCGGGAGGTCCAGGCCGGCCGCCACCTCGGCGACGGCGGCCGGGCGCCGGCAGCGGTCGAGGATCAGCCGGTGCTCGGGCTGGAGGCCGCGGGCACCGGCGCGGCTGCCCCGCGCCAGGGCCGCGTCGGCCTCCGCCTCGGCCGTGGTGAGCACGGTGATGAGGGTGAGGTCGTCGCGCTCGGGCGCGGTCCGGCCGCGGGTGATGGTGTACGGGCGCACCATGATGCCCGTGTCGTCCTCCGCGTCCGGCTCCTCCAGTTCGCTCCAGTGCGGCACCCGGCCGCGCGCCCACGCGCCCCCCTCCTCACCGGGGGAGCCGGGGGAACCATGGGGGCCGGGGGAGCCGTGGGAGTCGTCACCGTACGGGCCCACGCGGCGTCAGCCCCGGTTCCGGGTGGCGAACGCGTCGAAGGACGCGGGTGCGCCCTCGGTGCGGGCGGGGGTGGTGAGCTTCTGGCCGACCTGCTGCACCAGGGTGTGCATGGCGACGGACATCACCTCGGCGTCCACCTCCTGGGAGGCGACCACGGCCAGGTGGGTGCCCTGGGCGGCGGCGATGACGAACAGCCAGCACTCGGCGAGCTCGACGATCACCTGGTGCACCGGCCCGCCGTCGAACAGCTGGCCGACGCCCCGGGCGAGCGACTGCTGACCGGTGGCCACGGCGGCGAGGCGCTCGGCGTCGGCCCGCTCGATGGTGCGGGAGTGGCTGACCACGAGGCCGTCGTCGGAGAGCAGGACGGCGTTGCGGGTCCCGGGCACCGAGTCGACGAGTCCGTCCAGCAGCCAGTCCAGGTCCTGGTGGGTGGCGGTCGTGCGGTTCATCACTGCTCATCCGTTCGTGTGGTTCGGGGTTCCGCGGCCGGCAGGGCCCAGGGGGAGGGGTCGGACGCGGAGGCGGGGGGACCGGCGGGTAGGGCGGGGAGAGCCGGCGGGGTGGCGGGGGCGGGCAGCGGGTCTTCGCCGCTGTCCTGGGCCCGGGCGGCGCGGGACTGGCGCTGGAAGGCGCCGATGGTGGCGCCCGAACGCCGGACGGGCCGTCCGCTCTCGGGCCGTCCGTTCTCGGCCCGTCCGTGCTGGGCCCGTCCGTTCCCGGGCGCTGCGGGCTGCTGGAACGGCCCGCCGGCGGGCTGCTCGGCGGCCGGTTCGACCCACTGCTGCCGGGCCGGCGGCGGCACCCGCAGCTCGGCGGCGAGGCTGGCCTGCCGGATGCGCTGCGGCAGCGGTGGCTGCCCGCCCTCGACCGGGCTCACCGGTACGGCGGAGGGGTACTCGCGCCCGCGGCGCCGCTCGGCCAGCCGGTAGTGGTCGGCCGGGCGGTACTGCTCGTCGGCGTACGGGGCCTCGGCCTCGGTGACCCGGGCGTAGGCGATGTCGGGGTAGGCCGGGGAGGGGGTGGGCGGCGCCGTCCCCGTGCCCTGCTGGGCGGCCGGGGTGGCCGGGGTGGCCGGGGCAGTGTCGTACGACGGCGGCGGGTCGGCGGGGGAGCTGTGCTGGATCGGCTGCTCGGGGACGCCGGGCGGGTACGGCTGCCGGTACGCCGGGCCCTGGTGCCGCTGCTCCTTGTGTGCCTGCTCCTGGTAAGGGGGGTCCTGGAACGCCGCGGCGACGCACTGGACCGGCGCGCCGGTCCCGAGCGCCCCGCCGTTCCCGCCGTTCCCGAAGCCCTCGACGTGCCCGAACGCCTCCACCGGCGCCACCGGCGGCGCGACCGGCCCGATCGGCTGCGGCACCTCGTCGGAGGCGGAGCGAACCGCCCGGCGCGAGCGCCGGACCAGCGGGATCGGTTCGGCGGGCGCGGCGTCCGGGAGTCCGGCGTCGCCGTTGATGACCAGCTCGTCCGGTACGAGCACGACCACCCGGGTGCCGCCGAAGGCGGACGGCCGGAACTCGATCTTCAGCCCGGTCAGCGCGGCGAGCCGGGCGACCACGTGGAAGCCGAGCCGGATGTCGTCGGCCCGGGCGAGCACGTCGGTGCGCGGCGGGCGGCTCATCAGCTCGTTGGCCGCGTCGTACTGTTCCGGGTCCATGCCCAGGCCGCGGTCCTCGATCTCGACCGCGAGTCCGCGTCCGACCAGGGCGGCCCGGACCTCGACCGGGGTGGGCGGCTTGGAGAAGGTGGTGGCGTTCTCCATCAGTTCGGCGAGCACGTGGGCGACCGGCCCGACGGCCCGCTCGGAGAGCCACGGGTGGCCCTCGACGTCGATCACGATCCGGCGGTAGTCCTGCACCTCGCCCTGGGCGGAGCGCAGCACGTCCAGCAGCGGTACGGGCTTGCGCCAGCGCCGCTGCGGCTGGCCGCCGGCCATGATGACGAGGTTCTCCTCGTAACGGCGCAGGCGGGCGGTGAGGTGGTCGAGGTCGAACAGACCCTCCAGGACCTCCGGGTCCTCGTGCTTGCGCTCCAGCTCGTCGAGTTTGCGCAGCTGGCGGCCGATCAGCAGCTGGGTGCGGCGGGCGATGCGCTGGAGGAGGCGTTCGAAGCCGCGGTGCTGGTCGGCCTGCCGGACGGCGGCGGCCAGGGCGGCGGAGCGGGCCAGGTTGAGGGCCTGGCCGAGGCGGGCGACTTCGTCGGTGCCCTTGCCGTGCTCACCGGCGGTGACGGCGCGGCTCTCGGCCTCGACGTCGACCTGTTCGCCGCGGCCGAGGCGGTCGACCACCTCGGGCAGGGTGCGCTCCATCTCCTCGGCCTGGGTCTGGAGTTCCCTGATCCGGCGGCGCAGCGAGCGGCTGATCCGCCAGGAGGCGATGACGACGGCGATGACGGTGATCAGGCCGATGACGGCGGTCAGCACGACGCGGGTGAGCAGGTCGAGGATGGTGCCCTTGCCGACCTCGACGATGGCGCTGGTGCGGGTCTCGATCGCCTTGACCAGCTGGGGGTTGAGCTGGTCGACGCCCTGGCGCCACTGGTCCTGGACGGCGGGCAGTCTGACGGTGCCGTTGGACTCGGCGGCGGGTCGGGTGAGTTGCTGTTCGACGGCGGCCTTGGCCTGCCAGGCGGGGCCGTTCATCAGGTCGTGCCAGCCGGCCGCCTCGGCGTCGGGGACGTACGGGACGACCTGGACGGTGAAGAGGTGGTCCTCGGCGCCGATCAGTTGCTGGACCTGCTGGTAGTCGGCGGTGCTGAGCCGGCCGCTGGGCCAGCCGCGGGCCAGGATGGCGTCCTCGCGGGCCAGCATCTCCTTGGCCCAGAAGGAGTTGACCAGGGTCTTGGACACCCAGGTGACCTCGCCGGCGTCGACGTGGCTGAGCGCGGTGAACAGCCGCAGGTCGACGGCGATCAGGTCGGTGTAGTAGGTGAAGACGCTCTGCTGGTCGACCGAGCCCTTGTCGACGGCGGCGCGTTCCTCGGCGAGCTTGCCCATCGCCTGCCGGGCCTCGGCGACGGCGCTGCGGACGTCGTCCGGGGCGCCCTCGGTGCTCTCCCCGGACAGGGTCTGGAACTGGCGGACGGCGTCGTCGGTCAACTGCCGCTGGTGGCGTAGCTGGTCGGTGTTGGCGCCGGGTCGGGCGAGCGCCTCGGCGCTGAGCCGGCGCTCCTCCTGGAGGTTGTAGTAGACGATGTTGGACGGCTGCCCGGCCTTCTGGGCGAGCATGCCCTGGGCGGCCTGGCGCTGGAAGTCGAAGACGGTCTCGCCGCTGGTCACGGCCCAGAGGGCGACCAGGGCGAGGCTGGGGACGACGGCCAGGACGAGCAGCGCCGACCGCAGGGACAGGCGTGGACGCCTGCGGGGGGCCTTCGGCGTCGGGGGCCGCCGATTCGCACGCGCGCGCAGAGCAGACTCCTTGGGGCTGGCGGCCGACCGGTGAGGGGCGGGCCGTCCGGGCACGGGCTTTTGACGAAGCGATACTAGTCATACCGTGTGATAGGAGTGAAAGCCCGTTCGCCTCCTGGGCCGCACTTGCGCACGTACCGGACACAATGCCACCCGCGCGTGGACCGTTCGGGCCCGAAGCGACCCAGTTCAGTCCTGCTCGCCCCAGTGTCGACTCCGCCCGCAGCCGCGGGATGGCCGTGGTGTGAAAACTGTGTGACGCCGCGTCCGGCGGCCTCCGGGGACGGGGTCGGTAACTCCCTCAGCGGCCGAGCAGTCGCGCCCTCGGCGGCCCGGCGGCCCGGCGGCCGCGCCCTCAGCGGCCGAGCAGGCGCGCGCGGGTGGACTCCAGCTCCGCCGCCAGCACCGGGCCCGACGCGGTCGCGTACGTGGAGGCGCGGATCGGGGACCTCGTCGTCTGGGGAGCCGGGCGGGACGCCTCGATGCTGGGGGCGGGTGTCCGGGCGGTGCCGAGCGCGGCCGACCGCGTCGCGGGCCGGGCCGCCGCCGGGCGCGGAAAACCGTCTTGACGTGGAAGGCATGATGGGGCGATGAGTTCACCCCTTCCCGCACGAAGCATCGCGGTCGCCGAGGCGCTGGCGGCGGCCGGCGTCACCGGTGAGATCGTCGTCCTTCCCGACTCCGCCCGGACGGCCGCCGAGGCCGCCGCCGCCCTCGGCTGCGAGGTCGGGGCGATCGCCAACAGCCTGGTGTTCAGCTGCGACGGCGAACCGCTGCTGGTGATGACCAGCGGCGCCCACCGGGTCGACACCGCCTACCTGTCCGCACGGTTGGGCGTCGGCGAGATCACCCGAGCCTCCGCCGCCCAGGTCCGCGAGGCCACCGGCCAGGCCATCGGCGGCGTCGCCCCCACCGGCCACCCGGCGCCGCTGCGCACCGTCGTCGACACCGCGCTGGAGCAGTACCAGGTGCTGTGGGCGGCGGCCGGGCACCCGCACACCGTCGTGCCGATGTCGTACGAGGAACTGCTGCGGGTCACCGGCGGCGCGCCGAGCGCCGTCGTGCCGACCGGCTGACGCATCACACGAGGGGTCCGTCGTACGGCCCACCGCCCACGGGCGGTGGGCCGTCGCGCGTCCCCGGGACGGGGGAGGGACGGGGGACGCTGGAGGGACGACTCGCAGGGCTCCTAACGTCGGTACGGCAGCAGCCGGTCGCGGCCGGCGCATCTCACCTCAGGAGACCTCCATGCTCAAGTCATCGATGATCAAGCGCGCCGCAGTGGTGGTGGCCTCCGCCGGGCTGGCGCTCGTCACCCTGAGCGGTACGGCCAGCGCCAACTCGACGGCCGGCGACATCTCCATGGGCGACACCGGAGTCGGCGTCAAGTGCGTCCAGATGGCGCTGAACGACTCGAACGTGAACGCCGGCCTCAAGGTCGACGGCATCTTCGGCCAGCACACCAAGGACGCCGTGATGCAGTTCCAGCGGACGAACAACGCCAAGTGGGGCTGGTCGCTCGACGTCGACGGCATCGTCGGCCACAACACCGGCTCCGCGCTGATGGAGATCATCGTCCACAACGAGCACGACTGGGGCAACACGTGCTGGGAGAACATGCCCTCCTGACGGCCCGGGCCCTTCCCCTTCCTTCCTTCCCCCCGCCCGTACTCAGTCCCAGTGAGGAACCGTCATGAAGCGCATCCCGGCCCTCGTCGCCGCGATGTTCGCCGCGCTGCTCGCGGCAGTGCTCGTCGCCCCCGCCGCCCAGGCGGCGAGCTGGCCCACCGTCCACAACGGTGACAGCGGCACCAACGTGACCACGGTCCAGTACCTGCTGAACGCCCACGGCGCCGGGCTGTCCGTGGACGGCGCCTTCGGTCCCGGTACCGAGGGCAAGGTGCGCAACTTCCAGCAGTCCGCCGGCCTGAACCCGGTCGACGGCATCGTCGGCCCCGACACCTGGTCCAAGCTGATCGTCACCGTCCGCAACGGCGACAACGGCGACGCCGTCAAGGCGCTCCAGGTCCAGCTGAACGCCCACGGCGCCGGGCTGTCCGTGGACGGTGCCTTCGGCCCCGGCACCGACGCCAAGGTGCGCAACTTCCAGCAGTCCGCCGGTCTGAACCCGGTCGACGGCATCGTCGGCCCGGCGACCTGGGGCGCCCTGCTCGGCGGTGGCGGCAGCACCGGTGGCTCCGGCAGCGACACCCTCAGCCAGTCGCAGGCCGCCGCGATGCTCTCGTCCGCCGGGATCACCTGGTCCTCCTCGGGCAACTGCTCCGACCGCAACAACAGCAGCTGCACCTCCTTCGACGGCATCCGCCGCGCCACGGTGGACGGCGCCATCAACCTCAAGCACGCCGTCGGGGGCTGCCCGCTGAACATCACCGGCGGCACCGAGACCGGCCACGCCGGCGGCACCTACAGCCACGGCAACGGCTACAAGATGGACTTCGCCATGATGAGCTGCCTCACCGACTACATCCACGGCACCTTCACCCACAGCGGCACCCGCGGCGACGGCGCCGACCTGTGGACCTCCTCCTCCGGCAACATCTACGCCAACGAGGGCAGCCACTGGGACGTCGTCTTCATGAACTGACGCCTGCGGCGCGTTCCATGGCGAGGGGCAGGGCCATCTGGTGGTCCTGCCCCTCGTGCTGTTCCGGTCGGGTCTGGGGGATACTGCCGGGATGCTGCTGACCTGGATCGCCGAACTGGCGGACGAGCCGCTGGCACTGGAACCGGCCGACCGGCCGATGGAGTGGCGGACCAACACCTGGTGGCTCGCCGCCGAAGCCGAGGACCGGCGGGCGCTCACGGTCGACGAGGTGGTCGCCGCCTTCGAGCGGACGGCCGCGCGGCTGCGGGAACAGGTCCGCGACCTGGCCTACCCGGGGACGGCGACCTTCTACGTCTGGCACGACGAGCAGGCCGGGCAGTTGAGGTGCTCCACCGCCTCGGTCGGCCCCGACGAGCTGCCGTTCGGCGGAGCGTACCGGCCGGTCGAGGACCTCCGCCCGATCGTGGCCGGCTTCCTGGCCGACGCCGAGCCCGGGGTCGTCCGGCTGTCGGACGTGTCGCTGGAGGAGCCGGCTTGGGAGGAGTCGGCTTGGGAGGAGCCGGTGCTCCCGCCGTTCCCGGTCTGGGTCCGCGCCGTGGGCGCGCCGGAGGCGCGCTGGAGGCGCGCTGGCCCAGGTTCCTGAGTAGTGCCGTGACCGGATGGGTCCATCGTGTCGTGAGGGGTGTCCGCTACAGTCCCCGGATGATGGAACTGGACTCCCTCCCCGCGACCCGCGACGCCTACGACGCCGTCGCCGAGCGCTACGCCCAGCAGTTCACCGACTCCCTGCGCGACCGGCCGCTGGAGCGGGCCCTGCTCGCGGCGTTCGCCGAGTCGGTGCGCGCGGGCGGCGAGGGCGAGGTCGCGGACCTGGGGTGCGGGCCGGGGTATGTCACCGCTCATCTACGGGGGTTGGGGCTGGACGCCTTCGGCATCGACGCGTCGCCTGCGATGATCCGGCTGGCCCGGGAGGCCAACCCGGATCTGCGGTTCGAGGTGGGTTCGATGGCCGCGCTCGACATCGAGGACGGCGTGCTGGGCGGGGTGCTTTCGCGGTTCTCGATCATCCACACCCCGCCGCAGGAACTCCCGGCAGTGGTCGGGGAGTTCGCCCGGGTCCTGGCCCCCGGAGGCCAGTTGCTGATCAGCTGCTACGCCACCGACGACCCCGCGGTCCCGGCGCAGTCCTTCGACCACACGGTGGTGACGGCCTACCGCTGGTCGCCCGACCACCTGGCGGGGCTACTGCGCGACGTCGGCGTGACCGAGGTCGCCCGGGTGCTGTGCGAGCCGAAGCCCACCGACAGGCGGCAGTTCCAGGAGCTGCAATTGCTGGCCGCCAGGAACCACTGCCCTGACCAGTAGGTCCGTCACCCCCCGCCGACGGGATTGTCCATCCGGCGAACCTCATGGTCTCGGTAGTGCAGAACGTGGCGATGAGCTTTCCGGCTCAGACCTCGGGGGAACGCCCGCTTCCCACTTCGAGCTCAAGCACCGCCACCCCCCTGAAACGCCGAGGAGTGGGAAGTCGGCCAGGCCGATCCCACTCCTCGCACTTACCGCCCGCCGCACCTACAGCGCGGTGCGGTACGCCTCCAACCGCTCGGCCAGTTCCTTCGGGTGGCCGAGCATCGGCATGTGGTCGCCGGGCATCTCGTCCGGTTCGAAGCCGAGCCGCTCGATGATCACCCGCCGCATGAACTCCGCAGGGAAGAACCGGTCGCCGGACGACAGCAGGGCCCTGGTCGGCACGTTCGGCCAGGCGGGCAGCGGCCATGCCGTACCGAACGGGGTTCCGGCTTGCCCGCGCTGATGGTTCGCCAGCAGGTCGGTCGCGAGCGGCTCCGGGGTGTCGTGCAGGTAGAAGGAGCGAGGATCCTCCTCCGTCCCCTCGGGAACGCCCCTGCGTCGGTCGGCCTCCTGCCGCGCCGGCCCGTACCCCGTGTTGTCCCACCACTCACCCGGTGTCTCGCCCGGGGCCGGCACCTGGGCCTGGAGCATCACCAGCAGGTCCACCGGCACCCGGTCGCACACCAGTGGTCCGGTGAATCCACCGAACGAGTGGGCGACGACCACGAGTTCGGTCCGGTCGCCGATCGCCTCGACCACCGCGTCCGCGTACTCCGCGAGCCCGGCCGACTCGTCGTCGCACGGCAGGTCCGGCGCGACCACCTCATGGCCCCGGGAACGCAACTCGGCGGCCAGCGGGCCCCAGTACCACGCGTCGGCCGCCGCGCCGTGGATCAGTACGTACGTTGCCACCGTGCACTACCTCCGTCATCCGGGACTCAACGCTCGCCAGCGGCACTTCACCGTCCGCAACCTACTCGGAGGCAGTGACGCTCGCCGTGTCCCACTCGCGTCGGCGCGTCGAGTCCATCCGCGCGACTCCGGGGCGAAGGCGGCGGTCTGCCCGGGTTTGCCCCCGGGGCCCGGGAGGCACTTCCCCTGTGGACGACGATGGGTGACGCGTCCCACTGGGAGGGACTGGGGGATCGGTACGATGGGCGCATGGCATGAGCAACTGCGGCCGTGGCTGAGGGCGTTGATCCTTGCCGCGGCGGTGGCAGGACTCGTCGGATGTTCGCTGTGGGTGGCCGCGGCGTACGACGATGTCGTCGCCTTCCGGTACGCGTCCGCCTGTGCGAGCGGGCCGGAAGACAACTGCGTCGCGAAGGTGACGGGGACGGTCATCGACAAGGAGACCGGCCAGTCGTGCACCTCGGACTCCAACACCTCCAGTTCCTGCACGACCTACTACCGGCTGCGGCTGCGCTACGGCGATCGCACGGAGGTGCGCGTCGTCAGCTCGGACACTTACGACGACGTGCAGCGCGGTGATCTCGCGGAGCTGGGCACCTGGCGCGACGCGGTGGTGAGCCTGACGGTGCGGGGGCACACCAGCACGTATGAGCCCCCGTCCGACGATTCCACGATGTGGCGGCTGCGGGCTGCCTGGCTGGTCCTGGGGGTGGCGGTGTGGGCCGTGGTGAGCGGGCGGCCGGCGCATCTGTTCGCGTTCCCCAACTTCGTATGGCTCTGGCTGGCCCTCCCGATCTCCTGGCTGGTGCACGGCGCGCTGCTCGGGGCGGGTGTCCTGGAGTGGATCTGGTCAACGGGGTTCGCCGTTTTCGGAGTCCTCTTCGCGTACGTGCTGTGGCGTGAGGGCGGCCGCACGCGGTGGTCGAAACGGTCGCGGCGAGGCCGGCCAGGACTTGGGCTCAGACCATGGAGATCGAGATGATCCACATGGTCGAGCAGCATCCCCCGGCCGGGCGGCCGCCGTGTCATGCCTCGATCTGCTCGAAGATGTGCGGATACGACACGACGTCGTCGGGGGACTCGGCCATCATGCGCTGGAACTCCGTCTGGCCGAACGCCGTGGCGAGCGCCTCGGCCGACTCCCAGGCCGCGACGTTCATCAGAAGCTGACCAGCGGCATCAGCTCTGCTGATGCGCATTGAAGCAGGCCGCGTTGGACGTGATCGCGGCCCTGGCTTCAGGATGGCCGCATGACCGTTTCCTCCGCCATCGCCTCTTTCGCCGTCGTCGCCGGCATGCTGACCATCATGCCGGGGCTGGACACCGCCCTGGTGCTGCGCTCCGCCATCACCCTCGGCAGGCGGCGGGCGTTCGCGACGGCGTTGGGGATCCTCTGCGGAGTGCTCGTGTGGGGGGTGGCCGCCGCGGTCGGCGCCACGGCGGTGCTCACGGCCTCCCATCTGCTGTACGACGCGCTGCGCGTGGCCGGTGCCGGGTACCTGGCGTGGCTGGGGATCGGCATGGTCCGCCGGACGTTGAAGGAGCGCGGCCGGCCCACCGCGGGGGATGCGGACGGCGCGGCCGCAACCGCGAACACGGAGACGACGTGGGCGCGGTCCTGGGCCCGCGGGCTGGGCACCAGCCTGCTGAACCCGAAGAACGGCGTCTTCTACATGGCGATACTGCCCCAGTTCATCCCTGCCGGCGCCCCGCACCTGCTGATGGGGGTCGTCCTGGCGGCCGTGCACGACCTGGAGGGCCTGATCTGGTTCAGCGCGCTGATATTCGGCACCCAGCTGGTCCGCCGATGGCTGAACCGTGCCTCGGTGCAGCGGGCCATCGACGCGATCACCGGCACGGTGCTGGTCGGCTTCGGCATCAAGCTGGCGCTCGCGGACAACTGACCACCGAGGTGGCTCGGCGGGCGGTCTGGCCGACTTCCCACGCCTGAGCCCGTGGCGGCGGGCAGGGGCCGGTTGTGGTGGCGCGGCGTTCTGCGGTGCCCGGACTATCCGAGGAGGGCGCCGGGGTCGACGCCGGTCAGGTCGCGGCTGGCGTCCCACAAGCCTGCCGCGAGGGTCGTGTCGGCGAGGTGGTTCCACATCGCTTCACGTCGGGGCTCGCCGCGCAGTCCGAAGGCACGCGGGCCCCACAGCTGGCCGCCGCGCACGGCCGGGTCGAGTACCGCCCGTACGGCGGGCCATGCGCCGGCGTGCTTGCCCTGGATGAGAAGGGCCGCAGGTGCCGCGCTCAGCCGCGCGGCGGTCGTCCGCACGTGGATCGGCGGCCGTGAAGGGGTGAGGGCGTCCAGCGCGCCGCCGGGGTGGACCACCACGCTCGCCACCGGGCTGCCGGCCGCGCGGAGGCGGCGGTCGAGTTCGAGGCCGAAGGACATCTGTGCCAGCTTGGAGCGCCCATAGGTGCGCTTGGGCCGGTAGTCCTTCCGGGACTGCAGGTCGTCCAGATCGAGGCGCTCGGACTTCGCCGCGAAACTGCCCATGGTCACGACGCGGGCCGCCGGAGCGGCCGACAACAGCGGCATCAGCCATCGGGTCAGCGCGAAGTGCCCGAGGTGGTTCGTGCCGAACATGAGCTCGTGACCGTCCACGGTCTCCTGGCGCGGCGGGTCATCGAGCGCGACACCGGCGTTGTGGACCACCGCGTCGAGGCGGTCCACCCCCAGTGAGTCGGCGACCGTTGTCAGCGAGGAGAGGTCGGCGAGGTCCAGCCGGACGGCCCGCACCCGCGCGCCGGTGACACGCGCACGGATCGAAGCCATGGCCTCCCCGGCCTTCGCGGGGTTCCGGCTGCCGAGCACGACGGTCGCTCCGGTGGCCGCCAGCTGCTCCGCGACGAAGTACCCGATCCCGGCGTTGCCGCCGGTGACGAGGAAGACGCGGCCATCGGCGCGCGGCGGCCGGTGGACATTCCAGGGCGTGATGGAGGGGGCGGACGACACGGCGACGGAACTCCCTTGCTGGTGACGACGGCTGCGGCTGCCTGCGGGGCAGCTCGACGCCCACGGTTCCAGCGACCGCCTGCATGTCGCTCACGGATCACTGCCGATCCTGCCGGACGGCCGACATCCTGCCGACAGGGATTCCCCCACGCCCCTGAGGCTCCACGACACCTGTAGTTACTGCAGCTGTAGTTACTGCAGCTGTAGTCCCGCCGGCTCCTCCGGCGAGAGCGCGAGCCCGGCTGCTGTCGCCAGTTGCGGAGGCGGGCCGCCCGGGGTGCCGGGGATCGGGAGGGTGACCGCGGACTGCGCCAGGTGCCGGGCGAGGTGCACCTGCTGTGGGTCGGGGTGTTGAGTGTTCGTCGCGGCCGGTACTACAGGTGTAGTTCGGCCAGTTCCTCCGTCGACAGCGTGAGCTCGGCTGCCGCTGCCGAGTCGCGGATGGAGGTGGGTCGGCGGGCGCCGGGGATCGGGAGGGCGGCCGGGGACTGGGCCAGGTGCCAGGCGAGGCAGATCTGTTGCGGGCTGACGCCTCGGGTGCGGGCCAGGGCGTGGAAGGGGGTGTCCGTCGAGGGGGTGTCGCTGTCCGGGGCGTCGACGGCGCTGCGGGAGATGCCGCCGAGGGGGCTCCAGGGAAGGAAGGCGAGGCCGAGTTCGGTGCACAGGTCGAGGGTGTCGCGGGTGGCGGTGTGGGCGGGGGAGAAACGGTTCTGCACGGCGACCAGGCGCTCGCCGAGGATCTCCCGTGCGGCGCGGATCTGCTCGCCGTCGACGTTGGACAGTCCGACCATCCGGATTGTGCCCGCGTCGGCCAGGTCGCGCAGCGCGCCGACGGATTCGGCGAACGGGACGGCCGGGTCGGGCTTGTGCAGCTGGTAGAGGTCGATCGCCTCGACGCCGAGCCGGGTGGCCGAGGCCTGGGCGGCGCGGCGCAGGTGGCGCGGGTCGCCGCAGACCGTCCAGCTGCCGTCGCCGGGGCGGCCCCGGCCGCCCTTGGTCGCCACCAGGACGCCGTCCGCGCCGCCGTGAGCGGCCAACGCGCGGGCGATCAGGCGCTCGTTGTGGCCGACTTCGTCCGCGTGCCAGTGGTAGGAGTCGGCGGTGTCGATCAGCGTCACGCCCGCGTCGAGGGCGGCGTGGACGGTGGCGATCGCCTGTTCCTCGTCGGGCCTGCCCTCGACGGACAGCGGCATAGCGCCGAGGCCGATGGCGCTGACGGTGCGGCCACCGATCGTGCGGGTGGCGGCAGTTGCCCGAGTGGCCTGGTCGGGGGTCATGCGTGGGCCTCCTTGATGGCCTGGGGCAGCCAGTCGGTGACGGCGGAGAAGCGGAAGCCGAGACGGCCCGACCGGCCGGTGTCCATCGCGTAGCAGCGGTCGAAGGAGAACGGCGAGGGCTGCTGCCCGTCGTCTCCGACGACCAGCCGGGGCGAGGTGCCGGTCACCCGGCCCACGGCCGCGCACAACTCCTTTGCGTCCAGGGTTCCTTGGCTGGCCGCGTTGATCGGCCCGGTGAAGTCCGCCGTCGCGGCCCAGGACAGGAAGTGGGCGATCTCCGCCTCGTGGACGAAGGACGCGCGCTGTGGTGCGGCATGGACGGCGACCGGCAGGCCGCGTCCGATCCGCTCGACGTAGTGGGCCAGCCGTCCGGTGAAGTCGGCGCCGCCGAGGACGTGCGCCGTCCGGACGGTGGCGACGTCGAAGGACGCCTGCCGGGTGAGCAGTGCCTCCGCCTGGCGCTTGCCCTCGGCGTAGTGGTCCGCGACGAACTGCTGGTCACTCCAGGGGAGTCGCAGGTCCACCGGCTCCGCCGACAGGTCGAGCGCCGCCTCCGTGAGGGGCGGACCGCCGGGCCGGCCGAGGTGGGCGTAGACCTCGACGGTGGAGGTGAGCACGTAGCGCGGGGTGCGGTCGGCGAACACCCGGGCGGCGATCGCGGCCTGGACGGGCGTGTAGCAGACCTGGTCGATGACGGCGTCGAAGCGCCGGTCGGCGAGCACGGTGCGCAGGGCGGCCTCGTCGTCGCGGTCGGCGCGCAGGTGGGTCACGCCGTGCGGGGCGGGGGACGAGCCGCGGTTGACGACGGTCACCGTCCCGCCCGCGTCCCGGAGTTCCTCGACCAGCCGCCTGCCGAAGTAGCGGCTCCCGCCGATCACGCACACGTCCATGCCCTCGATCCCTTCTCATCGCTTTCGACGGGGGCCAGACTGCCGTGGATCGGCGATCAGCAGTAGTGTCGAGCTGACGGGATCGTCATTAGGAGAACTGTTGATCGACGTCCAGCGACTGGCCGTGCTGCGGGAGGTTTCCCGCCGTGGCAGCTTCAACCAGGCGGCCCTGGCGCTGCACTGCACCCCCTCGGCCGTCTCCCAGCAGGTCGCCGCGCTGGAACGCGGCCTCGGCGCGCCCGTCGTGGAGCGCTCCACCCGAGGGGTCACGCTCACCGACGCGGGTCGGCTGCTGGTGGAGGCCGCCGACGCGATCGCCGCCGAACTCACCGACACCCAGCAGCGCATCGCCCGGCTGACCGCCGAGCGGACCGCCCTGACCGTCGCCACCTTCGCCAGCGGCGGACGACGACTGCTGCCCGCGGCGCTCGCCGGCTTCGCCGCCGACCATCCGGAGGTGGAGCTGACCATCCTGGAGGCGGAACCGGAGGAGAGTCTGCCCGCCGTCCGCGAGGGACGGGCCGACCTCGCCCTCGCCTACCACTTCGAGGGCCCGCCGCCCGCCCGCCCCGGCGACCGGTCCGGGCTGGACTGGACGAAGCTCGGCGAGGACCCGCTGCGGGTCGTGCTGCCGCGCCTCCACCCCGCCGCCGCCCGCTACCGGGACCGGCCCGAGGCGCCACACCTGGTCGAACTCGCCGACCAGCGCTGGATCCTGGGCTGCCACAAGTCCGCCGGCCAGCTCGCCCGGTACGCCGACCTGGCCGGCGTCGACCTGCGGATCTGCTGCACGGCGACGGACTACGACTTCGCCCAGTCGCTGGTCCATGCCGGGATCGGCATCGCGCTGATCCCCGAGATCGGCCTGGCCCGGGACCCGGAGCTGGTCGCCCTGCCGCTGGCCGGCCCCAGCCCGCGCCGCCACCTGGGACTGGCCCTCGCCCGCCGCCGGCGTGGCCAGGTCGCGCGCCTGGCCGAGGAATTGGCGTGCCGTCTGGTCGCGGAAGCGGGAGCAGGAGCGGGAGCGGGAGCAGGAGCAGGAGCAGGTACCGGAGGTACCGGAGGAGCGGGAGGAACCGGAGGCGCGGGCCGGGCGGAAGGAGAGGCGGAGGCGCCCGGCAGGACCCCGGCGGGTGCCGTACGGCGGTGAGCAACTCGATGCCTCCCGGGTGGTACCCGGTCCCCGCTGCGGGCGGCACTTCCTCCGACGACCCGACCGCACCGGACCGGGCCGTGCTCGAGCAGATCCTCAGCGGGATCAAGTAGGGGCTCCGGACGTCCGCGACCTCGTGGTGCGGCCTCGACGGGCCGGGCTGCGGGGCGGAGCCGTGGATTCGATCCACCGGAGCCCGATTGGCAGTTGATGGATCCAGCAGCAGGGCCGATGGTAGGTACTTCGGGTGCGTGGTACGTCAACAGGAGTGGCACATGGGCATATTCGGGCGGAAGAAGAAGCAGTCATCGCCGGCCGGGCTCGACATCGGCGGCGGGATGCGCCTGCACATCGAGGCCTCGCCGCAGGAGATCAAGCGGATGGTCAAGGACCTCCGGGTCCGGGCCGAGGCCGGGGACGTCGAGGCGATGGCCGACCTGGGGCGGATGCTCGAGTACCAGGGCAAGCTGGAGGAGGCCATGCTGTGGCACCAGCGGGCCGCCGTCGCCGGTGACGTGGACTCGGCCGCCTGGCTCGCCGACCGACTGCTCAAACTGGGGCAGACCGAGACGGGCCTCGACTACCTGCGCCGCGCCGCCCGCGGTGGACACCTCTCGGCCACCTTCAACCTCGGTGCCATCCTGCTGAGTCAGGACCAGAACAGCGAGGAGGGCGCCCGCTGGATGCTGCGCGCCGCGGAGGCGGGCCACCAGAAGGCGATCGACTACCTCGGCATCGACATGGCCAAGGTCCGGGCCACCCGGGAGGACGTCGCCCGGGACGTCGCCAAGGCCGAGCAGGGCGACGCCGAGGCCGCGCACCGGGCGGCGAGGGTGCTGCTGGACCTCGGCGAGGGCGAGCAGGCCGAGCGCATGCTGGAGATCGCCGCGAACGGCGGGATCGCCGACGCCGCATGGGAGTTGGCGCTGCGAGTGCACGACCGCGGCGACACCCCGCGGGCCGTGGAACTGCTGGAGCAGGCCGGCCGCAACGGGCGCGCCGGGGGTGCCAAGCTCGCCGGGATCTGGCTGTACACCGAAGGCCAACCGGCGGCCGCGGTGCCGCTGCTGCGCCGGGCGGTCGCGGAGGGGGAGGAGCTGCTCACCCCGGTGCTCGGCGCCGCCCTCAGCGCCGCGGGCGACTTGGACGGCGCGGAGGCGGTACTGCGCCCGTCGGCCGAGGCGGGCGACTGGCAGGCGCAGTACAACCTGCTGGCCGTCCTCCAGCAGAAGGCGGCGCGTACGGGCGGTGACCAGACGACCGAGGAGATGTGGAGTCTGCTCTCCCGGGCCACGGTCGGTCTGCACGCACAGGCCCAGGAACGCCTGGACGCCGGAGAGCCGCAGCGGGCGATCGACCTGCTGCTGATCGGCGCCCGGGCGGGCGACCCGGCGGCCCAGCGGTCCCTGGGAGAGCTGCTGTTGTCCATCGACCCGAAGGATCCCGAGGGGAAGGAGTGGCTGCGGCGCTCGGGCGGCCGGCGCTGACGGCCGGAATTCCCGGACAGGGGGCGGCCGGGGTGGGCCATGATGGCGCCATGGACGCCGTGTTCGCCCTGGCCTGGCAGTACGCCGCCGGTCAGCTGCTCCCCGAGGACCTGCCGATGGCCGCCGCCGAACTGCTGGCGGTCGGCGAGGTTTCGCCCGCCCTGTGCAACCTCGCGGGCCGGGGTGAGCCGACCGCCGAGCTGGAGGAGCTGTTCCGGGAGGCGATGGCCGAACTCGGTGTCCCCGTACCGGACGAGGCCTGACCGAGCGCTCCCGGGAACGCCGCCGGAGCGGGAAGTCGGCCGCGCCGACTTCCCGCTCCGAATTCTCGCGCCGCGCGAATCCGCTGGTCCGGCGGCCCGTCCAGCCGTCAGACTGCCCGTCATGCAAGGGATCGACGAACACATCGAGGAGATGGCGGCCCGACTCGCGGACGTACCGGGCGTGGTGGGGGTGATGCTCGGCGGGAGCCGGGCGCGCGGGGAGCACCGGCCGGAGTCGGACTGGGACCTCGGCGTCTACTACCGCGGCGAGCCCGATCTCGCCGCGCTGCGGGCGCTGGCCGGGCCGGAGGTGGAGGTGGCCGGGCCGGGCGGCTGGGGGCCGTGGGTGAACGGCGGGGCGTGGCTGCGCGTCGACGGAGTCGCCGTGGACTGGATCCTGCGGGACCTCGACCGGGTCGAGCGGGTGTGGGCGGACTGCCGGGCGGGTCGGTACGAGGTCGGGGTGCAGGCCGGTCACCCGCTGGGGTTCTGGTCGCCGTGCTACCCCGGCGAGGTCGCGCTCGGGCGCGTACTCGCCGACCCCGCAGGGGAGTTGGCCGCCCTCCAGGCGCAGACCGTCCGGTACCCGGAGCCGCTCCGCGACGCCCTGACGGGTGGAGCGTGGGAGGCGGAGTTCCTGGTCGGGGTCGCGGCGAAGGGCGCGGCCCGGGGCGACACCCTGTACGTCTCGCTCTGCCTCTCCCGGGCGATGGGCGTGTTGGTGCAGGCGCTGTACGCGCGCGATCGCCGCTGGTGCCTCAACGAGAAGGGAGCGCTGGCCGTCGCCGAACAATTCCCCGGCGTGCCAGCGGACTTCGGGGCACGGGTGGGTCGACTGCTGGGTGCTGCGGGGCAGACCCCCGAGGTGCTGACCGCGACGGTGGACCGGGCACGGGAGTTGGTCGGGGAGGTAGTGGCCGTCCTGCGCGGATGACCGCACGCGCTTTCCGCCACTCTCAACTTATAGCGCACGGGGGGCCTTGCCGCAAGGCCCCGGTCATGTCGCAGAATCTCCAACTCCAGGGCGGTCCCTGGGTGAACGGGAGGAATGACGACATGCGAGTGGTGCTGTCCACGTACGGGTCGCGCGGCGACGTCCAGCCGCTGGCGGGTCTCGCGGTGGAGCTGCGGAAACTCGGCGCGCAGGTGCGGGTGTGCGCGCCGCCGGACGAGGAGTTCGCGCAGCGGCTGGCCGCCGTCGGCGTCGAGCTGGTGCCTGTGGGGGGCTCGGTGCGGGGCCTGGTGAGCGGGACGCCGCCGGCACCGGAGGACTTCCCCCGCCGGGTGGCCGCGCTGGTCGCGCAGTTCCACGAGGCGGTCGCGGCGGTGGCCGAGCCGGGCGGCATCGTGCTGGCCACCGGGATCTTCCCGGCCGTGGCCGGGGCGCAGGCGGCAGCGGAGTCGGTGGGCGCGCGCTTCGCGTGCGTCGCCCTCCAGCCGACCATGCTGCCCTCCCCGCAGCACCGGCCGTTCGAGTACCCGAGCCAGCCGTACCGGGCTGGGCTGACCGACAACCGGGAGCTCTGGGAGGACAACATCCGGACCATGAACGCGCTGTTCCGCGAGCAGGTCAACGCCCACCGGGCGTCGGTCGGCCTGCCGACCGTGGACAACGTGCGCGACCACGTCTTCACCGACCGCGCCTGGCTGGCCACGGACCAGGTGCTCGACCCCTGGCGGCAGTCCACCGACCGCGAGGTCGTGCAGACCGGCGCCTGGCTGCTGGCGGACGAACGCCCGCTGCCCGCCGACCTGTCGGCGTTCCTGGACGTGGGCGAGCCCCCGGTGTACGTGGGCTTCGGCAGCATGCCGATGCGCGGCGCGCCGGACGCCGCCCGGGTCGCCGTCGAGGCGGTCCGGGCGCACGGGCGGCGCGTCGTGCTCGCCCGGGGCTGGGCCGAACTGGCGCCGACCGACGGCGGGGCGGACTGCTTCGCCGTCGGCGAGGTCAACCAGCAGGCGCTGTTCCCCCGGGTCGCCGCCGTCGTCCACCACGGCGGTGCGGGCACCACCACCGCGGCCGCGCTGGCGGGCGCCCCGCAGGTGGTGGTGCCGCAGATCGTGGACCAGCCGTACTGGGCCGGGCGGGTCGCCGAGCTGGGCATCGGAGTCGCCCACGAGGGGGCCGTCCCGACGGTCGAGTCGCTGTCCGCCGCCCTCGGGCAGGCCCTGACGCCGGAGGTCGGCGCGCGTGCGGCGGTCGTCGCGGGCGAGGTCCGCACCGACGGTGCGGAGGTCGCGGCGAAGCTGCTGCTGGGCTGAGAGGAGACGTCCCCTGGCGCCGCAGCAATTCCCTGACTAAGGTCAGAGAATGGATGCGGCGCAGATTCAGCAGGTGCGGCGATTCAACCGCACCGTCACCCAACGCGTGGGCGTGCTCCACGACCACTACCTCGGCCAGGACCGGCCCGTCGGCGAAGCCCGGCTGCTCTGGGAGATCGGTGAACAGGGCCAGGACGTACGGCAGTTGCGCGAACGCCTCGGACTCGACTCCGGATACGTCAGCCGGCTGCTGCGCTCCCTGGAGACCGCCGGCCTGGTCACCGTCGAACCCCACCCCCAGGACCGGCGGGTCCGCAGCGTCCGGCTCACCGCCACCGGCCGCACCGAACGCGCCGCACTCGACACCCGCAGCGACGAACTCGCCGCCTCCCTCCTCGAACCGCTCAACACCGCCCAACGGTCCCGGCTCACCGCCGCCATGGCCGAGGTCGAGCGGCTGCTCACCGCCGCGACCGTCACCCTCGACCCCGTCGACCCGGACCACCCCGACGCCCGGCACTGCCTGCGCTCCTACTACGCCGAACTCCAGGAACGCTTCGACACCGGCTTCGACCCCGCCCACAGCCTCCTGCCCGACGCCGGTGAACTCCGCCCACCCCGCGGCCTCCTGCTGGTCGCCCGCCTGCACGGCGAACCCGTCGGCTGTGCCGGCCTCAAACTCCCGCCCGACGCCCCCGCCGAGATCAAACGCATGTGGGTCGCCCCCCGAGCCCGCGGCCTCGGCCTCGGCCGCCGCTTCCTCGCCGAACTCGAAGCGAGGGCCGCGGACCACGGCCGCACCGTCCTGCGCCTCGACACCAACAAGGCCCTCACCGCCGCGATCGGCCTCTACCACTCCGCCGGCTTCCACGAAGTCCCCGCCTTCAACGACGAGTTGTACGCCCACCACTGGTTCGAGAAGCGGATCGGCTGAGCGGGAGCGGGAAGTCGGCGCCACCGGCTCCCCGCGCCCGTCTCCCTGTCGCGCGCCGCAGGGCGAGGTGGGCCAGCCAGGCCAGGCCGAAGGTGAAGGGTGCGGCGGTGTCGTCGGCCGGGCCGGGGACGGCGGTGCAGACGGCCAGGACGGCCAGCGGCAGCCAGCCCCGCAGGAGCAGTCGGGGGGCAAGCTCGCTGTTGGGTAGGAGCGTTGAGGCAACCGGAACGAGGAAGCCGGCCGCTGCGAGCGGGATCGTCAGGCCCGTGTGCTTCACCGCCTCGAACACCGCCCAGGCGAGCAGGAACAGTCCGAGCCCGCCCCATCCACACCGGACCGCCCACGGCGCCCGCGTCCTCTGAACCGTCACCCCTTCACGGAAGCACACCACCGCCAGTCACGCGTCACACCACAGGTGGAGTCAGTACGTCAGGAATCGCCCCCTGGAGCGGCCGTCTCCCACTGTTCACGGCAAAGCCGGAGATACGCCGCGATGCCCTCCGGGGTGCGACGGGTCGCGCCATCGGATTCCCGCTCTTAAGTGGCTCGCGTCCGAGCGGTCCCGCTGGCTACGATCCGCCGAATGATCCTCTCTCACGACGATGCAGGTACCGGGCCGGCCGTTCTGCTGCTGCACTCCTCGGTGTGCGACCGGCGGATGTGGGACCCGCAGTGGCAGGCCCTCCTCGACGCCGGGCACCGCGTCGTCCGCTGCGACTTCCGCGGCTACGGCGAGACCCCGCTCGCCGACGGCCCCTACGGCGCCGCGGCCGACGTGCTCGCCCTGCTCGACCACCTGGGCATCCGGAGCACCGCCCTGATCGGCGCCTCCTACGGCGGCCGGATCGCCCTCACCGCGGCGGCCCTGCGGCCGGAGGCGGTCACGGCCCTCGCCCTGCTCGGCGCCGGTCGGCCGGGCCACGAACCCACCGAGACCCTGCTCGCCTTCGGCGCGCAGGAGGACGAACTGCTCGAGGCGGGCGAGGTCGAGGCCGCCGTCGAACTCAACGTCCGCACCTGGCTGGGCCCGGAGGCCGACGAGGAGACCCGCGAGCTCGTCCGCCGGATGCAGCGCCACAACTTCGAGGTGCAGCTGGAGGCGACGGGCGGCCCGGACAAGGAGGACGTCGACCTCACCCGGGTCACCGCTCCCACCCTGGCCGTCTCCGGCGCCCACGACCTCCCCGACTTCCGCCGGATCGCCGCCGAACTCCCGGCCCTCCTCCCGAACGCCCGGCACCTCGAACTGCCCTGGGCCGGCCACCTCCCGAACCTGGAACGGCCGGAGGAGGTGACCGCGCTCCTGACGGACTTCCTGCGGGAGTCGTCGGCGGAGCGGTAGGGGCGGGCGCGGCCCGGAGCAGGAAGTCGGCGGGGCCGACTTCCTGCTCCGCCGTCGTAGGCGGTTCGCCGGAATCCGGGCGGCTCGAGCCGCCGCTGCTCGGGAGCAGTAGCCCGCCGAAGTCCGTTCGATGATGGGCGAGTTGGCCGTCAGCGCGCTCCCTGGGCGAGCGAGCAGTCCAGGATCCGGCCGTCGCCCGTGCCCACGAGCAGCCGTCCAGGTCCGGCGATGGTGAGGGCGGTCGGTACGGCCGTGACCGCGCCGATCGTGAGGTGGTGGCGTACGGCGGTGCCGTCCCGCAGGTCGAGGGCGACGAGTTCGCCGTCCTCGTAGCCGACGTACGCGAAGCGCTCGTCGGCGTCGAGCGCGGTCGCCTCCCGGTCGGTCCGGAAGACCCAGAGCGGTGCGCCGCCGACCGCCTCGCGCCGCACCACGAACGAGCCGCCCGGTTGCAGGCCGCGGCCGTCGTACACGGTGCCGGCGTGGACCAGGCCGCCGTCCGGGAGTTCGACGCCGGGGCCGGAGAAGTGGGTCTCGCCGGGCGTGAAGGCGTAGCGGTACTGCCGGCGGAACGCCGTCCGGCTGGGCTGGTGCGGGTCCTCGCCGGGCGGGCCGTTGCGGCGAGGGTTCGGCAGGCCGGCCGTGGCGAGCCACTCCGTGCGGCCGCTCGTCCGGACGTAGGCCCGGCTGCCGCGTCGCACGTGCAGGCGGCTGCGCCCGCCGTTGCCGCCAGCGGGGACGAGCGCCGGCCGGCCGTCCCGGCACCGCACCAGCGACACCGGACCGGAGGGCTCGATCCGGCCGAGTTCCGCGCCGTCCGTGAGCGAGAGCCGGACCACGGTCTGCGCGGGCGCGTCCCACCCCCACGGCACCGGACCGGCCGCCCACGCCGACCGCCCGTCCCCGGCCACCACCAGGTCGCGGCCGCTCCACTCGTCCGGCACGGCCCACTGCCGTTCCCCCGAGGGCAGCCAGGACTCCAGCACGACCGGGTCGAGCGCGGCGAGGATCCTGCCGTCCGGCAGTTCCTCGACCGCGCGGACGCTGTGCCGCGGATCCCAGTCGGCGCTCAGCCCGGACAGCGCCTGGCGGGCGTCCTCCCGGCGGTCGGGGCGCGGAGCGGGCACCCGGGGGCCGGCGAGCTCCTCCGCGGTGATCGACCCGGGCGGCACGGCCCGCCAGTCGGGCCGGCGCACCACCGCGACGTGCCCGCTGACGTGCGCCTCGTAGTCCTGCCAGTCGTCCGGTGGTGACATCAGCACCCGCAGCGCCTGTTCGTCGAGCCACTCCAGGTCCAGCACCTCCCGGCCGGCCCAGTGCTCGAGGAGCGAGTCGGCGGCGCCCGTCTCCAGGTCCAGCAGCAGCAACTCGCCCTGGAAGTGGTACCCGCCGTCGTAGCTTCCGGTGCCGACGGCCAGGAGCGGGAGCCCGGGGTGGAAGGCCATCGTGTGCACCGGGTACCGGGAGTGGAGCAGGGCCCAGCAGGTCAGGTCGTCGGTGCCGTAGACGCCGACCGGCGAGACGACCCGGTGTTCGCAGGATCCGGCCACGGCCAGCAGGCCGCAGGGCTGGTCGGCGACGGCGAGGGCGGGTTCGCCGACCTCGGCGAAGGGGCGGTCGCCGAGGATCCGGTCGATGCGCAGGAGCGGGGTGGTCATGCGGATGATCGTCTCAAGGGGCGGTGTGCTACGGGAGTCGGGCACGAACCACAGGCCGGCGCCGCGCCCCGGCGACTGCCGGCCAGGCGGTGGAAAGAGCGGACTCGAACGTGTGTCGGGCGCCATCATGGGTGGGTGCACTTCACTTCGGAGACCAGCTCGGACGGCGTCTCGGAACGCCGCTTCGTCCATGACGGTGTGCCCGGCGTGCTCTGGCACCCGGCCGGATCCGCCCTCGGCGCACGGCCGTTGGTGCTGCTGGCGCACGGTGGCGGGCAGCACAAGCTGGGGCCGCGGGACCGGGCCCGGCGGTGCGCGGCGCGGTACGGGTGGGCGGCGGTGGCGATCGACGCGCCCGGGCATGGCGAGCGGGAGCGCACCGCGCAGGACGAGCGGTTCGCCACCGAGGTCGGGGAGTTGCTGGCGGCCGGGCGGCCGATCAGCGCGTGGGTGGCGCGGCACACGGCGGCGCTCGCGGAGCGGGCCGTGCCGGAGTGGCGGGCGGTGCTGGACGCGCTGGAGGCTCTGGACGGCGAGGGCCTCGGGCCGGTCGGGTACTGGGGGCTGTCGCTCGGGACGGTGATCGGCATCCCGCTCGCGGCGGTCGAACCGCGGATCCGGGCCGCCGTGTTCGGGCTGGCGGGCCACGCCTCGCTGGTGGAGTCGGCCGGGCGGCTGAGCGTGCCGGTGCGGTTCGTCCTCCAGTGGGACGACGAACTCCAGCCGCGCGAGGCGGCGTTGGCGCTGTACGGCGCGCTGGGTTCGCGGGAGAAGACGCTGCACGCCAACCCCGGGGGCCACCTGGCGGTGCCCGAGTTCGAGGTGGAGTCCGCAGAGCGGTTCCTCGGGTGTCATCTGCCCTGTGGAGCCCGCTGACGGACTCCGGCGCGGCTGCGCCCCGGAGTCAGCACGTTTCCGTCACACGCCTCCCGCGCTTCACGGTGTTCTCACGGCTTCGGGGGTCCGCATTGTCGTGGTGACGGGAATTTGTCACATATTGGCCGGCGTGCTCGTATTCCGACATCTGTCAGCGGTGAGTAAAACTTCGCAAAGAATTGCCCTCCTCAAGCGCCTGTCCGGAAGCTTGATTCAACAGAATGTTGCAGCTCAGAGGGGCGGTGGTCACGCTACGTGGATTTGGCATAACCGTCAGTTCCCGTTTCGGTCGGCAATCCGCAGGAGTACGGTTCCCAACGAATCGCCGAACGTACCGGGAATTGGTGCGCTGCATGGGTCAACAAAAGGGTGGGGAAGGGGCCTTCGGGGCCACCCGTCCGATATCCGTCAAGTTGGTCGCCGAAGTCCTGCGCGGTGTCGCCCAGGTCGATTTCATGCCGTCCGCCGTGTGCGGGCTCTTCTTCGTCGCCGCACTGTTCGCCGCCGGCTGGCAGTACGGCCTCTGCAGCCTGCTCGGCAGCATCGTCTCCACCGCCGTCGGGTACGGCCTCGGGCTGCGGCGGGAAGCCGTCGAGGCCGGGCTGGTCGGGTACAACGGGTGCCTGGTGGCGCTCGGCTGCGCGGTGTTCCTCGGCCCGGGCCACCCCGTCACGGTCGTGGTCGCGGCGCTGGGCGCCGCCGTCGCGGCGGTGCTGACCGCGGGCCTCGGCGCGATCACCGCGCCGTTCGGCGGCCACGCCTTCACATGGCCGTTCGTGCTGACCACCATGCTGTTCCTGGCGGCGGTACCGGTGATTCCCCGGCTGCGCCGGGTCTGATCCCGCGAGCGCCTGAACCCGGCATTCCGCCACCCAACTGCCCGGCATTTCATCGGACTTGCAATTCGTCGGTTTCTCGGAAAGGAGGAGTGGTTCCCGTGAATCTCTCCCCGCGTGAGATGGACAAGCTCTACATCTACGTCGTCGCCGATCTGGCCCGCAAACGCCGTGACCGCGGCGTCAAGCTCAACTACAGCGAGGCCTGCGCGCTGATCAGCGAGGCCATCATGGAGGGCGCCCGGGACGGCCGCACCGTTGCCGAGTGCATGGAGATCGGCAAGCAGGTCGTCAGCAACGCCGACGTCATGCCCGGCGTGCGCGAGATGCTGCCGCTGCTCCAGGTCGAGGCCGCGTTCCTGGACGGCACCAAGCTGGTCTCCTGCCACGACCCGGTGGGTGCCTGAGCGATGACCGCACCTCAGCCTGCGGTGGTCGTCCTGGCCGGCGGGCACGAGAGCGGCGGCGGCCGCGACCTGGCCGCCCTGGTCCAAGGCGAGCCGGCGGGACACGCGCCAGTGGTGCTCGCCGCGGCGGCCGCCGGGAGGCCGCTCGCCGAAGCCGTCCGCTCGGCCCTGGCGGCCGGCGACGCACCGGTGTGCGTCGTCCCGATGACCCTCGGACGGGACCCGAAACTGGTCGCCGACACCGCCCGCGCCCTGCGCTGGCTCGCCACCGGCGAGGGCCGCGGACGGCTCGCGCTCACCGCGCCCTTCGGCGCCGCCGAGCACCTGATCGGCTGGCTGCGCGCCGCCGCGGCCTCGGCCGGCAACGGGGACGCCGTCCTCGTCACCGCCCCGGCGGCCGGCCCCTTCGAGGACGCCGAACTGTTCCGGATCGCCCGCCTGGTCCGCCAGTACGGGCGGCACCGACTGGTCGAGGTGGCCCTCGCGGGCGGCGACCCGAGCCCGGCCGAGGGCGCCGAACGCTGCCGCCTGCTCGGCGCGGAGAGGATCACGGCCGTCCCGGCCTCCTTCGGCCCGGCCCTGCCCGCCGGCCCGCTCGAGGGCGTACGGGACGGCGGCCCGCTGCTGCGGCCGTCCGCGATCGGCGGCGTGATCGCCGCCCGCACGGCGGCCGCGCTGCACCTGCTCGGCCATGGCGAGGACGGCATCCGGGCCGGTCTGGACGCCGAGCACGGCCACGGCTACGCCCACAGCCACGGCCCGGGCGAAAACCACCATCACAGCCACAGCAGCAACCACCCCCACACCCACACCCCCCACTGAACCGGCAGAGAGGAAGGCCAGCCATGTCTGGTGGCGCCGCGTACCTGTACGGCGACGACCCGGTGGAGATCAACGCCGGCCGAGCCAAGGCCACCATCACGGTCAGCAACACGGGCGACCGGGCGATCCAGGTCGGTTCCCACTACCACTTCTTCGAGGCCAACCGGGCCCTCGACTTCGACCGCAACGCCGCCTTCGGCAAGCACCTCGACATCCCGGCCGGCACCGCCGTCCGCTTCGAGCCCGGCGACACCAAGGACGTCACGCTCGCCGAGTTCGGCGGGCACCGCCGCCTGGTCGGCTTCAGCAGCCTCGTGGACGGCGGCATCACCGCGCGCGACACCCGCGCCCGCGCCATCGACCGGGCGATCGCCCTCGGTTTCAAGGGCGCCAACCTCGACCACAAGGACGACGAACCCAGCGCGGGGCAGTACCGCACACACCACCGGAACGAAGGCGACCGCTGATGGCCATCCTGTCCCGCAAGCAGTACACCGACCTCTTCGGCCCCACCGTCGGTGACCGCTTCCACCTCGCCGACACCAACCTCGTGGTCGAGGTCGAGCAGGACTTCAACCAGGGCCACTACGGCGACGAGGCCGTCTACGGCGGCGGCAAGGGCATCCGCGACGGCATGGCCCAGGACCCGGCCGCCACCGCCGGCCAGGGCGCGCTCGACCTGGTCATCACCAACGTCGTCGTGCTGGACCCGGTGCTCGGCGTCGTCAAGGGTGACATCGGCGTCAAGGACGGCTTCATCGCCGCCGTCGGCAAGGCCGGCAACCCGCACACCCAGAGCGGGGTGCACCCCAAGCTGGTGATCGGCCCCGGCACCGAGGTGATCTCCGGCGAGCACCTGATCGCCACCGCCGGCGGCATCGACACCCACATCCACTTCATCGCCCCGCAGCAGGCGCAGGAAGCGCTGAGCAACGGCATCACCACCCTGATCGGCGGCGGCACCGGCCCGTCCGACGGCACCAACGGCACCACCTGTACGCCCGGCCCGTGGAACATCGGCCGGATGTACCAGGCGGTCGAGGACCTCCCGGTCAACGTCGGCCTGCTCGGCAAGGGCAACGGCTCGCTGCCGGGCGCGCTGCGGGAGCAGGTCGAGGCGGGCGTGTGCGGGCTCAAGGTGCACGAGGACTGGGGCAGCACCCCGGCGGCCATCGACAGCGCGCTGAGCGTCGCCGACGAGTACGACGTGCAGGTGGCCATCCACACCGACACCCTGAACGAGTCCGGCTTCTTCGAGGACACCCTGTCCGCGATCGACGGCCGCACCATCCACACCTTCCACACCGAGGGCGCGGGCGGCGGCCACGCCCCCGACATCATGCGGATCGCCGGCGAGCCCAACGTGCTGCCGTCCTCCACCAACCCGACCCTGCCCTACACCGTCAACTCGGTCGACGAGCTGCTGGACATGGTGATGGTCTGCCACCACCTCAGCCACGACATCCCCGAGGACGTCTCCTTCGCCGACTCCCGGGTGCGCGCCGAGACCATCGCCGCCGAGACCGTGCTGCACGACGAGGGCGTCATCTCGATCTTCTCCTCCGACTCCCAGGCCATGGGCCGGATCGGGGAGTCCTTCACCCGCGCCTTCCAGACCGCCCACCACTGCAAGGAGCAGCGCGGCAAGCTGGCCGGCGACACCGAGCGCAACGACAACTTCCGGGTGCTGCGCTACCTCGCCAAGCTCACCATCAACCCGGCGATCGCCTCCGGCACCGCCGAGCACATCGGCTCGCTGGAGCCCGGCAAGCTGGCCGACATCGTGCTCTGGCCGATCAACTCCTTCGGCGCCAAGCCCAAGATGGTGATCAAGGGCGGCGTCATCAACTGGGCCCTGATGGGTGACCCGAACGCCTCGCTGCCCACCCCGCAGCCGGTCTACTACCGCCCGATGTACGGCGCGTTCGGCCGGGCCAAGCAGGCCACCCGGATCAGCTTCATGTCCCAGGCCGCCGTCGACCTCGGCGTGCCGGCGCAACTCGGCCTTGACAGCCGGGTGTTGCCGGTGCGGCACTGCCGCTCGGTCGGCAAGCAGCACATGCTGCGCAACGACGCCCTGCCGAAGATCGCGGTCGACCCGGAGACCTACAAGGTCACCCTGGACGGCGAGCCCGCCACCATCGAGCCGGCCCGCGAACTGCCGCTCAACCACCTGTTCTACCTCGCGTGAGCAGCCTCCCGGGAGACGGGCTGGACGCCCTGCTGGTCAGCCTCCAGCTGACCGACTCCGCCTTCCCCAGCGGCTTCTACACCCTCTCGCACGGCCTGGAGGGCTACGCCCAGGCGAAGGCCGTCACCCCCGACACCGTGCCCGAGCTGCTCGCCGACCTGCTGCGGCACGGCGTCGGACCGTCCGACGCGACGGCGCTGGCGCTGGCCCACCGGGCCGCCTCGGAAGGCGACTGGGAACTGCTGGTCGAGCTCGACCAGCGACTGCACGCCACCAAGCTCAACCGCGAGCTGAGGCTCGCCGCCACCCGCACCGGACGCCAACTCCTGGACATCGCCCGGGAGTCGGTGGGCGGCGAGCCGCTCGAGCGGTACGCGGAACTGGTCGCCGCCAAGCGCGCCCCCGGCTGCCAGGCGGTGGCCGCCGGGGTCGCCTACGCCTCGGCCGCCGTACCGGTCGAACAGGCCGTCGCCAGCGACCTGTTCGCCTTCTGCGCCAGCTTCGTCGGCGCCGCGCTGCGGCTGCGGCTGACCGACCACCGCAGGGCGCAGGTGGTGCTGCGGGCCGCCGCCCCGGTGATCCGGGAGGTGGTGGCGGCCGCGCTGGTGCGGGAGCCGGCCGACCTCGGCGGCTGCGTACCGATCGCGGACGCGATGTCCGGGCGGCACGAGCGGGCCGAGGCCCGGCTGTTCGCGAGCTGAACACCCCTACGACCGAAGGAAATCCCATGACCGACAACGTGCTCCGGGTGGGCATCGGCGGACCGGTCGGCTCCGGCAAGACGGCGCTGATCGAGGCGCTGGTGCCGGTGCTGATCGCGCGCGGCCACCGCCCGGCGGTCATCACCAACGACATCTACACCCAGGAGGACGCCCAGCACGTCCGCCGCACCCTCGCCGGGGTGCTCGACCCCGAGCGGGTGGTCGGCGTCGAGACCGGTGCCTGCCCGCACACCGCCGTACGGGACGACCCGACCATGAACCTCGCCGCCGGGGCCGAGATGCTGGAGCGCTTCCCCGACGTCGACACCCTGCTGTACGAGTCCGGCGGCGACAACCTCACGCTGACCTTCAGCCCGGTGCTGGTCGACCTCTTCCTGTTCGTCCTGGACACCGCCGAGGGCGAGAAGATGCCCCGCAAGCGCGGCCCGGGCATCACCGAGTCGGAGCTGCTGGTCATCAACAAGATCGACATCGCCCAGTACGTCCGCGCCGACCTCGGCATCATGGAGTCCGACGCCCGCCGGGTGCGCGAGGGCGGGCCGGTGGTGCTCACCAACTGCCTGACCGGGGAAGGGCTGGAGTCCATCGCAGCCTTCCTGGAGACCTTCCGGAAGGTCCCGGCGTGACGGCTGGTCGCGGCGTGACGGCTGCACCGGTGGCCGCCCCGCCCCGGCTCGACCCCCGGCACTACGAGCCGGCCCGCGTCCCGTACGAGGTCCGCCGGCACGCCGGGACGCCCGACACCCTCGCGGTCGGGCGCCCCGGCAAGGTCGGGCTGCTGGAACTGGCCTTCGAGCGGATCGGCGGGCGCACCGAACTCACCGGCCACTACCAGAAGTCGCCGCTGCAGATCATGCGCCCGCTCCACTTCGACCCGGCCCGCCCCGACCTCGCCGTCACCCTGCTGATGTCCACCGGGGGCGGCATCCTCCAGGCCGACCGGCTGCGCACCGACATCCGCTGCGGCGCCGACACGGCCGTCCACCTGACCACCCAGGCGGCCACCAAGGTCTACCGGATGGAGCACGACTACGCGACCCAACTGGTCAACCTGGCGGCCGGGCCGGGCGCCTACGTGGAGTACCTGCCCGAGCCGGTGATCCCCTTCGTCGACTCGCGCTTCTACCAGCGCACCGTCCTGACCGTCGACGCCGGGGCGACGGTGCTGGCCGGCGAGACCGTGCTGGCCGGCCGCCTCGCCCGGGGCGAGCGCAACGCCTACCAGGTGTTCGCCTCCGACCTCGAAGTGCGGCGCCCGTCAGGAGAGTTGGTGGCCCTGGACACGGTACGGCTGGAGCCTGCCGGGGGCGGCGTGGCCGGCCCGGCCGTGCTCGGCGGGCACGACGTGTTGTCCAGCCTGTACGTGCTCAGCCCGCTCGCCCCGGCGGCCCGGATCGCCGACGTGCTGCACGAGGCGCTGGCGGGGAGCGGACTGCTGTACGGGGTCAGCGTGCTGCCGCAGGACAGCGGCGCCTGGCTGCGGCTGCTCGACTCCGACACCCGGGCCTGCGCGGCCGCCCTGCGGGCGGCCTGGGACGCGGTGCGGCGGCTGCTGATCGGGGCGCCGGCGCCGGACCTGCGGAAGACCTAGCGGTCCTGGTCGGCGAGGCGGGCGATCTGCCGGTGGCTGAGCTCGACCGTACGGTTCATGTGCCTCAGCAGGAAGGCGAGTTCGTCCTCGCTGTCCTCGGCGAAGACGGCCGCCCAGTCGGCGCCGAGGCTGCGCCACACCTCCCCGAAGCGGGTCAGCGCCTCGGGGAGGACGGCGACCAGCACCCGGCGGCGGTCCGCCTCGTCCCGCCGCCGGACCACCAGGCCGGCCTTCTCCAGCCGGTCGACCAGGCGGGTCGCCGAGCCGCTGGTGAGCCCGGTCAGCTCGGCGATCCGGCCGGTGGTGACCGGGCCGTCCTCCAGGGTGAGCAGGTTGAGGCACTGGACGTCGGTCGGGTGCATGCCGAGGTGGTCGGCGACGGCCTGGTTGAACAGCACGTAGGAGGCCAGGTAGCGGCGTGAGACCGGCCAGAGCCGGGCCATCAGCTCGTCGCGGGTGGGCGTCATGGGGCCAGGGTAACCGGCCGACCGGAAATAAGTTGCGCCACGCAGAGATCTCTTCATATATTGACTGCATGACGCAGATAAATGCCAAGCTTCCCGTCGCCGTCACCGGCGCCACCGGCGCCCAGGGCGGCGCAACGGCCCGCGCCCTGCTCCGGACCGGATGCCCGGTCCGCGCCCTCACTCGCGACACCGACTCCGCATCCGCCCGCGAACTCTCCTCGCTCGGAGCCGAGTTGGTGCGCGCGGACTTCGACGACCCGGCCTCGCTGACCGCCGCCCTCGACGGCGCCGGCGCACTGTTCGCGATGTCCACCCCGTTCGGGACCGACCTCGACACCGAGGTCCGCCAGGGCATCGCCCTGCTCGACGCGGCGGCCGCCACCACCGGCCTGCGGCACGTCGTGTTCACCTCCGCCACCAACGCCGACCGCTCCACCGGTATCCCGCACTTCGACTCCAAGCAGCGCATCGAACAGCACCTCGCCGGCCTCGACCTGCCCTGGACCGTCATCGGCCCGGCCGCCTTCCTGGACAACTACGCCAACGACTGGACCCTCGAGTCCCTGCGCGAGGGCGTCTTCCACCTCCCCATGCCGCCCGGCGTCCCCCTCCCGGTGATCGCCGCCGAGACCATCGGCGCCTTCGCCGCCCACGTCCTCACCCACCCGGACGCCTACGCGGGCAAGCGCATCGACATCGCCTCGCAGTGGTGCACCGGCGAACAGATCGCCGCAGCGATCACCGCCGCCAGCGGGCGGCCGATCCGCTGCCAGGAGGTGCCGCTGTCCGTCGTCGAGACCTACTCCGAGGACCTCGCCGCCATGTTCCGCTACTTCCAGGAGGTCGGCCTCGACATCGACACCGACACCCTGCACGCCGAGCACCCGACCGTCGAATGGCGCAGCTTGGAAGACTGGGCCGCCGGACAGCCCTGGGACCTGTGAGGCGCGGGCGTATCGTCGCCGGGTGAGATCGAAGAGAGCACGCCGCATCCACGTCGACGGCCATGACTACCGCTGGGTGGTCCGCCTCCGCGACACCGCCCACGTGGACGTGCGCATCCGGCTCGACCGGCCGGGCGGGCCGTACCGGCCGCTCCTCGCGACGCGGCGCTTCGACAACCCGTGGCTGCACTACGGGGTGCTGCTGACCGCCCCGCCCGAACGGATCGACGAGGTCTTCCGGTTGGAGCCGGTCAAGCCCGCCCTGGTCGCCGACCTGATCCGGGCTGGCCTCGAGGCCGGCTGGCGGCCGGAGGAGAGGGGCGCCGCGCTGGTCCTCGCGGAGGAGTGACGGGCATCGAGCCTAGGCCAGCCGTTCCACGAACTTCCGCTGCCAGGGCGTCTCCACCGCGTGCCGACTGTAGTGCTCCCGCACGTACGCGACCGCCTCCTTCGCCGGTACGCCGTCCAGCACCGCGATGCACGCGAGCGCCGTGCCGGTGCGCCCCCGTCCGCCCGCGCAGGCGAGTTCGACGCGTTCGTCGGCGCACCGCTCCCAGGCCTGCCGGAAGGCGTCGGCCGCGTCCGCGCGGTCCGCCGGCAGGCGGAAGTCGGGCCAGCGGACCCAGCGGCTCTCCCAGGGCAGGGGCTGCGGCTCGCGCCCCAGCAGGTAGATGCCGAAGTCGGGCGGCGGCCCGGGCGGCAGCGGGTTGCGGACGCCGCGGCCGCGCAGCAGGCGGCCGGAGGGGAGTTGCAGCACGCCGGGGGTGGAAGGGTCCCAGGTGGTCATGTCAGCTCTCAGATGCCGGCGTGGCCGATGAGCTTCAGGCTGCGCTCCCACAGTTCCGTCCGGGCCCGCTGATCGGCGATCTCCTCGGCCGTGCGGTCGAGCCGACCCTGGTCGCGGCCGTGCAACAGGACGGTGTCGCCCTCGGCGGCGAGGCGGTGGGCGAGGGCGCGGCCGAGGCCGTCGGTGGCACCGGTGATGAGGATGGTCCGCGGTGGGGCGGGCGGGGTCATCGGGACTCCTGTCATCGGCTGCCATCGGCTGTGGCGGCCGTCATCGGGCGGGGCGGCGGAACCGGTTCAGGATGCCACGTGCAGCCGCGCGGCGCCGGGCATCCCGGCGCGGTGGGCCAGCGCGGCCGCCTCGCCGCGCGAGCCGACGCCCAACTTGGCCAGGATGTTGGCGACGTGGAACTTCACCGTGGATTCGCTGATGTGCAGCGCCGCGGCGATGTCCCGGTTGCGGCGGCCCTGCGCCAGCTGGTCGAGCACCTCCAGCTCGCGGGGCTGGAGCCCGTCCAGCGGGTCGGTGGCGGCGGTGGGCGAGGGCAGGCCGAGCGGCAGGTCGACCGTCACCGTGGTTCCCCAGCCGGGGACGGATTCGACGTCGTAGCGGCCGCCGAGGGCGGCGATCCGGTCGGCGGTGCGGTGGACGGTGAGGGCGTCGGCGGCGAGCAGCCCGAGGCCGTCGTCGCGCACCACCGCGCGCAGTGCGCCGTCCGCCGTGAACTGCCAACTCAGGTGCAGCCGGGTGGGTTTCTCCTGGTCCAGCATCAGCATGACGGCGACCCGCACGGCGTCCCGGGCGGTGTGGGCGGTGTCCGCGGGGACGGACCGGGTGGCGTCCGCCGGGGGTGCGAGGTCGAGCCGGACCCGGGTGTGCCGCAGCAGCGGACGCAGTTCGCGGGCGAGCCGGGCGAAGGCGGCGTCGGCGGGTTCCTCGCTGAGGGCCCGGTCGAGGTCGGCGGCGCGGCGCAGGTCGAGCAGGGCGGTGACGGCGAGTTCGGTGGCGGCCCGGCGGGCGGCGGCGTCGTCCAGGTCGGTCGAGCGCAGCGGGGCGAGGACGGCGCTGAGCGCCGCGCCGTGGGTGCCGGTGAACTCGGCGATCGCCCGGGCGCGGGCGTTGGCGGCGGCCCGGGAGACCGCCGCGTGGGTGGGGGCGGCGTCGGTGGCGCGGTGGTCGGTGTGGGCGACGGCCAGCTCCCAGAACCGCTGGAGCAGGGTGAGCGCGCGCGGGTCCACCGGGTCGGCGTGCGCCCGGACGAGGACCAGGACGGCGCTGCCGTCGCTGCCCGGGCCGGTCGCGGCGGTCACCACCACCGGACGTACGTCTCCGGCGAGTTCGCCCTCACCCTGCCAGGGGTGACCGGTCGCGGTCGTTCCGGCGGCGTGCTCGGCCAGCCGGGACAGGTCCAGTCCGGTGACCTGGTCGGCCAGTTCGGGAGGCCCGTAGGCGTGCGTGGGGGAGAACGTGCAGATGCCGTTGAGCTGCGCGATCACCTCGTACGGCACGAGCGTGGCGATCACCTCGCCGAGCCGCCGCAGCACGTCCGGCCGGGGGGTGCGCAGCACCTCGACGGCCCGGGCCAGGGCGTCCTCGGGGCGGCTCCAATGCTCCTGCCAGGTCTGGTCCATGCCTCGACCCTAACCCGTGGCGGCCGGCGGCGGCCCGTCCCTTCGGCCAGGTCGAACCGTCCGAAAGACCGGCCGGGCGCCGGGCCGTGACGTCGCAGCATGGAAGTCGTCGGAAGCAACCAACCCCCGGGACGACTCCCGGAAACCGCAAGGGATTCCTGCCATGACCAAGGCGATCGCCTTCCCGCAGTACGGCGGCGCGGACGTGCTGCGCACCATCGACGTCGAGCTGCCCGCCCCCGGGCCCGGCCAGGTCCGGGTCGCGGTCCGCGCGGTGGGTGTCAACCCGATCGACCACCGGCAGCGCAGCGGCGAGCTGCACTCGCTCTTCCCGGCAGTCTTCCCCGCCGTGCCCGGCTACGAGGTGTCCGGCGTGGTCGAGGCGGTCGGCGCGGAGGTGACCGGCTTCGCGCCCGGCGACGAGGTGTTCGGCGGCCTGATGGGCGGCGGCTATGCCGAGCAGGCGCTGCTCGACGCGGACGAGCTGGCGCTCAAGCCCGCCACGCTGAGCTGGGAGGAGGCCGCCGCGATCCCGGTGGGGGCCGAGACCAGCGAGCGGGCGCTGGACGTCCTCGGCGTCCGGCCGGGGGAGACCCTGCTGGTGCACGGCGCGGCCGGCGGGGTCGGCACGGTGCTGCTGCAGTTCGCCCGGGCGCGCGGCATCACCGTGGTCGGCACCGCGAGCGAGGCCAACCACGCCCACCTGCGCGAGCTCGGCGCGATCCCGGTGACGTACGGCGAGGGCCTGGCCGAGCGGGTGCGGGCGGCCGCCCCGGGCGGGGTGGACCGGGCGTTGGACGCGGTCGGGAAGGGCGACGTGCTGCCGCTGTCGATCGAGCTGACCGGCAGTGCGGACCGGGTGCTGACGATCGCGGACTTCGCGGGCGCCGCGCAGTACGGCGTCCGCTTCAACGGCGGTGCCGAGGGCGTCGAGTCCTACCACCGGCCCGCCTTCGCCGCCGCGCTCGCCCTGCACGAGGCCGGCACCCTGCGGCTGCCGCTGCACCGGGTGCTCCCGCTGGCGCAGGCGGCCGAGGCGCACCGGATCAGCGAGCACGGGCACCTGCGGGGGAAGATCGTGCTCACCGTCTGACCCGCGGGGCACGGGGGTCCCGACTGACCCTCGGCGCGGGTGCTCACCGACTGACCCGCGGCGCGGGTGGTCCCGTCCGACCAGCGGCGCGGATGGTCCCGCCCCGCCGAAACCCGGTGCCGCGCCGCCGCGCTCGGTAGAGTCCCGCCCATGGTGACTTTGAACGCGGCGGGGCGGCTGGCCGGCCGCTCCTGCGTGGTGACCGGCGCGGCCAGCGGCATCGGCCGGGCCGTCGCCGAACGCTTCGTCCGGGAGGGCGCGTCGGTGGTCGCCACCGACCTGGACGCGGAGGGGCTGCGCCGCCTGGCCGGGCGGTTCCCGGACGCCGTCAGCACGGTGGTCGGGGACGTGGCCCGGGAGGAGGACGCCCGACGGATGGTCCGGGCGGCCGTCGAGCGGCACGGGCGGCTCGACGTGCTGGTGGCCAACGCCGGGGTGATCCCGCTGATGGAGATCACCGAGGCCACCGCCGAGGACTGGGACCAGGTGATGGCCGTGGACGGCCGCGGCATGTTCCTCACCTGCAAGTACGCGATCGAGGCGATGACCGCCCAGGAACGGCCCGGCGGCTCGATCGTCTGCCTGTCCTCCATCTCCGGCGAGGCCGGTCAGCGCGGCCAGGCGGTGTACGGGCCCGCCAAGTTCGTCGCCTCGGGGCTGACCAAGCACCTCGCCGTCGAATGGGCGGACCGCGGCATCCGGGTCAACGCCGTCGCCCCCGGCACGATCGCCACCGAGCGGGTCGCCCGGCTGCGGGAGGAGCCCGGCGGGACGGAGTACCTGGAGGCGATCGAGAAGCTGCACCCGATGCGCCGCCTCGGCGACCCGGCCGAGGTCGCCGCCGCCGTGCTCTTCCTGGCCTCCGACGACGCCTCCTTCATCACCGGGGCCGTCCTGCCGGTCGACGGCGGGTACCTGGCGCAGTAGCGGGCTGCTGACCGTAGGGCTCCTGACACTACGGCTCCTGACACTAGGGCTCCTGACGGGCGAGCAGTTCGACCAGCGCCGACACCCCGTCCGCCCCGTGTCCGGCCTCGACCGCCCGCCGGGTGACCGCGAGGGCGGCGTCCAGCACGGTGGTGTCCAGCCCGCGAGCCCGGGCGGTGTGGGCGACGTGGGCCAGCCCGGCCTCGGCGGAGGACACGCTGCTGCGGTCGCCGGGGTGGCGGCGCTCGTCCGCGCGCGCCGCGTAGTCCCTGATCAGCGGTGGTAGCAGCTGGGACAACCCCTGGGCGTACGGGACGAGTTCGGCGCCGCTGAGGCCCTCGGCGCGGGCCAGTGCGAGGGCGTGGACCCAGCCGTGCACGGTGGTCCAGAACAGGTCCAGCAGGGCCGCGTCGAAGGCCGCCGCCCGTCCCGGGTCCGTGCCGACGTGGCGAACGGTGCCCAGGGCGCGCAGGGTCGGCTCGTGCGCGGCGAAGGCCTCGGGGTCGCCGCTGAGCAGCAGGGTGCCCTCCGGGCGGCCGATGGTGGGGGTGGGGGTGAGGATCGCGGCGTCGAGGAGGCGGTGGCCCCGGGCGGTGGCGTCGGCGGCGTCGGCCCGGGCGTCCTCGGGGGTGATCGAGGTGGCGTTGACGACGGTCCGGCCGCGCAGCGCCTCCCCGGCGGCGGCCAGCACCGCCCGGGCAGCCGGCTGGTCGCGGACGCACAGCAGCACCAGTGGAGCCTCCGCCACGGCCTCGGCGGCGCTGCCGGCCCGCCGGGCGCCCAGCGCGAGCAGTTCGGTGTCCCGGCCCGGGGTGCGGTTCCAGACGGTGACGCAGTGGCCGGCGGCCAGCAGCGCCCCGGCCAGTGCCCGGCCCATCGGGCCCAGGCCCAGCACGGCAACGGCGTTGCCGGAAAAGGGGGTTGAGAAGGATTCTCGGTTCGGCATGGCGGTTACGCTAGACCCTCACGCCGACGGCAGAGTCAAGGCCGGAGCCCGTCGGCCGGTCGATCGGAGGTGCCGCGATGCGGATCGGAGAGCTCGCCCGGCGGACCGGGGTCACCCCGCGCGCCCTGCGCTACTACGAGGAGCAGGGCCTGCTCACCCCCGAGCGCCGCCCCAGCGGCTACCGCGAGTACGGCGACCGGGACGTGGACACCGTCCACGGCATCCGCACCCTGCTCGCGGCCGGTCTCAACAGCGCCGCGATCGCCGAGATCCTCCCGGGCCTGCCGCTCCCCGGGCAGCGCCGACCCGGCCCGACCTGCCCGCAACTGCTCGACGGCCTGGCCCGGGAGCGGGCCAGGATCACCCGGCGGATGGACGAACTCGCGGCCGCCCGGGCGATCCTGGACACGATCACGGGCGCGGCGGCGCCGAGCGAGGTGATCCGCACGCCGCGGACCTGACCCGGCGGGACGGAAAACCGCTGGCGCGCGCTCCCGTGCCGTGCTGGACTGGTCGGATGGATCGTGATCATGTACTCGCCTTGTTCGACCAGCGGATCCGGCGCGACGCGCAGCCCGACGGCCCCGGCGTCCGCGTCGAGCGCGACGGCGCCGTGGTGCGCCGGGTGGGCGGGGAGCACGCCTGGAACGGCGTCGTCTGGTCGGGCCTGGACGCGGCCACGGCGGACGCCGCGATCGCCGCGCAGGTGCGCCACTTCACCGAACTGGGGCTGGAGTTCGAGTGGAAGACCTACGCCCATGACCGCCCCGCCGACCTCGGCCGGCGGCTGCTCGCGGCCGGGTTCACCGCCGAGCCGGACGAGGCGCTGATGATCGCCCGGATCGCGGACCTGCCCGCCGGCCCGGGGCTGCCCGAGGGCGTCCGGCTGGAGCCGGTGACCGACCCGGCCGGGGTGGACCTGGTGGTCGCGGCCCACGAGCAGGCCTTCGGGACGGACATGCCCGGCCTGCGCGAGCGGATCCTCAACCACCTGCGGCACAGCCCGGACACGCTCAGCCTGGTCGTCGCGATGGCCGGGGACCAGCCGGTGAGCGCCGCCCGGATGGAGCTGAACCCGGGCACCGGCTTCGCCGGACTGTGGGGCGGCGGCACCGTCCCCGCCTGGCGCGGCCGGGGCATCTACCGCGCCCTGGTGGCCCACCGCGCCCGCCAGGCCGCCGAGCTCGGCTACGAGTACCTGCAGGTCGACGCGAGCGACCAGAGCCGCCCCATCCTGGAGCGGCTCGGCTTCGCGCGGCTGAGCACCACCACGCCGTACAACTACCAGCCGTAGGAGCACGGAGGCCTGGCGAGCGGAAAGGGCCCGGCCCCCGGAGCGGCGGACACCGGGGGCCGGGAGTTCACGGTCCGGCTCAGTGCAGCGGGACCGCCACCGCCGTGACCTGCTGCTGTTGCAGGTGGGCGGGGTTGGTGCCGTCGTCGTAGGTGGTGACCGACGTGGTGTAGTCCGTCGTGCCGCCGATGACGTTGCCGAAGTAGTCGCCGATGAAGGTGCTCGAGCCCTCGACCGGGGAGTCCAGCTGCGGGTCGAAGGAGTGGGCGCTGAGGCGCAGGTTGTGGCCCAGCGGGCCGAGCGTCGGATCGTAGAACTGGACGCTGGTGTCGACGCAGTAGTCGGTGGCGCCGTAGGGCGCGCCCGGGTGCTTGGGGTTGGCGGTGTCCAGGGCCAGCCCGGCGGCCCGGGCCTCGGCGGTGCCGGCGGCGGCGCAGGCGAGCCGACGGTCGTAGAAGGCGACGCTCACGGTGCCGTCGGGGCCGGTGGTCAGGTTGGGCTGGAACTCGTCCACCGGGGCGGCGTTGTCGTTGACCCGGATCGGGGCGCTCCAGCTGGCGCCGCCGTCGTAGGAGGCGGTGAGCAGGACGTTCACCACACCGGTGGCGTAGTCCTCGTACGCGACGTACAGCGGGTAGTGGCCGTTCACCGGCCGGCTGCCGAGGGTGAAGGTGTCCTCGATGCCGTCGCGGAAGGTGGTGTTGGCGTACGAGCCGGGCGGCGGGGTGATGGTGCCCGGCAGGGTGGAGACGGTGGTCCAGGTCTGCCCGCCGTCGTGCGAGGCGTCCAGGAAGATCGCGTCGCAGCAGAGCCGGTGCGCCGGGTCGGAGTTGGTGAGGGTGGTGTACACCGTCCCGTCCGGGGCGACGTGGGGCAGCAGGTAGGTGGCGCCCTGCGGGGTGTTCGGCGGCTCGGGCAGCGCCTGCGGGGTCGACCAGTCGGTGTGGGTGCCGTCCGGGCGGGCGTCGGCGTACGCGACGTACGGCACGGGGGTCTTGTTGTGGAAGTCCACCCACATCGCGTAGATGCGGTTCAGGTGCGGGCTGTTGGGGTTGGTGTCGACGGCGATCCACTGCTTGTCGGGGCCGTTGCCGATGCTGTCGTAGGTCGCGACGAAGTCGGGGTGGCCGCCGCGGGTGGTCAGCCACTGGGTGGCGGTGGTGGCGCCGTGCGGGCGGACCGCGACCGAGATGGCCTGGGAGGCGACCACCGGGTTGGCCTCCCGGGAAGTGCCGACGCTGAAGTCGTGCGAGCCGTCGGCGTTGTAGAAGAACTGGTAGGGCAGCAGCAGCGAGTAGTAGTTGCCCCAGGTGTCGAAGGCGCCCACCGGGTCGGTGTTGTCCGTCCAGCCCTCGTAGCCGGGGATGTGGCCCTGCACCGGCCAGCTGTGCCCGCCGTCGAAGGACTCGAAGAAGCCCAGCAGGTGGTTGTAACCCTCCGCGCTCACCACCCACTTGGAGGCGCCGATCAGGTGGTTTGGGTTCGTCGGGTCGACCCGCAGGTCCGACTCCGAGTGCCCCTTGACCAGCATCGGCGTCGCCGCCGGGTAGCCGGGGTTGCTGCCGACCTGGGTCGGGTACGGGCCGGCCGCGCCGGTGTCCTCACCGGTGGTCGCACCGCCGGCCGGGCACGGTGTCATGCCGCTGTAGCCCTCCGCCGGGCCGCTGTTGGCGGCGTAGGGCACCTCGGGCCGGAAGCAGCTGGTCCGGGCGGAGGTGGCCTGCACGTTGCTCACGGCGTTCGCGGCCTGGCTCGCGGCGTAGGCGGCGTCGCTCTGGGTGCCCTGGGGGAGCGCCGGGGCGGCCGTTGCGGTGGTGGCGGCGTTCGCGGCGTTCGCGGCGTTCGCGGTGGAGGAGGAGAAGGGGGAGAGTAGCGAGAGGCCGAGCAGCGCCGGGCCGAGCAGTAGAGCGATTCTTCGGTTGCGCAACGGGGATGCCTCCTGCGGTCTGGGGGTGAACCTGGGGCAGTGCCTTTGGAGTTGACGGAGGGGCCAGGTGGGACCGGGTGGGCCACCGGTGCCTCGCGGCCCGATGACGGTACGGGTGCGGGGCCACGTCAACAAGGGCGGGAGTGGGAAGTTGACGTCCCGTTTGCCGGGGATGGGGACGGGCATTGCGTCCGGCGCGGGATTGTCGGGAGTCCGTCGGGCCCTGGCGTCGGCCGCCAGGCGGTGCGGGAGCGGTCCGGCAACGGTGCGAGCGCGCCGACCGGACGGCCGGCGGTACGGACCAACGGGAGGTCAGGAGTTGAGCGCGAACCGCCCCGGCACCGGCTCCCCCGGCTCCCCAGAGAACACCACCTCGCCACCGGAATCGTCCCCGCCGACCCGGTCGCCGCCAAGGCGGAGATCGCCGCCGACTGGGAGAAGTTCTTCGACCCGGCCACCCCGATCGCCGGCGAGGCGGAACTGGTCCAGGGCGGCGACATGCTGTTCCCGGTGCTCCAGGCTTCGCGCAGGACCCGCGGGTGGGCCAGGTGAAGGCGAAGGTGAACGACGTCGTCTTCGTCGACGCCGCCGACGCGACCGTCCTCTACGCGCTCTCCCTCCAGGGCAACGTGGTCGAGCCGAACGCGAGCGGGCAGGCCGTCGCCGAGAACGGCACCTGGAAGGTCGCCCGCTCGACCCTGTGCGGGCTGCTCAGCCAGGCCGGCAGCGCCAGTGCCACCGCCGTCCCCGGATGCAGCTGACCGCCCCGACGCCAGGCCGGGCCGTCGAGCCCCGGCCGAGCGGCTAGTCGGTGCCGGCCGGGAGCCGCTCGACCACCACCATCGCCGCGTCGTCGTCCAGGCGTCCGCCCACGTGGGCGAGGAGGTCGCGGCGGAGGCGGTGGAGCAGCACGGACGGGCGCTCGGACTGCCAGGCGGCGACGCGTTCGGTGAGGGGGTAGAAGCGGCGGCGGGCGTCGCGGGCCTCGATCACGCCGTCCGTGTAGATCAGCAGGCGGTCGCCGGGCTCGAACGGGAAGGTCTCCGCTTCGTACCCGCTCGGGGCCAGTTCGCCGAGGCCGAGCGGGGGCGCCGGGGAGCGGGCGATGAGCGGGCCGAGTCCGTAGGAGTGCAGCACCAGCGGGGGCGGGTGGCCGCAGTCGATCATGTGGACCACCGGGGCGTCGTCCGGGATGTCGAGCAGGACGGCGGTGATGAAGGACTCGCCGGTGTCGTCGGCGCCGGCGTCGCCCGAGGTTCTGCCGCCGAGCCGGCGTCGTCGGGCCTCCCGGGCCTGCTCGGCCAGCTGGGTGAGGTCCCAGGAGACGCTGCCGTCCAGGTACGCGGCCAGGCTCGGCAGGTCGGCGTGCAGGTGGGCGGCGGCGCGGAAGGCGCCGAGCAGCAGGGCCGCGTCGCCGAGCGAGGAGAGCCCCTTGCCGCGGACGTCGCCGACCAGCAGCCGGGTGCCGGTGGTGGTCCGGGCGGCCGCGTACAGGTCGCCGCCGACCTGTGCCTCGGCCTCGGCGGCCAGGTAGACGGAGGCCAGGTGCAGCGGCCCGATCCGTTCCGGCAGCGGGCGCAGCAGCACCCGTTGGGCGGCCTCGGAGACCAGCCGCACCCGGGCCAGTTCGCGTTCGTGCCGCTCGCGCAGCACCCGCAGGCCGACGATCAGCGCCGAGACGATCACCTGCGCGCCGAGCTGGGTCTCGATGTTGGCGCTGGTCAGGCCGTCCCGGACGGCGCCGATGACGGTGAGCGCGGCGAGGGCGAGCAGGGCGACCCGGGCGGTGGCCCGGGGGCCGGCGAGGGAGGCGGTGAGCGCGGGGGCGACGATCAGCAGCGGGCCGAGGTGGATGCTCGGCGGAGCGAGGATGTCGACGACGGTGATCAGGACGATCAGTGCGAGCGGCAGTGCCGTCATCACGCGGCGGTCGGGCCGCCAGGAACGGCGGCGGGCGCGCGGACGCGGCTCATCGGGACGCTGCCGGAGGGGCACCTCTCCTCTGTACACCGTGGGGGTGGTGGGGCGCACCCCGGAACGGGGCCGGACCTTGAGGGGCCCCGGGTCAGCCCTCCTCGCCGTAGCGGGCGAGGTAGGCGGCGAAGCGGGCGACGTCCTCGTCGGACCAGTCGGTGAAGCGGGTGGTGAAGGCCAGTCGGCGCTGCTCGTTGGCGTCCCGCAGCAGGGTGAGCCCGGCCTCGGTGGCGCGCAGGATCTGGCCGCGCTGGTCGTCCGGGTCGGCCTCGCGGCGCAGCAGGCCGAGCCGCTCCAGGGCGGTTACCTGGCGGCTGACGGTCGACTTGTCGAGCATGAAGTGGGCGGCCACGTCGGCGGCCCGGCAGCCGCCGCGCTCGGTGATCAGGTCGAGGATGCTGTACGTGACCAGGGAGAGGTCGGGGTGCAGCTGGGAGGCCTTGTGCCGGGCACGGCGGGCGAAGGCGGTCAGCTCGCGCTGGATGGTGTCGATGGACGACTGGCGGCCGGGCACGGCGTTCCTACCTCCTTGAGGCTTGCTGAGGCTTGCTGCAGGAAATTTGTTGCACTATACAACGGATTTGCCGGGAGTAGTACGCGGCGGCGTCGCCGACCCACCGGCCGGGGTGCTCGCCCTCCGTTCCCGTCCGGCCTGCCAGGCGCGGGCGGCCGCGATCCGGCGGGTCGCACTCGGATGAGTGGCGAACAGTAGCTCAAGCACCCAGGGCGGGTCGACATCCGAGACGTTCACCACGGCCAGTCTGCGCTGCATCGCCGCGAACTGCTCGACGTCCCCGGTCAGTTCGAGCGCGTGGCGGTCCGCCCTGGCCTCGATCCGGCGGCTCACCGCGCACTGCGCCGGGCCCGACAGGGCACCGATCAGCGCCGCGAGCGCGGCCAGCAGCGGCAGCGCCCGGGGATCGGCCGCGTCGTCCGCCCCGGCGGCCGACAGCAGCGGGTGCCAGTCGGTCAGCAGGCCCAGCAACGCCACCGCCACGGCGGCGCCCACCGCCCCGAGCGCGGTGCCGATCGGCAGGTCCCGGTGCTTGACGTGCCCCAGCTCGTGCGCCACCACCAGCTCCACCTCGCGCGGCTCGGCGGTCGACAGCAGCGTGTCGTACGCGACGATCCGGCGGGTCGCGCCCAGCCCGGAGACGTACGCGTTCAGCGCGGTGGTCCGCCGGGAGGCGTCCGCCACCAGGACGTCCCGGACCCGGACGCCGTCCCGCTCGGCCAGCGCCAGCAGCGCGGTGCGCAGCTCGCCCGCGGGCATCGGGGTGAAGCGGTTGAACACCGGCTCGATCAGCAGCGGGTGGAGGAAGGACAGGGCGGCCGTCAACAGCGCCGCCGCGCCCGCCGCCAGGAACCACCAGTGCCGCGGCGACCAGGCGGTCAGCGCGAACAGGCCCAGCACCAGCGGGAGGACCAGCAGCAGGGTGAGCGCGAGCGACCGCACGGCGTCCATCGCCCAGCCGGCCCAGCCCTGGGTCACCAACCCGTACCGTGCCCGGACGGTGCGCACCCCGGCACCGAAGGGCAGCTGCAGCGCCTGGCCGAGCAGCACCAGGGCCGCCGCGCCGGCCAGCACCTCGGCCGACCGGGAGCCGCCGAACCAGCGGCCGGTCGCCGTCACCAGCGCGGCACCGGCCGGGGTGAGGCCGAGCACCAGGGTCAGGGCCAGGCCCGCCAGGCGGCCGCCGAGCGCCCACGGCAGCTGGGCGCGGCGCAGCGCGCGGCCGCGGGCGCGCTCGGCGGGGGTGAAGTCGGGGGCGGCGGTCGCGGCGGCGCTCGCTTCGGCGGTCGCGTTGGCGGTCGCGTCGGGGCCCGGGGCGGGTGCGTTCATCGGCGGGTGTGGCTCCGGCGGGGGATGAGGGGGCGTGGTTCGGGTGAGCGGGCGTCGCGGTTCAGCATCTCCTACCGCGCCCGGCCTGCGCTCACTCCTCGTGCTCACTCCAGCCGTTCACTCCTCCTCCGGGCCGGTGGCGTCGTGGACGCCGGCGCGCAGCAGCTGGTGGCCGAGGTCGACCAGTGCGCGGCCGACCGCGAAGTCGTCGCCGACCGCCGGGGCCGGGGTGTCACGGGGGTTGCGGCGGGCCAGGGCGTCGCTGTGCAGGACGTTGCCGTCGGCGTCCAGCACGGCGTGCACCCGGGTGGTGTCCCGGTCCTCGACCACGTGCAGGCTGATCTGCCAGTCCTTGGTGCGGACGGCCCCCGGGGCCTGCTCCCCGGCCTCGGTGGCCAAGGGCGGCGGGGCGGAGGCCGTCCCCTCGGACCGGACGATCACCACCGGGCAGACCCCGTGCACCGCGCAGCGGGTGGACACCGAGCCGAGCAGCGTCCGGGCGAAGGTGCCCCGGCCGCGGCTGCCCAGCACCAGCAGGTCGGCGCCCTCGGCCGCCTCCAGCAGCACCTCGGCGGCGTGCCCGAGCACCAGGCTCTCCCGGACCTCCACCGGACGCTGCGGCCCGATGACCTCGTTGACCTCGGCGGTCAGGGTGCGGCGGGCGGCCTGTTCGAAGCCCTCGTCCACCATCGGCGCGAACCAGCCGTACAGCGAGGGGTACTCCCAGGCCGCGACCGCGTGCACGGTGGCCCCGGTGAGGACCGCCTGGCCGACCGCCCAGCGCAACGCCGCCTTCGACGGCTCCGATCCGTCGATCCCGACCACGATCCGGCGCTCCAGGCCGGGGGCGGGTTGGTTGCTGGCCATCACGTACCTCCTCCGGCGCCCAGGCGTGACCGCCCAGCTGCGCCTCCTCTCCACGCTGCGCGCCGCCCGGGCGGCGCGCCAGGGACACCGTGGCCGGGTGGGGGCGGGGGATTGGGACGGGCGGGCCCGGTCGCACGTGAGCGAGGGAACGACGGCTGCGGAACGGCTGCTGTGCCCTTTCGTGTCCGGAATGTCGTGGGTGCGGGCTCAAGTGGTGGCGATTCGGTGGCGTAGGCTGACCGCTCTTGCATCGACTCCGGGGGGAACCACTCATGCGCCGTGCCGCGGCCGCCGTCGCCGTGTTCGTCGGGCTGACCGCCGTCGCCGCCTGCGGGCCGGCCGACCCGAAGCCCGCCCCCGCCCCGACCGCCGCCGCGCCGGCGGCCTCCGCCGCCGCACCCCCCTCCGCCGCAGCCTCCGGCACCGGCCCGGCCCCGGCCCCCACCAAGGGCGGCGCGCCCCGCCCGGACGGCACCATCACGGTCGCCTTCGCCGGGGACGTCCACTTCGAGGGCCGCACCCAGCCCCGGCTGTCCGTCCAGCCGCCCGAGACGGCGCTCGGCCCGATCTCCCGCACCCTCGCCGACGCCGACCTGTCCGTGCTCAACCTGGAGACCGCGATCACCGGGCGCGGCGCGCCGGAGCCGAAGACGTACACCTTCCGCACCGCGCCCCAGGCGCTGTCCGTGCTCAAGGACTCCGGCGTGGACGTCGTCTCGATGGCCAACAACCACGCCGTCGACTTCGGTGCCGACGGACTCGCCGACACCCTGGCCGCCAAGGACTCCTCGCCCATCCCGGTGATCGGCGTCGGGCACAACGCCAAGGAGGCGTACGCCCCGTACCTGACGACCGTGCGCGGGGTGAAGGTCGCGGTGGTCGCCGCCAGCCAGGTCGAGGACATCACCAACCAGAAGTGGCGGGCCGGCGCCAACAAGCCCGGCATCGCCTCGGCGCTGGACGTCCCCGTGCTGGTCTCGGCGGTGCAGGCGGCGAAGAAGGAGGCCCCGGTGGTGCTCGTCTACCTGCACTGGGGCGAGGAGGGCAAGGCCTGCCCGACCGGCGCGCAGACCGCCATCGCCAAGAAGCTCGCCGCCGTCGGGGCCTCCGCGGTGGTCGGCACCCACGCCCACACCATGGTCGGCTCGGGCATGCTCGGCAACACCTACGTGGGGTACGGCTTCGGCAACTTCCTCTGGTACGGCACCTCCGACTACGCCTTCTCCAACGAGACCGGCGTCACCACCCTCACCCTCGCCGCCGACGGCAAGGTCACCGGCGAGGCCTTCGCCCCGGCCACCATCGACGACAAGGGCATCCCCCAACCCGTCACCGGCGCCGCCGCCGACGCCGCCCTCAAACGCCGCGACGGCCTGCGCGGCTGCGCCGGCCTCACCCCGCCCCCGGCGGCTCCGGCTTCGCACTGACGCCATCCGTATCATCACCGGATGAGCGGACATGAGGAACTGATCACCCGTCGCTTGTCGTTGCGCCGCCCGACCGAGGGCGACATCGACGCGGTCCTCGCCATCCACCGAGACCCGGCCGCCTGCCGCCACAATCCCTCGGACGCCCTCACCACCCGGGCGGAGGCCGAGGAACGGTACGGCCGCTGGGACGCCCTGTGGCAGGCCCACGGCTTCGGCTACTGGACGGTCCGATCGCGCGGCGCCTCCCCGGTACTGGGCTTCTGTGGCGTCCAACCGATGGAACTCGTGGGCCGCCCGGTGCTCAACCTCTTCTACCGCTTCGCCCCCGCCGCCTGGGGCCACGGCTTCGCCGGCGAGGCCGCCACCGCCGTCGTCTCCTGGTCCGCCGCACACGTCCCCGAGCTGCCGCTGATCGCCCGCATCCGCCCCGAGAACCTGCCCTCCCAACGCGTCGCCCTACGGGCCGGCCTGCGCCGGGCCGAGCACCTGGACGGGCCGGGGTACGACGGCTTCGACCGGATCTACGTTGCCGAGGGCAGCGCGAGCTTGCTGGCGTGAGTCCCGTCAGGCGGACCTGAGGGGGGATCCGAGGCCGCCCGCCCCACAGTTGGAGTGGGCGGCCTGCGTGGGTTCGGGAGGAGACGGCGAGTTCCTCGCCCTCGTCAACGACATACCGGGCTCACCCCCGGACGCGGCCACCTGCGGACGGCGCCGTCCGAGCAGCACCAGTCCGAGGAACGCGGCCCACCCCGACCACCCGAAGCGGGACGGCCGCTCCCGTGGGCAGCGTGCCCGCGTTCGCCTCGATGAGGACGAGCCCGAAGCCCGAGCCGATGAGCCGACCAAGTTGATCCCTGTTCATGGCGGCCGGCATTCCAGTCGGATGTCCATTCGGGCCATCGGGATGACCTGCTGATCTGCCGCTACTCTCGTACTTGTGGCAGGAGCACTGGAGGAGACCGCATGGATCCTGAGCACTACCGCCTTCTCGAAGAGGCACGGCGCAGCCTCCCGGACGGCTTCAAGGTCGAGCTGTCCGGCGACGTCATCGTCATGCAGGCGTCGCCCTCCTCGATCCACCAGTTGAACCTTTCGATCGTGCAGCGCCAGTTCGACGTGCACTGCCCGGTCGGCTACTTCACGAGTGGAAACAGCGACCTCTCGTCGCCTGGGGTCGGCGCCGTTCGCAACCCGGACCTCACCTACCTACCCGAGGACGTGATCGACCTGGCAGGACACAACATCCCTGCCGAGCTTGCGTTGATCGCAGTCGAGGTCGTGTCGCCGTCCAACCCCGATAACGACTGGTCGGGAAAGGTCCGCGACTACCCCCGCATGGGCTTCCCGCTCTACCTGATCATTGACCCACGGCAGAAGTCGGTGACCCTGTTCTCGGAGCCGAACCACGACCGCTACCACACGAGGACCGAGCGGGAGTTCGGTGAGTCGATCCACATCCCCGAACCGTTCGACTTCGACCTGGACCTGTCGCGCCTCGTCCCCTATCGGGACTGACCTCCAGGCCGGATGCGGCGGCGCTGGGCGGCCGCGCCCCGTCCGGCAGATCGGCTACCTGTTCCCGCAGCTCGTCGGCGGCGTGCGTTATGCCGCTGCCCGACAGCTGACGGTGCGCCTACTCGTCGGGGAGGCGCGCTCCAGGGTGTCTCCTGCGCGGTGGCCTCAGCCCGCGTGGGGCGATTCGTTCTGAGTGAAGGCGAGGAAGTCCGCCCAGGCCTGGGCGGTGAAGGCGAGTTGGGGGCCAGTCCTGTCCTTGGAGTCGCGGACGCGGACGGTGCTCGAGGTGAGGGCGATCTCGACACAGGCACCGCCCTCGGTGTTGCTGTAGCTGGACTTGAACCAGGTCAGCGCATCGTTCATAGCTCCTCCAGCAACTCGCTGATCAACTTGGTCGAGGCCTCGGGATCGAGTGCCTGCCGGAGGATCATTTCATGGCGATGACTGAGGATGCTTACCCTGGCAGGGTCTGCGTGGAGCATGCCCAACGCCTGGCCCTCCTCATACGCGAGCCGCTGGTGCTCGGCTGTTTCCAGAAGGATGAACTGCCCGTTCAGACCAGGGTGAATTCCTCGGGATGGAACCACTTGAACCGTGATGTGGCGCGCCCCGCTGACAGTCAGAACGTGGCGCAGTTGTCGGTGGTGGGCTTCGATAGTTGTGAGGGGCCGTCGTAGGACGCCTTCTTCGATCAGAAAGTCGAAGGCTCTGGTCTGAACCTTCAGCATTTCCTGGCGTTCCAATCTAGCAGCGACTCGCGTCTCGACGGTCTCGTCATCGAGTGGTGGCCAGTGGGAGTCGAGGAGCGTTCTTACGGTCTCCTCGGTCTGCAACAGGCCCGGAAAGAAGTGGTTCTCGTACCAGTTGAGTGCTACGGCCTCGGCTTCATACATCATGTAGTCCTCGGCGGACGACGGATATTTCTCCGGCTTCAGGTAGTCCGCTCCCGCCATCAGGATCCCCTTCGCGCCGCACATTTCGTCCGCCACCCGCAACAGGTGCAGCGAGGGCTTCCGCCGTCCCGCCTCCATCGATCGCAGGCTCTCGTAGCTGTACCCGGCTTGTGCCGCCAGATCCTCGCGGCTGACGCCGGCGCGCGCCCACCACAACTTGATCTGGTCGCCGCAGTACTGCCACGACATCGGTGGCGGCGTGGCGGACGAGGACGCGTTCATGGCTGACCCCCCAAGGTCATCCGGTGTGGGCTCCCGACGTTAGGCGCCCGGCGGCTCGGGGGTGTGCGAATCGACCGAAATCGTCCATGTAGGTGACTGTCGGCCCGGGCCGCGTCTGCCTCATCCTTTCTTCGCTCACTCGTTCGAGTGGTTTCAACTCTGCTGCCCACCGCGAACCTCCCCCCGCCCGTCGCGTTGTCAGTACCCCTCGCTACGTTCCTCGCATCGCTGGTCAGCAGGCGATCAGAACGACGTTCCCCGGTGGGAGGAGTACGGCCGTGGCATGGGTGGAGACGGGCGCGGGAGGGTACCGCGTCGCGCTCGACGACGAGGGCAGGGTGGTGTGCCGCAACGCTGCGGGGCGCGCGCTCAAGTCCGTGCCGTCGAAGCTCGGTGACGACCCGGTGGTCACCCAGCTCAAGCAGCTCGCCGAATGGCTCGCCGCGCACGAGCGGCGCTGCCAGGAGGACGTCGAGCGGTGGATGGTGCGCTCGCTGCCGGTGCCCGCCGCCGTGCTCGCCGCCGTCTGGGCGGACGACGCCTGGCGGGCGGTCCTGCGGGACGTCGTGGTCACCGGCCCGGACGGCGCCGTCGCCGGCTTCCTGCGCGACGCCGACGCCGAGCGCGGCCTCGGCCTGGTCGACCTGGACGGCGACACCGTCCGCCTCACCGACGGCGAGGTGCTGATACCCCACCCGGTGCTGCTGCCGGACCTCGACGACCTGCGCGAGTTCGCCGTCGAACTCGGCGTCTCCCAGCGCGTCCAGCAGCTCTACCGCGAGGTCTGGCACCGGCCCGAGGAGCCCTCGGCCGGCACCGAGGTCTCCACCTACGCCGGCGGCCGCTACCGCGAACTGCGCGAGCTGGTCGGGCGCTGCACCCGGCTCGGCTGCCGGGTCCGCGGCGGCTCCGCGGTGCAGCCGATCACCGAGGGCGGCCGCACCGTCGAGGCCCGGGTGTGGGTCGGCGACTACTACGAGTACGACGCCTGCGAGACGGGCGCGCTGAGCTGGGCCGGCCCCGACGGCCGGGCCCTGCCGCTCGCCGAGGTCGGACCGGTCGCCTGGTCCGAGGGCATGAGGATGGCCGCCGCCCTGTACGCGGGCCGCACGATCGAAGGCGAGGAGCCCGCATGACCACCACCGTCCCGAACCAGGGCGCCGCGACGCCCGAGGCGCTGCTCGACGCCGGCGCCGTCCTCCCGCCCGGCACGCTGCCCGGCGCCGGTCGCCCCGACAGCGCCGCCGACGTGCTGACCGCCCGCGGCTACGCCCACCCCGCCCTGGACGGCCGCCGGATCGTCCGGCTGGTCCCCGGTGCGCTCGGCCAGGCCGAGGACCTCGCCCTGGAGTTCCTCGGCCTCACCCCCACGGGCGAGCCCGTCGAGGTCGGCCAGGTCCGCCAGGAGGCGCTCGGCTTCCCGGCCTGGGCGCTGGTCCACGACCCCGCCAACGGACACCACGCGCTCGCCCTGGTCAAGGAGTTGGAGCGGCTGGCCCGCCAGGCCCGGTCCAAGCCCGGCGCCGCCAAGGACGGCTTCGAGGCGCTCGCCACCCGGCTCGGCCGCGCCGTGCCGCACTTCCTGCCCACCTTCTGCGAGGAGGTCGGTCGGATCTTCCTCGCACACGACAACCGGACGTACGCCGCCGCCTGGTTCGGCAAGGCCCGTGAGGCCGAGCGCACCCACAACCTGGCGGTGGACGAGGAGCGGCTGCGCGCCGTCTTCCTGGAGTTCGCCCTGGCCGGCGCGCTCACCGTCAAGTCCCTGCGCCAGTACGTCAAGGAGCTCGCCCAGCGGCTCGACCCGCTGACCGCCTGGCAGCGCTTCCGCCAGCTGTGCACCGAGCGCTCCGCCGCCAGCATGGCCCCGTACGCCGGCGTCGCCGAGGACGCCCGCGCGCTGATCAGGGCCGCCGGGCTGGACCGCGCCGAGCACGAACGGGCGCTGCTGGCCGAGCTGCTGGACTCCCCGGCGGTCACCCGGGCGCCCGCCGCGTTCTGGAAGTCCTGGCACGGCGCACTGGTCGACCTGGGCCGGCGCGAGGCCGCGGTCCGCACCCGCCTGCTGGAGCTGCTGCCCGACCCGGCCGCCGCCGGCACCGACTCCGCCCAGCACGACACCGCGTGGCTGGCCGTCCTCGCCGAGACCGGCGCGGAGGAACTGCTCACCGGCGCCCGCGCCGAGGGCGCCGAGCCCGCCGCCGCCTGGCTCCAGCGCTGGTGCCACCACCTCGGCCGCGGCTGGCGCAGCCGCCCCAGCTGCCCGGCCACCCTCGCCCTGGCCGGGCGGATGGTCGAGCGGCTGCGTGCCGACGCCGTCGCGGTCGACCTCTTCACCGGCATCCGCGCCAGCCACACCCGACTCGACCTGCTGAACCTCCTGCTGGCCGCCGGCGTCCCGGTCGCCGACCCACCGGCCGACCTGGGCTTCGACCTGCGCGAGTGGGTCGGGCAGAGCGGCCCCGACGCCGCCGCCCTCAGCGCCGTCGCCGCAGACGAGCGCTTCCGGCCGCTGCTGCGCCGCGCCGCCCCGTCCGCCTGGGACCCGGCCGTCCAGCACCAGGCGGCCGTCCTGCCGCTGCTGGAGGAGCTGTTCACGGAGTGGGCCGAGGAGCGCGCCGACGAACTCGCCGCCGTCCGCGGCCTGGCCGGCGCCGACGACCTGGTCCGCTCACTGACCCAGTTCCGCACCGCCATCCGCACGGTCGCCCCGGCCGCCGCCGAGAAGATCGCCGCGCTCGACGTCACCGGGCTGCTCACCCGCGCCCTCGGCGCCGGCATCCTGGACGAACTCGGCTGGCCCGCCCTGGAGGAGGCGCTCGGCCGGCTCGCCGACCCGCCCGCGCCCGACGCCCTCCCGGACACCGCCCCCGGCCACCGCGCCTGGGGCCTGAACGACCTGATCGTCGAGGACGCCTGGCCGTACCTGATCCTCGCCCGCCGCGACCGGGCCATCGTGGTCGGCCCGCAGGGCACCGTGCTGGAGCACACCCTGCGGCTGCCCAAGCCGGCCCAGCACCGGAACCGGCCCCGGCTGCGCTTCGTCGACGGCGAACTCCTCGTCATCTGGTACGAGGACGGGAAGCAGCAGGCGTACTGGTCCAGCCGGCCGGACCGGACCTTCGAGCTGGAGGGCCCGAGGATCGCCGGCTACCACTACGGCGACCGCCACCCGGAGGTCGCCTCCCTCCCGCTGCCCGGCGGCGGCCGCACCACCGGCACCCGCCCGCTCCACCCCGGCGACACCCGGCTGCCCGAGGAACACCCCGTCCTCGGCGACGGCACCGGCTACTGGACGCTGCGCCACGCCCCGGGCGGCGGCCCCGTCCTGCGCGAACTCGACCCGGCCACCGGCACCCTGGGCCGCACCGCCGAACCGCCCGTGATCGCCGCCACCGCCGGGGCGGGCCCGCTCGTCCTCGGCAGCACCGGTCTGCTGCCGCTGCAGCCCGGCCTGGAGGGCACCCCGCTCGGCACCGACGGCACCGTGCTCGGCAGCTGGGTCCGCCGCGACCCCGGCCGCGCCGTCACCACCTTCACCGCCGACGGACAGCGGATCGCGCTGCCGCTGAACGACCGCAACGACACCCACGTCCTCCCGGTCGGCCGACTCGCGCTGCCCGGCGCGCAGGGCCCGGTGGTCAGCCGCACCCGCGAGTTCCTCGAGCTCGGCCTGCCCGACCTCGCCGAACGCTCCGACCGCACCGCCGACCTGCGCTCCTGTCGAGCGGGTGAACTCGCCGCCGCCGGTACGGCGCTGGTCCCGCCCTACGACCACTGGCACGCGCTGCGGCCCCGCGACGAGGCCGGCTCCCGGGTGCTGCGCGCCCTGACCACCGAGCAGGCCGCCCGGCTGATCGACCTCGCCTGGCCCGTCGACACCGAACCCGTCCCCGAGGACGAACAGCGCTGGCTGACCGTCCAGGGCGTCCGGCGCCCGCTCGCCCAGCGCGGCGAGGCCCGCAACAGCCTGCCGGTCGAAGCGGTCGGCGCCGCCCTGCCCGGCATCACCCACCCGCGGCTGCTGGCCGGCGTCGCCGGCCTCGCCCGGTTCGCCGCCGACCTGCTCGACCGGACCGCCCGGTTCCTCCCGCAGCCCGACGCCGAACGGCCCGCCAAGGCCGAGGCCGCCGAGTGGCGGCCCGAGCACGGCCGCGACCACGAACTGCGCGCGGCCGTCGGCGCCGTGCTGCCCGGAATCGGCGGCTTCGGCAGCGGCTGGGGTGCCTCCGACCGCTGCTGGACGCTCAACAACCTGCGCGCCGTCAGCGCCGTCCTCGCCGACCCGCCCGCCGCGAGCGGCGAAGGCTGGAGCACCCCGACGACCATCAATGTGCAGGGCGGCGACGCCAACCACGGCTGGCTGCACCTGCTCGGCCGACTGGACGTCCTGGCCCACGCCGTCGCCGCGCCGCTCACCGAACCGGCCCACCGCTCCTCCCTGGTGCTGCTGCTCGGCGAGCTCACCAAGGGTCCGCTCGCCGACCGCGGCGCCACCCTGCGCGAGATCGTCCTCGCCGAACGGACCGACGCCACCAAGACCGGTCGGCCGGCCACCCACCGCCAGGGCGAGGTGCTGCGCCGGGGCGAGCGCACCGTGGTCATCCTCGGCTACCAGCGCCAGTACACCGACGGCACGGTGCACTGGCTCGCCGTCGACCACGACCCGAGCGGCGAGTTCGGCCCGGTCGCCCACTTCACCACCGTCCGGGAGCGCGGCACCGAGGAGCGGGTCAGCGCCGCCTGGATCGCCAAGTTCTGGCGGGTCGCCGCCCTGCGCCGGGCCGTCCCCTGGGACCAGGCCCGGGCCGCCGCCTTCGCCGACCTCACCGGCATCGGCACCGCCCGCGCCACCCTGCTGCTCAGCCCGCCGCCCGGCCTCCTGCAGTGGGGCAACGCCCCGCTGCCCGCCGAGTACGGACTCAAGCCCGCCGAGGTCAAGGCCGCCCAGCACTGGCTGCGCGGACACGACCACCTCGGCATCGCCGCCGTCTGGGCCGCCCTGCTGCCCGCCGACGACCCGAAGCGGCTGTGGACCGAGGGCCCCGACCTCGCCGCCGGGGCCGAGGCCTGGATCCGCCGCTTCGGACGGCTCGTCACCCTCCCCGAGGAGGCTCAGGCCACCGTCCAGGGCCTGCCCATCACCGCCATCGAGGCGGTGCTCAACCCCGGCCACACCCCTTGGCTGACCGGCACCACCACCTTCCGGCTCACCAGTGACGGGCAGGGCACCCCCCGACTGGTCCCCGAGGACGCCTCCGCCGTCCCCCACTCCGGCGCACTGGGCACCACCATCCGCGCCCTGCGCTGGCTCGCCTACCACCTGCCCGCCGACAGCCCGCTGCGAGCCCGGCTGCCCGAGGCCGCCGCCGGGCTGCGCGCGCGGCTCGCCGACCCCGAACTGCTGCTCGGCTTCGATCTGGTCCGCACCGCCAAGGGCGCTTCGGTGGCCGCCGTCCTGCGCAGCCACTGCGGACTTCCCGCCGAGGGCGGGGCGGACCCGGACGGACTGGTCCGCTGCGGCCCCGCGCTCGTCCTCACCCCGAACCACGCCGAGTTCGAACAGGTCTGGCTGCGCCCGGCCGGGTTCACCGGTCCGGACGATCCGCTGCTCGACGTGCTCCTCGGGTTGGCCGACGACTACTGGTTCGCCCCCGAGCTGGCCGCCGTCAAGTCCGTGCTGAGTGGTGAACCGGAGCGCCTGGCCGCCTCCGCCGACGCGGTGACGGCCACCGGCGACGGCCCGGCCTGGCTGCAGAACCCGCAGCTGTCCGCCCCCGAGCTGGTCGCCGAGGTGGCCCGCACCCACGGCCTCGGCGAGGACGCGGCCGCGCTCCACGTCCAACTGCTCGCCCTGCCCGACCCGACCGACCGCAACACCGCTCGCTGGACGGGCTGGAAGCCCGCCCGGCTCAAGCGCGCCCGCGCCGAACTCGCGGCCTCCGGACTGGTGTTGGAGGCCAAGCGGGCCCGGGCCGGCCGCAGCCTCTTCCTGCCCGGCGGCTGGCAGGAGGCCAAGGCCCCCGCCCTGCCGGTGGAGACCTGGAAGACCGCCCTGTACGAACTGCCCACCCACCAGCCGGTGCTGCCGCACCTGCCCGTCCCCGAGCTGTTCGCCCTCGCGTGGCGGCGCACCGTCGACGGCGACGCCCCCGGCTACGAAGAGCTCCAGACCAGCAAGCGCAGGAAGGCCCGCCGATGACCCCCACCGAGACCATCGCGACCCCGGAACGGCAGATCGTCCCGCCCGAGGAGAAGCACGCCGCCGAACTGGAGTTCCTGGCCGCCCACGACAGCGGCCCGCGCCCGCCCGGCTGGCGGCTCACCCCGCGCGCCGTCGTCACCTTCGTCATGGGCAGCGGCGGCGAGAAGCTCAAGGCCGGGCGCCGCGGCCTGGTGATCGAGCCCAAGTTCGTCGGCGAGCGCGCCCTGGTCGAGCGCTGCGTCGTCACCCTCGCCGGGGAGCGCGGCCTGCTGCTCGTCGGCGAGCCCGGCACCGCCAAGTCGATGCTCTCCGAACTGCTCGCCGCCGCCGTCTGCGGCACCAGCGCGCTCACCGTCCAGGGCACCGCCGGTACCACCGAGGACCAGCTCAAGTACGGCTGGAACTACGCCCTGCTGCTCGCCAAGGGCCCCAGCCGCGAAGCCCTCGTCCCCTCCCCGGTGCTCACCGCGATGACCACCGGAGCCGTCGCCCGGGTCGAGGAGGTGACCCGCTGCCTGCCCGAGGTGCAGGACGCCCTGGTCTCCCTGCTCTCCGAACGGCGCGTCGCCGTCCCCGAGTTGGCCGGCACCCCGGACGGGCAGCTGCACGCCGCCGCCGGCTTCACCCTGATCGCCACCGCCAACCTGCGGGACAAGGGCGTCAGCGAGATGTCCGCCGCCCTCAAGCGGCGGTTCAACTTCGAGACGGTCGGCCCGATCGGCAGCCTCGCCGCCGAGGTCGAACTGGTCCGCCGCCAGTCCACCACCGCCGTCGCCCGGGCCGGCGCCGGCTACGCCGTCGACGACGCCGTCCTGGAGGCCCTGGTCACCGCCTTCCGCGACCTGCGCACCGGCCGCTCCACCGAGGGCTGGGAGGTCGAGCGCCCGTCCACCGTGATGAGCACCGCGGAAGCCGTCTCCGTCGCCACCGCGCTCGGCGTCACCGCCGCCTACCTGCCCGACGGCGGCGACCTCCTCGGCCGCCTCCCCGGTCAACTCCTCGGCGTCGTCCGCAAGGACGACCCGGCGGACGCGGCCCGGCTGCTCGGCTACTGGGACGGCCCGGTCCGCCGCCGAGCCGAACAGGGCGCCGCCACCTGGCGCACCCTGTGGGACCTCCGCTCGGCGCTGGAGGCCTGACGATGACGAGCAGCGCGGTGAAGCCCACCCCGGACGGTCCCTGCGGGGCCGGCGCCGACCCCGGCGTCGGTACCGACCCCGCCAGCGACCCGGCCACCGACCTCGACGTCCGCACCGAGGCGGAGCGGCTGGCCGGCTCCGGCACCGACCGCCCCGGGCCCTACCTGATCGGCGTGCGCCACCACGCGCCCTCCCTCAGCGCGGCCCTCCCCGCGCTGCTCGACGCCGCCCGTCCCGAGGCGGTCCTGATCGAACTGCCCGCCGAGTTCCAGCCCTGGCTCGACCTGCTCGCCGACGAGGCCACCGAGGCCCCGGTCGCCCTCGCCGCCGCCCCGGCCGGCCCGGACGACCCCGGCCGGCTCGCCTTCTACCCCTTCGCCGACTTCTCCCCGGAACTCGTCGCCCTGCGCTGGGCCCGGCGCCACGGCGTCGAGGCCATCGCCTGCGACCTCCCGCTCGCCCACCGCACCGCCGCCGACGGCACCCGTGCCCGCCGCGGCCCGACGGAAGGACGGGCGGAGGGTCCGACGGAAGGACGGGCGGAGGGCCCCGCGTCCCCCGGCGTGGCGGACGCGCTGCGCCACCGTCTCACCGGCCGAGACTCCGACGAGGACCTGTGGGACCGCCTGGTCGAGACCGCCGCCCCCGGCTCCACTCCGGAGGCCGTCCGGCGCGCCGGCCTCCTGGTCGGCTGGGCCCTGCGCCACGACGCCGAGACCGGCCCCGGCGTCGACCCGTACGACCTGCGCCGCGAGGCCTGGATGCGCGCCCGCATCCACGCCGCCGCGGCCGACGGACGCCGGATCGCCGTCGTCGTCGGCTCCTTCCACGCCCCCGCCCTGCTGGACGGCCCGATCACCCCCGAGGAACCGGCCGCCCCCGACGACCCCGGGCACGTGCTCTCCCTGATCCCGTACACCTACCCGCTGCTCGACGCCCGCTCCGGCTACCCGGCGGGCATCCGCGACCCGGAGTGGCAGCACACCGTCCTCGACGCCGGCGGCGACCCGGAGCGCCTCACCGAGGCGCTCACCGCCACCGCCGTCCGGATCTGCGCCGCCCTGCGCACCCAGGACCACCCCTCCGGCCCGGCCGACGCCCGCGAGATCGTCCGCCTCGCCGGCGACCTCGCCCGGCTGCGCGGCCACGCCGCCCCCGGCCGCGGCGAACTCGTCGAAGCCGTCCAGACCGTCCTCGCCCAGGGCGAACCCCTCGGTCGCGGCCGGGCCGTCGCCCGCGCCCTCGAACAGGTCCTGGTCGGCACCCGCACCGGGCGCCCCACCCCCACCGCCCCGCGCAGCGGGCTCGCCCCCGCCGTCGAAGCCCTCCTCGCCGAGCTCGGCCTCCCCGGCCCCGTCGACCCGGGCCCGCGCGAGCTGCGCCTCGACCCGCTGCGCAGCCCCCTCGACCGCCGCCGCGAAGTCCTCCTCCACCGCCTCACCGCCTGCGGCGTCCCCTACGCGGAGCCCGTCCCCACCACCGGCCCGGGCGGCACCGAAACCCTCGGCACCCGCTGGCGCCTGCACTGGACCCCCACCGTCGCCGCCCTCCTCACCGTCGCCGGCACCCGCGGCGTCACCCCCGCCCAAGCCGCCGAGGGCAACCTCCGCACCCGCCTCAGCGAGGACCCCACCCCCCGCGAGATCATCGACGGCCTCACCGCCGCCGCCTCCTGCGCCCTCCCCGCCCTCACCACCACCCGCCTCACCCAACTCACGACGACCCTCCCCACCAGCGCCACCCTCCCCGACCTCCTCGACGCCCTCACCCTCCTCGACCGCCTCGTCGCCGGCCACTTCCCCGGCCTCGCCCCCCGGCCATCTCACACTCCACCCCCGCCCACCGACGGCGGCGACCCGGCCGACGCCGGCTCCGCCACCCCAGCCGGGCCCACCGGGGCTGCCTCCGGCAGTGCTGGATCTGCCGCCGCGCTGCCGTCCGGCGGCTCGGCGGTCGCGGGCAGTTCGGGTCGTGCCGGCTCTGCCGTCGCGTACCCGCAGGCCGGGCAGGCCATGGGCGGCGCTCTGGGTGACGGCGGTTCCGATCCGGGGGGTCCGCTTGCCGGGGTGGCTCACCCGGAGACCCTGGCCGGGGCTGCCTCCGGGCTCGTTTCCGTTGCCGGGGCAGGGACTTCCGACGACTCACCGGTCGCGTTTGCTGGCGGTGATCCAACATCACCCTCCAACACGAGCGTTGAGGGGTCTGCCGCACGCCCCCTGCATGCTGCCGCGGAGCTGCTGACCACTGCCGCGGTGCGGCAGGTGGAGGGGCTGGGCGGGTCGGACGATCCGGCGGATGCTCGGGCCTTGGTGGAGTTGGCGCGGCGGGCCGATCGGCTGGGCGGGGTGCGGCTGGGCTACGTACTGGGTGAACTCGCGGAGCGGGGGAGCCCGTTGGTGCGGGGTGCGGTCGGGGCGGTGCGGGTGCTGCTGGGGCAGGAACCGGCCGGGGTGTTCGGCGGGCGGGCCGCGTCCTGGGTGGACGGGGCGACCGACCCGCGGACGCGGGAGGCGCTCGGGCGGGCGTTGGTCGGGTTGTTGAGCGCGGCCGAGGGACTGTTCGACAGCGCGCCCGAGGCACTCGAACCCGTGCTGGAGCGGGTCACGTCACTGCCGGACACCGCCTTCCTGGACCGGCTGCCCGCGCTGCGCGGCGGTTTCGACACGCTCAGCCCGGCCGCCCGTGACCGGCTGCTGGCCCTGGTCGAGGAGCGCCTCGGAACCCGGCTCGCCGCGCTGCCCGAGGCGGTCGACCCCGTCGTGGTGGCGAGTTGGGTCCGCGCGGACCTGGCCGCCCGCGCGGTTCTCGCCCGTCGGGGGCTGGCACCGCTGCCACCTCCGGACGCCGTTCCGGAGCCGACCCCGCAACCCGTGCCCGTACCCGCACCCATACCCGAACCCGCCGCCACGCCCCCGGGCACCGGGCCGCACGCCCTCACCCCCGCCGATCGCTGGCGCCTGCTGCTCGGCCGCCCCGGCACCGGTGGTCTGACCGGCCGCAGCGCCCGACTCGCCACCGCGCTCGACGAGTTGTACGGCAGCGGGCACGGCGAGGGTTCCGGCCCGGGCCTGGGCGACCGGGGCGGTCGCGAGGCGCCCTTCCCCGGGGTGCGCGAGTGGGCCGAGGAGCTGGAGGCGCTGTTCGGTCCGGGTGTGCGGGAGGAGGTGCTGGCGGCCGCCGTCGCCCACGGCCGGACGGACGTCCTGGAGGCGATCGACCCGTCCGCCGTCCGTCCGTCCGTCGACCTGCTGCGCACGGTGCTGGACCACGCGGGCGGCCTGCCCGAGGCCCGGGTCGCGCGGCTGCGCCCGCTGGTGCGGCGCCTGGTGGACGAATTGAGCCGTGAGCTGGCGACCAGGCTGCGCCCGGCGCTGACCGGGATCAGTGTGCCGCGCCCGTCCCGGCGCCCGGGAGGCGGGCTGGACCTCCACCGGACCATCCGGGCCAACCTCGCCACCGCCCGGCCCGCACCGGACGGTTCCGGCACCGTGATCGTGCCCGAGCGTCCGGTGTTCCGTACCAGGGCGCGGCAGGCCAACGACTGGCGGCTGATCCTGGTGGTGGACGTGTCCGGGTCGATGGAGGCCTCCACGGTCTGGGCGGCGCTCACCGCCTCGATCCTGGCCGGGGTGCCCTCGCTGAGCACCCACTTCGTCGCCTTCTCCACCGAGGTCCTCGACCTGACGGAGCGGGTGGCGGACCCGTTGAGCCTGCTGCTGGAGGTGCGGGTCGGCGGCGGCACCAGCATCGCGACCGGGCTGCGGTACGCGCGCGAGCTGGTGACGGTGCCGTCGAGGACGCTGGTCGCGGTGGTCAGCGACTTCGAGGAGGGCGGCCCGGTCAACGGGCTGCTCGCGCAGGCCCGGGCCCTGGTGGACTCCGGCGTTCACCTGCTCGGCTGCGCGGCGCTGGACGACACCGGGACGGCCCGGTACTCGAAGTCGGTCGCGGGGCAGCTGGTCGCGGCCGGTATGCCCGTGGCGGCACTGAGCCCGCTGGAACTGGCCCGCTGGGTGGGGGAGAAGGTCCGTTGAACGCGATGACGAACGCGATGACGCACGACAGCGAGTGGCCGGGCGTCCGGCCCGAGGTGGTCGCCGAGGTGGTGTCCGGGCTGAGCGCCCGCCTGCAGAAGCGGCTGGACGGCGCGGCGGCGAAGCTGGCGCAGCGGGCGATCAGCCGAGCGGGCGACGAGTGGCGGGTGCAGGTGGACGAGGAGGCCCTGCTCGTCCTGCACGCCCCGGGCGGGGTGATCGCCGACCCGGCCGACGTCCGGTGCGGCTGCCTGCTGGCCCCGGCCTGCGTCCACCGGGCGGCCGCCGTCACCCTGTGCCCGCTGGCCGAGCCGACCGATGTCGGCGAAATCCCGGAAACCCCCGAACCCGAGACGCCCGAGACGCCCGAGACGCCCGAGACGCCCGAGGCACCCGAGGTACCCGAGGTACCCGAGGCACCCGCCCCCACCGCCCTCACCCCGCCCGAACTGGCCGCCGCCCGTCACCTCCACCAGGCCTCCTGCGCCCTGCTGGCCGCCGGGGTGAGCGGAGCGGGCGCCGTCGCCCAGGCCGAACTGCTGCGCGCCGCCCACCGGGCGCGGGTGGCGGGGCTGTACCGTCCGGCCGCGGCGGCGGTCGCCGTGGTGACCAGGGTCCGGGCGGCGCGCTCCGGCGCGCCCGACCACCGGCTGGCGGACCTGGTGGCGGGCCTGCGTGAGCTGCTCGGCCTCACCGTGGCCCTGACCATGCCGGTCACCACCCCCGACCCGGCCCCGCTCGCCGCCCTGCGCGGCACCGCCCGCCAGTCCTACGCCGAGGAGGGCGGCCTGCGGCTGTACGGGCTGTTCGCCGAGCCGGTGCTGACCGCGACCCACGCGGGCGCGGTCAGCTGGGCGGTGGACGCCGGCGGCCGGCTCAGTACGGTCGCCGAGGTGACTCCGCACGGTGATGCCGCGACCGCCGCCCCGCTGGCGGTGGGGGCCGGCAACCGTACGGTCAGGCTGGGCGATGCCGCGCTCAGTCACCGCGAGTTCAGCCGCGCCGGGCTGGCGGTCCAGGGCGCGACGAGGTCGGCCGCCGGACGGCTGGGCGCCGGGGCCTCCGTCCGGGCGGTCCGCGCGGCCGGGGCGGACTGGACGGCGGAGCCGGTGGCCCGGCTTTGGTCCGAGCCGCCCGCCGCGCAGGTGGCGCGGGCCCTCGCGGCGCAGGAGCTGCCGTACGAGTGCCGCCCGGCCGGGAGCGACCTGCTGTTCCTGGACGTCACCCTGCTGGGTGCCGCCCCGACCGGCCCCGGCGGAGCACCCCAGCTGCTCGCCCGCGCCGCCGGGAGCGACCTGGTGATCGCGCTGCGCCCGGGGCACGAGCACCCCGACCTGGCCTTCCGGGTCAACCTCGCCCTGCTCGCCACCGCCCCCGGCCTGCGGCTGCGGCTGATCGGCCGACTGGAGCGCGCCGAGCGCCCGGAGCTGCGCCTGCTCGCGATCGGCACGCCCCCGGACACCGCAGACCGGCCCGGGCCCGACCGGCCCGGGCCCGACCAGCCCGGACCCGTGCGTCTCGCGCTCTCCGCAGACTGGGCGGGCCGGGCCAACCTCGGCCTGGAACGCCTCCAGACCGCCGACCTCCAGACCTCCCACCATCCGGCGGGCCCCACCACGGAGCTCCCCACCGCAGCCCCGGACGGCCCGCCGGTGCACGTGCTCGGCCGCCGGGTGGAGCAGACGGTGACCACCGGCCGGTCCGCCCTCGCCCCGGGCGCGACCACGGCGGCGGCCGACCGGAGCCTGCTGCGCGCCGCCGGGCTGGCCACCGCCGCCCAGCTGCTGGACGGTCTGCGGGCCGCCGCGGCGAACCAGCGGCGGGATGTCTTCGGTCGGATCGTCCCGGACGATCACGACGCCTTCGCCACCGCCTGGCTGGCCGCCGCCGACTACACCGAGGCGTTGGCCACCGCGCTCTGCTCCGCCGCCTGGGGAGCCGACGGACCGGACGAACCGACGCCAGGAGCCTGAATCGAAGTAATTGCAGAGACCGATAATGCGCGCAAACTGGCATACTTGCGGGAGAGCAGATAGCACAGAGCACACCGGCGAACGCGAAGGGAAGGCGAGCCATGTCCATCCGCGACGACGCGGCCGAGGTCCGGGCCAGTGGCTGGCGAACGCTCGCCGCACTGCACGGGCTGATCGACGCCGCGCTGGAGAAGGCGCTCCAGACGGAGCACAAGCTCTCGGTGGTCGAGTACACGGTGCTCGAGGCACTCTCCCGGCAGGACGGCTGGCACATGCGGATGCAGCAGTTGGCCCGCGCCGCCGCGCTGAGCAGCAGCGCCACCACCCGGCTGGTGAGCCGCCTGGAGGACCGCGGCCTGCTCGGCCGCTACCTCTGCGCGGACGACCGGCGCGGCATCTACACCGAGCTGACTCCGGAGGGCCGCGCCCTGCTGGAGGCCGCCCGCCCGGTGCACGACGCGACCCTGGAGGCGACCCTGGCGCAGGCCGCCGAACTCCCCGAGCTGGCCCCGCTGGTGGACGCGCTCGCCGAGCTCACCCCGGCGAAGGCGTAGCCCCCCGGCACCCGAACGCCGGCCCGTGAAGGGCCCGTACGCGGGAACCGGTACGCCGGGAGGTGGCCCTCACCGCCGTCCGGCGGCCAGTGCGTCCCGGTGCACCCGGTCGAGCAGGGCGAGCAGCAGTTCCTTGCTGGACGCCCGCTCCCGGACGTCGCACAGCACCACCGGCACCTCCGGCCCGAGGTCGAGGGCGCGGCGGACGTCCTCCGGGGTGGCCTCGCGGCGGCCGTGGAAGCAGTTGACCCCGATGGCGAACGGGATGCCGCGCTGCTCGAAGAAGTCCACGGCGGCGAAGCTGGATTCGAGCCGCCGGGTGTCCGCGAGGACGATCGCGCCGAGGGCGCCGAGTGCCAGGTCGTCCCACATGAACCAGAACCGGAACTGCCCCGGCGTGCCGAAGAGATAGAGCACCAGGTCCTCGCGGATGGTGATCCGCCCGAAGTCCATCGCCACCGTGGTGGTGGACTTGTCCTGGACGCCCTCGAGGCTGTCGACCCCGATGCTGGCGCGGGTCATCCGTTCCTCGGTCTGCAGCGGTTCGATCTCGCTGACCGAGCCGACCATGGTGGTCTTCCCGACGCCGAAGCCGCCGGCGACGAGGATCTTGACCGCGCCCGGCACCAGGCTCTTGGTCGTCAATTCGGGTCTCCTGGAAGGGAAAGGAAGTTTCGAGGAGGGGCGGGGGAGGGGGCGGGGACGTCCGTCCGGCCGTCCGTCAGAGCCGGCGGACACCCTCGATCACGGCCTGGATCAGCGAGACGTCCGGGGCCTCGGCGAGCTGGACCGGGGCCCGGGTGAGGATCAGCCGGGCCTCCGCCAGATCGTCCAGCAGCACCTTGACCACGCTCACCGGCAGGTCCATGGTGGCCGCGATCTCGGCCACGGCCAGCGGACGTTCGCGGCACAGGTCGAGGATCGCGGCCGGTTCGGGGGTCAACCGGCTGGTGTCGGTGCGCGGGTCGGCGGTGACCACCAGGGTGATCAGCGCGAAGCCGTCACGGACCGGGCCGGTGCGCCCGTTGGTGATCGCGTAGGGGCGGACCAGGTGGCCGGCGTCCTTGTCGTAGAACCAGCCCTCGTCGGCGTCGGCGGAGGTCACGCACCGCCACCCACGACGGCCTGGCCCGCGTCGCTGCGCGGCGCCGCGGTGAGGTACTGGCCGACCTGCTTGACCAGCATGTTGATCTCGTAGGCCATCAGTCCGGCGTCCACCTGCTCGCTGGTGAGCACGGCGAGCCGGGCGCCCTGTCCGGCGGTGGTGACGAACAGGAACAGCTGGTCCATCTCGATCACGGTCTGCCGGACCCGCCCGCCGTTGAAGCGGTGCCCGGCGCCGCGGGCCAGGCTCTGCAGGCCGGAGGCGACGGCGGACAGGTGCTCGGCGTCGGCCCGGTCCAGGCCCTGGGACATGCCGACCAGCAGGCCGTCCTCGGAGAGGACGATGGCGTGCCGGGTCTCGGGTACCCGCGCCACCAGCTGGTCCAGCAGCCAGTTGAGGTCGCGCTGGGTGTCGGTGTGCTGCGTCATCACTGCTGTTCCTTGGCTTCCTGAACGGCGGAGGCTTCCGCGGCCCCCTCGGGGGCGGAAGCTGCGGCCGGGTGGGGGGCGATGGCGGGCGCGTCCGGTTCGGAACCGGCCGCGCGGGCGCTCCGGGTACCGCGCTGGATGGCGGCCATGGTGGCGCGGGACCGCGCCGGCGAGGGGTCGTCGGCCTCGCCGAACCGCGGACCGGTCAACGCGCCGGGGACGGCGGGGACGGCCTGGGCCCCGTACGGCACCGCCGTGCCGGACGGCGGGGCGAGCGAGGACGGCGACGACGATGCGGGCGACGGCGGCATCATGCCGCCGGGCGCGTTGGCCTCGCGGAGCTGCTCGGCGAGGCTGGCGTTGCGGACCCGCTGCGGCAGGACCCGCGGGGTGCGCAGTTCGCCGTCCGGGCCGTGCTCCACGTGGTCCTCCTGCGGGCGTTCGTGGGTGGGCGTCGACCGGTCGGCCGGAACCCCGTCGAACGCTGCCGCCGACTCCGCGGGACGTCCGCCCGGGAGAGGCCCGTCCGCGAACTGCCCGTCCGCGTGCGGACCCTGGGCGCCGCCGACGCCGGCAGCTCCGGCGAGTCCCGCCAGGAGCTCCGCCGACGGACCGGACGGCAGGTCGTACGGACGCGGTAGCGCGGGCCGGGGCACCACCACGGCGCCGGGCAGCCCGGGGATCTCGGCGCCGACCGGGAGCCCGGCGTCGGGTACGGCCCCGCCGCCGTCACCCCCGACCCCATCAGCACCGATCACCTCACCGGGAGCCGCATCGCCGGAAGCCGCATCACCGCCGACCGCATCACCAGCAGCCGCAGCCCCGACCGCAGCGCCAGGATCCGGTGCCCCGGCCGCTCCGCCGCCGAGCAGTCCGCTGAGCACTCCCGCCAGCGCACCCGACAGCTCCTCGTCGACCCCGCCGAACTCCCCGTCCGACGGCTGCGGTTGCGGCACCGGGGTCCGGGTCACCCGCGCGCCGGACGGTAGCCCGGGCACCGCGGCCGGCTGCTCGGCCTGCTCCAGCAGCACCGACGGCACCAGCACCACGGCCCGGGTCCCGCCGTACGGCGAGGGCCGCAGGGTGACCTGGATGTCGTGCCGGGCGGCCAGCCGGGCGACCACGAACAGGCCGAGCCGCAGGTCGTCGCCGAGCGCGGAGACGTCCAGCTCCGGCGGGTTGGCGAGGTACTCGTTGAGCCGCTCGTACTCCTCCTCGGTCATGCCGAGGCCACGGTCCTCCACCTCGACGGCCAGGCCCTTGGGGACCTCCTGCGCGGAGACCTGCACCTGGGTGTACGGCGGGGAGAAGGTGGTGCCGTTCTCGATCAGCTCGGCGACCAGGTGGATCACGTCGGCGACGGCCTGCCCGCTGAGCGAGGTGCGCGGCACGCCCTGGACGACGACCCGGGCGTAGTTCTCGGTCTCGGAGACGGCGCTGCGCAGCACGTTGACCACGGGCACGGCGTTGCGCCAGCGTCGGGCGGGCAGCGCGCCGCCGAGGATGACCAGGTTCTCGGCGTTGCGCCGCATCCGGGTGGCCAGGTGGTCGACCGCGAACAGTTCGCGCAGCAGCTCGGGTTCCTCGTGTTCGCGCTCCAGCGCGTCGAGCATGCTGATCTGCCGGTGGATCAGGATCTGGGTGCGTCGGGCGATGTTGAGGAAGACCTTCTTCGTCCCCTCGCGGCCCTGGGCCTGGTGGACGATGGCGGCGACGGCGGCCTGCCGGACGGCGGCCAGTCCGTCGGAGGTCTGCTGGACCTCGTCGCCGATCCGCCGGGAGGGCGTCCAGGTGGGCGGGGTGGGCACCGGTTCCCCGGCGCGCAGCCGGTCGACGACCTCGGGGATCTCCTGCTGGGCGAGTGCGAGGGTGTCGGTGCGCAGTCCGGCCAGCCGGGCGGACAGCGTCCGGGCGGCCTGGACGCCGCGGATCAGGCTGACCAGCAGCACCAGGGCGACGACGGCGGTGCCGGCCACCAGCGCGGTGCGGTTCCCGGCGTCGCGCAGCAGGTAGGCGGCGTAGCCCCAGGCGGCGGCGAGGCCCAGGCTGGGGACCAGCACGAGGGCGAGGAGCGAGCTGCGGAGGGAGCCGGACCGGCCGGCGCGGTGGCCCGTGCGGGGGGCCGATATGCCTGGCATCTGATTCCTTGTTGCAGGGCCGAGTTGCAGGCCGGGTCTCGGGTCCGAACGGCGGGTCGGCCCGGGCGGCCCGGACCGGGCTTCAGGGCGCCGAGGCCGGTGTCGCCGGACCTGGTGACGTGGTGTCACCGTCCGGGCGGGGTGCAGCACGGCCGCCGACGGCAGGAAACCTATCAGTCCCAGGTGCCCTTATCGCAACATCAACTGACGACATCTGAACGGTTGATGGCCGTGCCGACCGGTTCCGGTCGGAGCGTTCGCCGACGGAACGCCGCAGCTCAGCACGGTCGTCGCGAAGCGGGAACGGCTCTCCGGGGGGCCTGGTGGAGCCTCCCGGAGAGCCGGTCAGGAACAGGTCAAACCGTTGTCATGCCGCGGCTCCGATGGGCGGGTCCGCCGGGCGGGTGCTTCGTCCGCCGGGGATCAGTCCGCCGCGCAGGCCGGGTCAGCTCGCCGCGGAGAACGGCACCACCCGCGCGCCCCGGACGCCCCGCCCGTACCGCCCGTGTCGTCCGAACCGCTCGTCCGCCTCGTTCACCGGGGCCCGGTCGTACTCCAGCGCGTTGAGCTCGGTCCACGCCCAGCTCGCCAGGTCGGACAGCTCGGCCGACCACTGCTTGCCGTACGTGCCCGCCGCCACCTGTCCGAGCCGCAGTTTCTGTACGTCCGAGGTACCGGCCGGGGCGTAGACGTGGGTGGCGTCCCGCAGGTAGCGCAGGACGTTGTGCTCCTCCTGGGTGCCTCGTGCGGCGAAGATCTCCATCGCCTGGCGCGCCGAGTCCATCGCGTACTCGGTGTTGATGAGCTTGGCGTTCATCAGCTCGGCGTCGCAGGCCTTGCCGCGGTCGAGCAGGTACGAGGCGTGGTAGGCGGCCAACTTGGCCGTCATCAGCCGGGACTGCATCTCGCCGAGCTTCAGCGCAATGCTGTTCAGCTGGCTGATCGGCTTGCCGTAGAGCACCCGCTCCTCGGCGTAGCGCACGGTGTCCTCCACCACGGCGACGTGGATGCCGAGCGCGACGGCGCCGAGGTTGAGCCGGCCGTACAGGGTGGAGGAGGAGTAGGCGACGTCGAGGCCCTGCCCCTCCACGCCGAGCCGGTTGCCGACCGGGATCCGGCAGTCCTCGAACACGAGCTCGCCGAAGCTGAAGCCGTGCAGGCCGCCCTGGGTGCCGGTCGCGCCGGCGCGGAAGCCGGGCCGGTCGCTCTCGACCAGGAAGGCGGACAGCCCCCTGCTGCCCTGACCGGTGCGGAGGACGACCCCGTGGACGTCGCCGATGTGCGAGTTGCCGACGAACACCTTGCGGCCGTTGAGCACGTACTCGTCGCCCTCGCGGCGGGCGGTGCCGGCCATGCCGAGCACGTGGCCGCCGGACTCCGGCTCGGTGACCGCGATCGTCGGGAGGGACTCACCGGACGCGAACTTCGGCAGCCAGGCGCGCCGTTGGGCGTCCGAGCCGAAGTGGAGGACCTTGGCGACGCCGAGCTGCGAGGCCTGGGCCATCGCGCCCATCGCGCCGCTGACCCGTGCCAGCTCCTCCACGATGACGGTCTTGGCGAGGTGGCCCAGCCCCAAGCCGCCGAACTCGCGCGGGATCGTGACGCCGATCCAGCCGCGGCGGGCGATCTCCCGCGAGAGCTCGAACTCGATCTCCCGGTCGGCCTCCATCCTGGCCACCTGAGGACGCACCTCCTTCTCCGCGAACTCACGGACTTCCGCGCGGAGGCTCTCGTGCCGCTCATCGGTGAAGTAGTCCATCGCCATGTTCGGTCCTCTCGTTCCTGTGAGTGGTCGTGCCTCCGTTCACGCCGTAGATGCCGCTCCGGCCGCTCCCCCGGCGAGATGAGGGTGGGGGTGTGGAGGTGTGGCGGCGCCGATCGCGTCGAAGCCATCGGTGCATGCGGACCTTGGATCGGGTCTCCCGTGGGGCGGGGAGACTACCGTCCGTGTCTTCGGCAGGGCTCATTGTCATATGTGCTTATGGGATCCACACATAGCCGATCTTGGAATGGCGAGATTCGGCCCGTCCTTTTGTCAACAGGTTTTGTCGCGGCGCTCGCTGGGGAGTGGGCTATCCCCGCTCCGCCGGCTCGCCGTGGGTCGCTCACGTGCTGCTTTGACTGCCAATCAGCAACGACGGCGATCGGTCCCGGTAGCACCGCGGCGCCCGGATGTCTGATTACATGTGCGCCATGACTGATGTGATGAGCACTCAAGGCCAGTTCCCGGGTGCTGCCGGGGAGTCCGAGCGGACCCGAAGGCTGCGCGGCCTGGGTCTCAACGAACCGTCCGCGGACGAGGCCTTCGACCGCTTCGCCCACCTGGCAGCCAGCATCACCCGCGCTCCCATCGCGATGGTCAACTTCATCAACGACGAGCGTCAGATGTTCCGGGGGCTCTACATTCCGCCAAACTCCGGCGATGCCGCAGCCGAAGAAGGCGCCTCCTGGGCGGATCGGGGCATCGCCTTCGACCTTCCCACCCGGCAGATGCCGCTGAGCCACGGCTTCTGCCCGCACGTCGTCGCCCAGCGCTCGCCCCTCGCGCTGGACGACATCCTCGCCTACCCCCGGTTCGCCGGGAACCCCGTCGTGGACGAACTGGGCGTCCGGGCCTACCTCGGCGCCCCGCTCGTCGACGACACCAACACCGTCATCGGCACCGTCTGCGTCCTCGACCGGGAACCCCGGCAGTGGGGGCGCGAGCGCCTGCGCGACATCCAGCACCTCGCCGAGGCGCTGCTCTCCGAGATCAGGCTGCGCGACAACCTGCTCGCCCAGCAGCAGGAGATGTTCGCGGCCTTCGACGGCTCCCCGTTCCCCATCATGCTGACCGACGGCCCCGGCCAGGAGATCCGCTACGCCAACGCCCAGCACGCCGACACCTTCGGTGCCCCGGTGGCGTACGGATCGATCGGCGCGGCCTACCCGCAGCTCGGCGCGGCCGGCCTCCAGCAGGCCGTCGCAGAGGCCCACCACACCGGGCGCGCCACCGTCCTCAACGACGTCCGGGTCCAGTCCGGCCGCCCCGAGGCGCAGCGCATGCAGCAGGTCTTCAGCTTCACCTGCACCCCGCTGCGGTCGGCACGCACCGGCCAGGTCAACGGCGTCCTCACCGTCGGCATGGACGTCACCGCCCAGTCCCGCACCGAGGAGGAACTCGGCACGCTGGCCGCGCTGCTGGTCGACCGGCTCCAGCAGAACGGCGCCGCGTCCACGACCGGTCGGCCGGGCATCGTCGGCGGGTCGGGACTCGTCCTGCCGAGCTGAGCGGCCGACCGTCGCCCCGTGCGCGGCAGCGCGGCCCGCGGCCGCACCCGCCGGCCGCACCATCAGTACCTTCCGAACCATCAGTACCGTCCGAACCGTCCACCCCCGTGGCGGGGCGCCTCTCACCCCCGAGGAGAGGCACCCCGCCGCGCTGCCGTCCGGGGCGACTCCCGGCCGGCAGCGCGGCCGGCCGGGAGTTCGCCCACGGCAGTTCGCCCACGGTCGTAGCTGCACCCGGTCGCCGACTCGCCCGCCGCCCCGGGCCGAGCGGGTGAACCGTGCGTCGCCCCTGCCCCGGCCGGGCCCGGCGGCGGCCCGCCGATGGTAGGCATGGGCCGCATGGACTGGATGGACTGGTTCGCCGCCCCCGACTACTGGCTGAGCCGACTGCTCGTCCAACGCCTGCTCGCCGGCCTCTACCTGATCGGATTCCTCGCCGCCGCCGCGCAGTTCCGCGCCCTCATCGGCACCGACGGAATGCTGCCGGTGCCCCGGTTCACCGCCCGTGTCCCGTTCCGCCAGGCACCCGGGATCTTCCACCTCCACTACAGCGACCGCTTCTTCGCCGCCGTCGCCTGGAGCGGAGCCGCGCTGGCCGCCGCCGTCGCCGCCGGGCTCGGCGACGCCGTCCCGCTCTGGGCGTCGATCCTGGCCTGGGCGGTGCTCTGGGTCCTCTACCTCTCCATCGTCAACGTCGGGCAGACCTGGTACTCCTTCGGCTGGGAGTCGCTGCTGCTCGAAGCGGGCTCGCTGGCCGTCTTCCTGGGCAACGCCTCCACCGCACCGCCCACACCAGTGCTCTGGCTGATGCGCTGGCTGGTCTTCCGGGTCGAGTTCGGCGCCGGGCTGATCAAACTGCGCGGCGACAGCTGCTGGCGCGACCTGACCTGCCTGCGCTACCACCACGAGACCCAGCCCATGCCCGGACCGCTCAGTTGGTTCTTCCACCACCTGCCCGACCCGCTGCACCGGGTCGAGGCGGCGGCCAACCACCTCGTCCAACTCGTCGTCCCGATCGGCCTGCTGCTCCCGCAACCGGTCGCCGGCTACGCGGCCTGCGCCGTGATCGCCACCCAGCTGTGGCTGATCGCCTCCGGCAACTTCGCCTGGCTCAACTGGCTGACCGTCGTCCTCGCCCTGGCCGCCGTCGAACCGACCCGCCTCGGACTGCCCGGTCACGCCCACGACTTCCCCGCCGCCCCCGTCTGGTACGAGGCACTGGTGAGCGCGGTGACCGCGGCCGTCCTGGTGCTCAGCTACTGGCCGGTGCGGAACATGCTCTCGCGCGGCCAGGTGATGAACCGCTCCTTCAACCGGCTGCACCTGGTCAACACCTACGGCGCCTTCGGCAGCGTCAACCGCCTCCGCCAGGAGGTCGTGATCGAGGGCACCGACGAAGCCGTCCTCACCCCGCACACCGTCTGGCGCGAGTACGGCTTCAAGGGCAAACCCGGCGACGTGCGCCGGCTCCCGCGCCAGTACGCCCCCTACCACCTGCGGCTGGACTGGCTGATGTGGTTCGCCGGCATCTCGCCCGCCTACGCCCGCCCCTGGTTCCTGCCCTTCGTGGCCCGTCTGCTGACCGGTGACCGGGCGACCCTGCGGCTGCTGCGCCACAACCCCTTCCCCGACGCCCCGCCGACCCACGTCCGGGCGACCCTCTACCTCTACCGGTTCACCGGATGGCGCGAACTACGGGAAACCGGCGCGTGGTGGCACCGCACCGCGTTCCACGAGTACCTCGCGCCGGTCGACCTGCCCACCCTCGGCCGGGCCGGCTTCCGTCCGCCGCTCGGCCGGCCGGCCGGCGGCACCCGCGAGGTCCGGCTCGACCGGCTGCGGCGCCCGCGCCCGCCCAGGGCCGACCGCCCGGGCCGGCCGCCCGGCGACCAGCCCCGGTGACCAGCCCGGTCGTCCGTCCGGGTACCCCGGCCACCCCTCCGGGCACCCGTACGGACCAGTGCCGTACCACCCGGGCGGGCCTCCCGGGTGGCGGCCAGGCGGGCGGTATGGCACACGACACCGGCCCGTCCGGCGGTGGGTGCGTGCAAGGCTCGAACGGGCACCCGTATTCTGGGCCTCCACAACCGACGGCCCGACCGCGCTGCCCCCGGCCCCGCTCCAGGGGCACCCCGCGCAACCGGTCCGTCGCCCCCTCGCCGCCAGCCCCGCCGTCGTCGCCCAGAACCGGACCTCACATGACAGTGCTTCACTCGCGCAACGCCGACGCAGCCGACCCGGCGGACGTCGCCGACGCCGCAGACGTCAAGGACCCCCAGGACGCCGCCGCGGAGCCCGACCTCCGCGAAGACCTCGGCCGCTACGCCGAACTCGGGGCCTTCACACTCAGCGCCGACACCCACGCCTGGTACGCGGCCGTCGACACCGTCGCCACCCCCGAGGACGCCCGCGCCGCCTCCACCGCCCTCGCCGAACTGCGCGGCCGCGATCTCCAGCAGACCTGGGAAGCCGTCACCGCCCTGGCCGCCGAGGTCAAGCTGGACGAACCCGACACCGTCGCCAAGACCGCGCTGCTGGTCGAGATGCTCCAGCGGGTGCACCGCACGTCCGCCATCCTCACCACCGCCGCGTACGACGCCGACCTCGTCGCCCTCGCCGCCGCCACCGCCGACAGCACCTGGCGCCGCGAGAACGGCGTCAAGCTCTCCTGGCTGCGCGGCCGCTCGCTGCGCAAGCAGGCCACCGCCCTCGCCCACGACCGCAAGGTCCGCCGGGAGGACCTGCACGAGGCGCTCACCTCCGCCGAGATCGAGCGCCGCGCCTGGGCCGCCCTCGCCCCCGCGGGCACCCTCCCGAGCGTGCCCGCCGACGGCGCCCTGGTCGAGCGCACCGCCCAGGCCTTCGAGCCGATCAACACCAGCCTGCGCGACCTCGCCCGCCTCCTGCCCGACCACGACCTGGACGGGCTCGCCTTCGCGGAACTCGTCGACCTGGTCGAGCGGCTCGCCGCCGACGAGGGCACCCTCTACCGCCTGCCCACCATCCGCGCCCTGCGCGCCACCCTCGAGGAGGCCGGCCTCGCCGACCTGCTCGCCGAACTCGCCGCCGCCAAGGCCGACCGCCGCGCCGCCGAGGCCGCGTACACGGCGCGCCAGGCGCTCGCGGGCGGGCAGCGGAACGGCCTCGCCGAGCCGGTCGCGGAGGAGGCGGACGCCGCGGCCGAGGTCGAGGCGTCCGACGTCGAGGCGTCCGACATCGAGCTGCCGGATGCCGAGCTCTCCGATGCTGATGCCGAGGCCGCCGCGCGTCAGGCGCTGGCCGGTGGGCAGCGCGACGGACTGGGTGAGTCGGTGGCCGAGGAACTGGTTACCGAGGAGGCCGACGTTGCAGCTGATGTCGAGGCGTCCGACGCTGAGCTGCCGGACGCCGAGCTCTCCGATGCCGAAGCCGATGCCGAGGCCGCCGCGCGTCAGGCGCTGGCGGGCGGGCAGCGGGACGGGCTGACGGAGGAGACGCCGGTTTCGGTGACGGCTCCGGTCGAGGAGGCCACTGAGGTTGAGGCTGTGGTCCCGGCTGATGTGGAGGCCGGGACCGAGGTTGTTGAGGTGGCATCGGGTTCGGACACCGAGTCCGCTGTGGTCGAGTCGGCTGCGGTCGAGTCCGCGGTGGTGGAGGACGTGACGGAGGAAGCCCCGGTCGCCGTGGTGTCCCTCCCGGCGCCCTCCCCGGCCGCCGACGACCTGGTGGCCGCCGCGACCGCCGCACTGGCCGAGGCCGCGGCGGTCGAGGCGGCGGTTGAGGCCGAAGCGGTCGAGGCCCAAGCGGTCGAGGCAGAGGAGCCCGCTGCTGAGGTCGTGGCCGAGGTTGAGGTCGAGGCCGAGCCGGAAGCCGTCGCGGTCCAGGCCGCTGTGGAGGCCACTGCCGTCGAGGTCGTGGAGCCGGTGACCGAGGCGGAGACCGTCGAGGAGGCTCCGGCCGTGGTGGCCGAGGAGTCCGAGGCCGTCGCCGAGGTGCCCGCCGTTGAGGTCGAGGAGCCGGTCGAAGCTGTGACTGCCGAGGAGTCCGAGGCCGTCGCCGAGGTGCCCGCCGTTGAGGTCGCCGTCGAGGCTGAGGAGCCCGCCGCAGAGGCTGAGGCCGTCGCGGAGGTGCCCGCCGTCGAGGCCGACGTTGAGGTCGCCGTCGAGGCTGAGGAGCCCGCCGCAGAGGCTGAGGCCGTCGCGGAGGTGCCCGCGGTCGAGGCTGAGGAGCCCGCCCCAGAGCCGGAGGCCGTTGCCGAGCCGGTCGCCGTCGAGGAGTCGGTCGTCGCTGAGGAGCCGGTCACCGAGCCTGTCGCCGTCGAGGAGCCCGTCGGCCGTCCCGCGAAGCCGGACTTCACCCCCGGTCGTCCCGTGACCGCCTACTCCGCCGACGAACTGCTCGCCGTCGTCCGCTGGATCGACGCCGACGGCACCGGGCGGACCGACGAGGAACTGCTCCGCGCGGCCATGAAGGAGCTGGGCTTCGCCCGCCTCGGCCCCCGGATCAAGGAGGCGCTGGGCGCCGCCGTCACCGCCGCCCGCGGCTGACGCCCGGTCGGCAGCCGTAACGGCACGGGGCCCGGGACGCGATCGCGGCCCGGGCCCCGTGCCGTTACGGGCGTGGTAGCGGCCGTAGTAGGGGAGGAGGAGGGGCCCGGTCAGCCCGCCTTGTTCCACGGCTGGCTGGCCATCAGCGCCTTCACGTTGGAGACGTACTTCGGGTTGGGGATGTCCAGGCTGCCGACGATCTCGCCCGTGGTCGGATCGGTGACGGTGGTGTAGTGCACGTTGCCGGCGCCCGCGTTGTACGCCGAGATGACCAGGTCGAGCAGCGGCGTCTTGCCGGTGGCCGGGTCGGGGGAGAGGTCGTACTTGCCGCCGAAGGAGGAGTCGCCGTAGTAGGCGACCAGCCAGTCGAGCAGCTGGGTGCCGAGCTGGACGTTCCCGTTGAGCGTCTTGGGGTCGGAGCTGGTGCCGTACTTGCCGTTCATCCAGCCGACGGTGTTCTGCATGATCTGCATGGTGCCGATCCCGCCGTCGCAGGCGAGGATGCCGGACTGCCAGCCGCTCTCCTGCCAGGCGATCGCCTTGACCAGGTTGGCCGGCAGCGGCGGGAGCTTGTCGGTGCCGCCCGAGCTGAGGGTGAGCACCCGGGACTGGCCGGCCGCCGTGGTGAGGGCCGCGCCGACGGTCGCCTTGGGCTCGTCGGGCTGCGGCTTGCTGGGCTGGCAGCCGCTCTGCAGCGGGGGCACGTGCGGGACGGGCGGCGCGGGCGGCGGCGGGAGGGCGACGGCGCCGGGCTTGGCGCTGGGTACCGGCGCGGGGATGGCGGGCTTCTCGACCGGCGGCTGGGGGGCGGGTGCGCCGGCCGCGTTGCCGCCGCCGTTCTTGGTGTTGCCGGCCTGGGCGCCGGGCGTGGCCTTCGCCGACTTGCTCGGGCCGGCGCTCGGGCTGTGCGAGGCACCGGCGGACGCCGAGTCGGTGGGCGTCGGGGCGGCGCTCGCGGACGGGCTGGCGCTGGGCGTGTCGCCGGCCGTGGCGGTGGCCGCCGTGAGCGTGGTGCTCGACGCCGCGTTCGGGTGCTTGTCGCTGCTCTCGGTGCCGCAGCCCGCCAGGACGGCGGTCGAGACGGCGACGGCGGACACCAGTACGGTCGTCCGCCGGGTGGTGCTCAACTTCATCGGTGGTTCCCCCCACTTGTCGCCGGTGAACCGGTGATCCCGGCGAGTGGCGGTCATCCTACGATGTGGTCCTCGCGCCTTGTACGAACGGGTGGTCGATCGCTCGCCGGAGGACGGCCGGCGCGGTCACCAGGGAGGGGCCGTACCAGGTCAGGTGCCGTCCGCTGACCAGCGCGACCGGGATGCCGGGGAACGCCTCCGGCCCGTCCTCGGCGGTGAAGCGGTACGGCTCGTCCGGCAGCACCACCAATTCCGGCCGGCTCGCCAGCAGTTCGGGCAGCGGCACGGCCGGGTAGCGCTCGGGGTGTTCGGCGTGGACGAGCCGCAGGCCGAGACGATGCAGCAGGTCCCCGGCGAAGGTGTCGCGGCCGAGCACCATCCACGGGCGACGCCAGATCGGCACGATCGCCCGCGGGCCGTCGGCCGCCGGCCGGACGTCCTGCCGGGCCGCGGTCGGTGGGGCGTCCTGTCGGGCCGACGTCGGTGGGACGTCTGGTCGGGCACCCGCCGGTCGGACGTCGCGCCAGGCGGCTTCCGCCTGGTCCAGCCAGTAGGGGCGCGGCAGCCGGCAGGCGACGGTGAGCAGCCGCTCCAGCGATCGGAAGGCGTCGTCCAGGGTGCGGATGTCGGTGGCCCAGACCGGCACCCCGGCCGCCCGCAGCGCGTCCAGGTCGGGGCGGCGGTTCTCCTCGTCGTTGGCGATCACCAGGTCGGGGGCGAGGGCGAGGACGCCCGGCAGGTCCGGGTTCTTGGTGCCGCCGATCCGGGTCACGGCCAGGTCGGCGGGGTGGCTGCACCAGTTGGTGGCGCCGACCAGCAGGCCGGGCGCGGTGGCGGCGACGGCCTCGGTCAGCGAGGGCACCAGCGAGACCACCCGGCGCGGCGGGTGCGGACCGAGCGGTACGGGCAGGTCGAGGTCGTCGCGCGCTTCGGTGGGGTCGGCCATCCGGCCACCCTACGTGCGCTGCGCCGCGCGCGGGTGCGTGTGGGCGCTCGAGAAGGAGCCGAAGTCGCCGGGATTTTCCGGGAATTCCCGGGAACCCGCCGGGGCCCGGTCCGACTACCTGGTCCGGGTCCGCAGCGCGGGCCCCAGCACGATCACCGACCAGGAGAGTTCTCATGCGCCCTCGCGTCGTCTGCGGCATCGCGGCCGCCGTCGCTCTGCTCGCCACGGCCTGCGGAAGCGGTAGCGGGGGCAGTGTCTCCGTCACCGCCCAGGCCGCTCCGGCCGGGGGCTACCCCGTGACGGTCGCCGACTGCGTGGGCAAGGAGACGACCATCGCCAAGGCCCCGACCAGGATCGTCACCAGCAACGCGGTGAGCCTGGAGATGCTGCTCCAACTCGGCGCGGGCGACCGGGTGATCGGCACGGGCTTCCCGCCCGGCAAGGGCACCCTGCCGGCGGCACTGGCCGAACAGGGCGCCAAGGTGCCGGTGCTCGGTGACAAGACCGTCCCCAAGGAGAAGCTGCTCGGCTCCGGCGCCGACCTCTACGTCGACACGCAACTCCTCGGCGCTGGGCGCGTACCGCTCGTGCACCCGGGCGCGCTTGTCGTCGTACGGCAGGTCACCGAGCACCGCCCGCAGGTCGAAGGTGTCGAGGTGATGCAGCCCCTCGCGCTCGATCATCGCGGTCAACTCGTCGGAGTACTCGTCGATGTGGTCGTCGGGGACGTTGATCAGGTCGCCGAAGATGTGACCGTTCGAGCAGATCAGGATCCGTGCCCCGGGCGGGTGGATCCGGCCTATCCGGACGCACAGCTCGTCGAGGAAGGTCAGGGACAGCCGCTCGCCCTCGTCGGGCAGGTGGCCGAGTACCTTCGCCGGGTTCGGTGACTTGCACGGGAAGCCCGGCAGGGTGAAGACGATCGGCTCGCCGGCGTCGATGAAGTCCGCCAACTGTGCGAGCTGGTACGGGAAGTGCTCCGGGCGGGCGTCGAACTCCGCTGGCGGTGAGTGCGAGCACCGAGGCGTTCACCCCGGCAGTCCCGGCGGCCCGCAGCACCATGGCGACCGGCCGACCGCCCCGGGCGGCGCAGCCACAGCAGCACCAGCGGCGTGGCGGGCAGTGCGAGCAGCAGCCACTGCGGGGCCTTCGGCGCCAGGGTGAGCCCGAGCGGGAGGGCGGCCACCGCGGCGCCGATCAGGGCGCCGTCGCCGAGCGAACCCCGGTCGGGCAGGCGCAACGCGCCGCGCCGTGGGGCGTGGCGGCGCACGATCAGGACGGCGGCCAGGCAGACCGGCAGTTTGACCAGGAAGATCGCCCGTCAGCCGAGATGGTCCAGCAGCAGGCCGCCGACCACCGGACCGGTGACGGCCCCGAGCGGCCCCAGCGTCGCGGGCACGCTCATCGCCCGCCCGCGCAGCTCGGGCCGGACGGAGGTCGCGGCCAGCACCGGCATCAGGACGAACAGCACGGCCCCGAAGGAGCCTTGCAGCAGACGGGACGCGATCAGCCAACTCGCCCACGGGGCGAGGGCGGCCAGCACGCTGCAGGTCGCGAAGCAGCTCACCGCGAGCAGCAGCGCGGACCGGGTGCCGACGTGGTCGAGCCACCGCCCGGCGGGCAACAGTAGGGCCACCGGCGGGAGTTGGTAGCGGAGAACGGCCCACTGCGCGGCTTCGGCGGAAACGTGCAGCCCGGAGGTATGTCGGTGAGCGCCAGGTTGACCACGTTCATGTCGAGCATCGCGACGAACGAGAGCAGCCCGGCGGCCATGACCAGCCGCCACGGGTCGACGAGTTGTTTCTGATTATCCGTCAGATTAGTGGTAATGATCGCGTGTTGCGCTCGCATGAAGGTCCTCCGTTGCCCCGTTGCTGTGCCGGACGCCGCCTCGGCGGCGGTGTCCGGCACAGCAGTCGGGGGGCACGGGGGCTCTGGTTCCGAACAGGTGGGGGAATTTTTCCGGCGAACAACTTTCAGCGAACGGATGACAGATGACAGATGACAGATTTCGAAATCTGTTATCCGTTCGCTGTCATCTGTCATCTGTCCGTCGTTCGTCCGCTCCCGGGTCGCCCGTCCGGGGCCGCCGCTCAGCAGGCCGCCGCGAGCTCCCCGGCCTCGGCCGCCCGCAGTCGCGCTATCAGCTCCTCGCGCGCGCGGGCGACCCGGGAGCGGACGGTGCCGACCGGGCATCCGGCGACCGCGGCCGCCTCGGCATAACTCAGGCCGACCACCTGGGTCAGTACGAAGGCCTCCCGCCGCTGCGCGGGCACCCGTTCGAGCAGGTCCCCGAGGGCGATCCCGTCCTCGAATCCGGTCGCCGGGGTGCCGCCCTGCCGTTCCGCCGCCTCCTGCCAGTCCGGCAGCGCCGCGCAGCGCGGCCGGGCGGCGGCCATTCGGTAGCGGTCGATCACCGTACGTCGGGCGATCGACAGCAGCCAGGTCCGGGCCGAGGAGCGTCCGGCGAAGGCGGGGAGGCCGCGCAGCGCCCGTAGGAAGGTCTCCTGGGCGAGGTCGTCGGCGGACTGCACATCGGTCAGGTGGGCGACGAAGCGCCAGACGTCCCGCTGGGTCGCCCGGATGAAGGCCTCGACGTCGGCGGCCCGGCCCGAGCGGGCGCTCAGCGCGAGCGCGGTGAGCTGGTCGTCATCCACGGCGGCCTCCGATCCCCCCGGCCGCGACCATGCTGGCCGCGACTGCGCCGGCCGCGACCGGATCGACCGCGACCCGTCCGGTCCCGGCCTGGTGGCCGTGCGGGACGATGGTCTTATGAGATGCGCGCAGTTTCGTACCGCTCTGTCCGCCCGGCTCGACGGCGAACCGAGCGGCCTGACCGGCACCCGGCTGGACAAGCACCTGGCACGCTGCACCGGCTGCCGGGACTGGCTGGAGCGGGCCGAGCGACTGCGCACCCAGGTGTCGGCAGCCGCCGCCGACGGACCGTCGGCGGAGTGGTCGGCCGGGCTGTCGGCCCGGCTGGCCCTGGGTGGTCCGGTCAGTCGCGCGCCGGAGGGGCCGCAGGCCGCGGAACGGTAGGACGGTGACGTCGGTGCGAACCGGTGTGCCGTCGAAGTGAGACATGGGAAGGTCCCGAGGGGAAGGCTGGGGGCGGCGCCGCGCACGGCGGCACCGCAGGCGTCCATGGGCCGGCCGCGCGCCACACCGCACCTCCCGCAGGGGGTGGCGGCGGACGCGGACGCGGGGCCCGAGCCCTGACGGCACGGCGGCGCACGCTGCGACGGCACTGGACGTGGCGGCGCAGGGCGCGGCGGCGCGGCAGGGCGACCTGCCCGACGCGGAGGTCCCGGTGGCGGCCGGGGTTCGGCCGGAGGGGGAGGAGCGCGGCGGGCGCGTCAGCAGGCGAGGGCGAAGGCCGGCGGCCCGCGTCGGACGACGGCATGGGTGAGCAGCACCGCCCCGGCCAGCCGGGCCGGTCGGTCGGCGGGCCGGGGCGCGGCCGGCTGCCGGTACCCGAGGGGGCGCGCGAACAGCGTCAGCAGCGGGAGCAGCAGCACTCCCGCGACCACCGACCCGAGCGCGGTGAGCAGCTCGAACACCCGGACCAGCGCGGCGTCACCGCGCCAGAGCAGCAGCGCACAGGCGAGCGCCGCCAGGACGTGGGCGAGCGCCATTCCCGGCGACATGCCGTGCGACATTCCACCGGACATCCCACCGGACATCTGACCGGACATTCCGGCGGACATCTGGTGCGTCATCCCCGAGGACGTGCCCGGCATCCCGGGCATCCCCGGCATCGCCTTCGCCCCCGGCAGTCCCATGTCCAGGGCGGCCCCGTTGACCGACCCCGCCGCCCCGTGGTGCATCCCCGCCATCGGCCGCAGGCTGCCGACGGCTGGCGGGACGTCCGGGTCGATGCCCGCCATCCGTGCCAGCTCGGCGGGTGAGAGCCCGCTGCCGGCCCGGTGCGGGTTGCAGAGCAGCAGGGAGGTCCAGTCCGTGGTGGCGAGCCGGCCGAGACCGGCGCCTCCACGGCCGACCGTGCCGGCTTGTTCGAACAGCAGGTGCAGCGCGCTCTGCGCCGCGACCATCCAGACACTGATCACGCCGAGTCCGCGCCGCTTCCCGGCCAGCAGCCAGGTCAGTCCGAGGACCGCCCCGAAGGCGCCGAGCAGTACCGGAGGCGAGACCCCGGCCCCGGCCATGGCGACGTGCGCCGTGGCGGCCATCGCCACGCATAGCGCGGCGAAGACCGCGGCGCGCAGCAGGCGGATCCGGTCGGTCATCACGATGGCACTCATCGTCGCACCAGTCGTGCCGCGGCCGTACCGCACCCTCCGGTCATGGCCGGTTCCGGCTCGTGAGAACATGCCCCGGCCCGTCGGATCGACCGATCAAGGCTTGGCACCCGCTCCTTTCGCTCACTGAATGTGCATCTCCTGCCATGGAACGTAGGTGCTGGGCGAACCCGCTCAGAAGCTCGGAAGCAGGAGGCGTGGCCATGGACGCCCCGGCGGAGACCTCTGCCCCCGGCGACGGCATCCCGGACCTCACCGAACCCGCGGTTCTGGCACCCGCCCCCGCCCGCGCCGCCGCCTTCGCCGAGCTGCGCCGCCACCCCGCCCCGGTCCACTTCGGCGACCGCGCCATCGGCCACGGTTTGCGCCCCCAGATGACGCTGTTCCGCGAGCTGTTCACCCGGCTGCCCGAGGCGCGGTCGGCCGGCGAGCCGGTGCTCGTCCCGTCCAGCTTCGACCCACCGGGTCCACTCCTCGCGGCGTTTCAACTTCTGAATTCTCAGAATATTGTGAATCTTCTACTTCGCGCCCTGGGCGAGGACCCGCAACGGTCCCGGGGGATCGATCAGGCGGGTTCCCAGACCGCGTGATCGTGCGCGAAGAGCACCCGGCGCGGCGCGAACTCCGCGGCCCGGTCCAACCAGGCCCGGTAGCTGGGCAGCGGCTCGGCCACCCCCTCGCGCGCGGCCTGCCGGGCGAGCACCGCCTGCCCGTACTCGGTGGCGAAGTCGTACGCCTGCCCGGCCAGCAGCACGGTGCAGTCGCCCAGCCGTTCGACCAGCAGGGACTGGTGGCCCTCGGTGTGTCCGGGGGTGGGCAGCACCCGGACGCCGGGCCAGATCTCGGTCTCGCCGTCGAGCTCGCGGTGGACGGCGCCGGGGAAGTCGACCAGCCAGTCGATGGTGTAGTCGCCGCGCCGGGCGGTGGCCAGCTCACCGGACTGGACGAGGACCGGCGTCCCGGCGAACAGGGGATTGCCGCCGCAGTGGTCGAAGTGCAGGTGGCAGTTGACCACCAGGTCGATGTCGGAGACCGAGACGCCCGCCGCGGCGAGCGCCCCCGGCAGCGGGCGGCGGACCGGGCGGTAGTGCGCCTCGGTCTCCGGCGAGCCCGCGCCGATCCCGGTGTCGAACAGCAGCAACCCCTCCGGTCCCCGGACCAGGTACGCGAATACCGGTTCCACCCGCGGCTCGGGCCCGCCCACCTCGGAGGCCGGCCGGACGATGTAGCCCAGGTCGAGACGGCGGATCGTTGGCATGCGTCCCCCTTGTCACTCAGCCCCCGTGCGCCGGCCGCGTGGCCGCTGCTCCGCACCCTAACCCGCCGGTCGGAAGGCTCCGGCGGGAGTCCGCCTGTTCCCTCGTCAGTCGGGCTCCGACCTGCGGGAATCCCGGCCGACCGGGGAGCGGGGAGTTCGGTCGGGAAGTGCCCCGGGGGTCGGTCGGGGACGGCCGGTGCGCAGCCGGTGGTGGGCGTCACGGCGAGCGGATCGGATGCGGAGCACAATGCCCGGCATGACCGATCGTCCGACACCGTCCGAGCCCAGGCCCGAGTCCGACCCCGAGTCTGACCCCGAGTCCGAGTCCGTCCCCGAGCCCAGGCCCGACCCCGAGACCAGGCCCGAGCCCGAGCCCAGGTCCGTCGACCGTCCCACCGCCGACGTCTGGGCCGCCCTCGGCGGACCGGCCGAGCTGCTGGACCGGGTGAGCTTCCAGGGCCCGCAGGGCGGTCTGCCCTCCGGCCTGCCGGTGCGCCGGCTCGCCCGGGCCACCGTGGCCGCCTGCTCGCTGGCCGCCGCCGAACTCGCCGCGCACCGCGGCGGCGGGCCGGTCCCCGCCGTTCGGGTGGACGAGGGCGCGGTCGCCACCTCCTTCGTCAGCGAGCGGCACCTGGAGATCGACGGCCGCAAGCCCGTCAGCTTCGCGCCGCTCTCCGGTTTCTGGCGCACGGCCGACGGCTGGATCCGCACTCACGCCAACTACCCCCACCACCGCGACCGGCTGCTGGCCGCCCTCGGCCTCGTCTCCGACGCCGGGCCCGAGCAGCTCGCCGAGGCGCTCGGCAAGCTGCCGGCCGAGGAGGTACAGGAGCGCGCGTACGAGGCGGGAGCGCTCGCCGTGGCGGTCGCGCCGGTGAGTACGGCCGTGCACCCCCTGGTGGAGTGCCGGGAGGTCGGCTTCGCGCCGGTCCGTCCGCTCGAGGCGGTCCCGGTGGACCGGCCGGCCGCCGGGATCCGGGTCCTGGACGTCAGCCGGGTGATCTCCGGACCGGTCGCCACCCGTACCCTCGCCCTGCTCGGCGCCGATGTGCTGCGGATCGACTCGCCCCGGCTGCCCGAGGCCGACGACGCCCACGCCGACACCGGCTTCGGCAAGCGCTCCACCAGCCTGGACCTCGCCGATCCGGCCGACCGCGCCACCTTCGAGGGCCTGCTCGACACCGCCGACGTGGTCGTCTCCGGCTACCGGCCCGGTGCCCTCGACGCCCACGGCCTCGCGCCCGAGGCGCTGTTCGAGCGACGCCCCGACCTGATCCTCGCCCAGCTCTGTGCCTGGGGCTGGACCGGACCGTGGGCCGGGCGCCGCGGCTTCGACAGCCTGGTCCAGGCCGGCGTCGGCATCGCCGCCCACGAGGCGTCCCCCGACGGCCGGCCCGGTGTGCTGCCCGCCCAGGCGCTCGACCACGGCACCGGCTACCTGCTCGCCGCCGCCGTCCTGCGCGCCCTCACCGAGCAGCGCACCCACCGCCCCGGCGGCCGCCACCTGCGCTTCTCTCTCGCCGGCACGGCCTCCTGGCTGCTGCACGGCATCCAGCCCGAGCCCACCGACGCGCCGAACCCGGGCACCGAGCCGTACGACGCGGCGCGCTGGCTCACCGGTGCCGACTCCGCGTACGGGCGGCTGCGCTACGCCCTGCCGCCGCTCGGCTACGACGGCGCGCCCGCCGACTGGGCCCGCCCGCCCGTGCGTTGGGGGACGGACGCACCGATATGGCTCTGAGCGACGAGGGGTGCGGCGGGCGGTGTCAGTGGGATCTGACAGCATTCTGGGCATGACCGCCGCACACGCCACCGACTACACCTGGTTCGAACAGCGCTACCCCGTCCTGGGCGAGGCCTACTGCCTCACCCAGGTCCAGGGGATCGGCGCCGACGAACTGCTGCGCCGCTTCGACGCCCTGACCGGACGGGAGGTGACCGGGCTGGACGCCGTGCTCGCCGCGTGGGAGACCTTCGACGACGGGGAGGACGAGGAGGCCGAGGCGCTGTTCGACCTGGACGAGGACCGGCTGCTCGTCGCCGTCACCGAGTTCGACGGCTGGGCCTTCGCGGTCGAGCCGTACGGCTACCTCGGCAGCCTGCGCGAGGTCATACTCCGGCTCTCCGAGGGCACCCGGTTGGTCTCGCACTTCCGGAACGTCAACGCGGTGGACCACTTCAACTGGTGGGAGCACGGAGTCTGCCGGCTGGAGTTCGAGCCGCTCTTCGCCGACCAGCGGTTCGGCTCGGACGCCGAGGCCCCCGGCACCGCCGACTTGCTGACGGCCTGCGGCTTCCCGCTGAACGGGGAGCGGTACGAGCTGCACACCGAGGCGGCGTTCGCGCTCGCCGAGCGGCTGACCGACGTCCGGTTCGGCCCGGAACGGCTGGAGGCCGCCACCTTCCGGCTCGGCTACGCGCCCCGGCCGTAACCGGGAGGGGGCGATGTAGCACGACGGCCCTGGTCGGTGGCGGCCCCCGACGGCGACGGCACCGGCGGTGGCGCTGGTGCTGTTGCTGGTGAGTCAGACTCCGGACGGGATCCGCTTGGCCTGGCTGCGGACCTGGACGGCGGTCGCGATCTCGACCAAGCCCAGGATCACCAGCCAGCACCCGGCCAGCACGGTCAGCGCGGCGATCGAGCCGACCGGCCAGACGATCAGCAGCACGCCGGCCAGGGTGTTGGCCACGCCCGCGAAGGCCTGCCAGCCGCGTGCGGGCATCAGCGGGTCGGAGATCGCGGCGGCCAGCTGGGTGATGCCGCGGAACAACCAGCCGATCCCGATCCAGAGGGCGAGCAGCAGCAGCGACTGCACCGCGCTGCGGAAGCAGAGCAGGCCGAGCAGCACGCTGATCGCGCCGCTGATGAACGCCAGCACCCGCAGCGCGGTGGTGGTGTGGGTACCGAATGCGGCGACCAGCTGAACGACGCCGATCACCAGCAGGTAGAGGCCGAACAGCACGCCCACCACCAGCAGGGTCTGGCGCGGCCAGGCGAAGACGACGATCCCGAGGGCGAGCGAGGCGACGCCGGCAGCGAGCAGGACCTGCCAGGCGGCCTTGGCGAGCAGGCCGAGCGGCCCCTGGACCGGGGAACCTTCGGGGGTGATGATCGGAGGGGCCACGGCGGCGTACTCCTCGGGGTCGGGGGCAGGGAACGAACCCCAGCCTCTTCGTACCGCCGTCAGACCGCGCGGTGGGTAGGCCCGTTCGAATGATGCCCCTTGGCTGCCGGAACGACATCTTCCGGCCATCTGCCGTCGATATCATCCGGCGGTATGACTTCTGAAGGGTGGGGGACCCCTCCGGTCGAGCCGATCAGCCAGCACTACATCGTCTGCGGGGGCAACGCGCTGGCCCACCGGCTGGTCCTGGAGCTCGTCGAGCACTACGAAGTCCCGGTGGTCGTCCTGGTCGCCGATCGCACCCGCGACCATGTGCCGCAGATCGAACGGATCGCGGGCGTCGCGGCCGTGGTCGAGTACCCGAACCTGACCGAGGAGGCGCTGCGAGCGGTGTCCATCGACACCGCCCGCGGCCTCGCCCTGGTCGAGGGCAGCGACCAGGACAACATCCACGCCGCGCTCAGCGCCCAGGGCCACAACCCGAACATCCGGATCGTGTTCCGGATGTTCAACCAGCGCCTCGGCGAGAACATCGAACGGCTGCTCAGGAACGGCGCCGCGCTCTCCGGCTCCGCCACCGCCGCCCCGGCCTTCGCCGCCGCCGCGCTCGGCAGGCCCAACTCGGTCGAGATCGGCGGCCGCTACCTGCACATCGCCTTCGACGACGCCATCACCGCGGACCGGATCTGCGTGGTCGCCGACCAGATCGACCGGCAGGACCTCAGCAAGATCCGCCTGCTGCCGGAGCAGGAGGGCGACTCGGCCCAGTTCGTCCGGCTCGCCCGCGAGTTCGGCGACGAGGGACCGGTCCGGCCGGGCGGGGCGCGCCGCGAACCGGTGCCGGATCCGGAGCCAGAGCCGGAGCCCGCACCCCAGGCTGAACCCGCACCTGAGGCTGAACCCGCGCCCGAATCCGCGCCCGGACCCGCCCCCGAATCCGCGCCCGGACCCGCCCCCGAATCCGCGCCCGGACCCGCCCCCGAATCCGCGCCCGGACCCGAGCCGGAGGAGTCGCCGGGTGGGATCGCCGCGCTGCAGGCCCTGCGGATGGAGCCCAGGGAACCCATCAGCTGGGTGCGGCGGCTGCGCTGGCGGGTGCTCGACACCATGCGCCTCCTCACCAGCGCCAGGCTGCGGGTGGTGCTGCTCATCGCGCTCGCCGCCGTGCTGATGGCCTTCGCCGTGCTCTGGTACCTCAACCGGGACTTCGGCTGGACCGTCTACATCTCCCTGCTCGACCTGGCCGGCGCCGCCCAGCCCGACCAGCAGGCCGACATCGCCAACGGGACCGGGACGGGCGGGGCCTGGCAACGGGTCGCCCAGGTGGTGATCACCATCTGCGGGATCACCTTCGCGCCGGTCGCCACCGCCATCGCGGTCGAGGTGCTCGGCTCCGGGCGGCGCGGGCTGCCCCGCAACCCGAGCGCGGGCACCCGGGACCACGTGATCGTTGTCGGACTCGGCAACGTCGGCACCCGGGTCGCGACCCAGCTGCACGAGATGGGGGTGCCGGTGGTCTGCATGGAGCGCGATCCGCAGGCCCGCGGCATCGCCGCCGTCCGGGCGCTCGGCATCCCGGTCGTGCTGGGCGACGGGCCGTTCGAGGAACAGCTGCGCCGGGCCCGGCTCAAGCACAGCCGGGCGGTGATCGCACTCAGCGGGGACGACGCCACCAACCTGGAGGCGGCCCTGGAGGCGCGCCACGGCAATCCCGACGTCCGGGTCGTGGTCCGGCTGTTCGACGACGACTTCGCCGGCCACTTCTACAAGACGCTGGACAACGCGGCCTCCCGCTCGGTCTCCTACCTGGCCGCGCCCGCCTTCGCCGCCGCCCTGATGGGCAGCGAAGTGCGCGGGACGCTGTCCGTGTTCCGGCACGTGCTGCTGATCGCCGAGCTGACGGTGGAGGACGGCAGCGGACTGATCGGCCTGAACCGGCACGACCTGGAGGACCCGGGCGGGGTCCGGGTGATCGCCGCCCGCTTCGCCCGCAGCAACCAGCTGCACTGGGGCTTCGCGGACCGCACCCGGCGGCTGGCCCCGGGCGACCGCATCGTGGTCGCCGCCACCCGCAGCGGACTGGCGCGGCTGAACACGGTGCTGGTGGAGGAGGGCTGACGAGGGCGGGAGTAACAGCTGACGGCGGACGGCTGGCAGCAAGCAGCAAGCAGATGACAACAAACAGATGACAACAAACAGATGACAGCAAACAGATGACGGATGACAGCTGACAGATTTCATCATCTGAAATCCGTCAGCTGTCATCCGTCGCGCGTCAGCCGCCAGCCGTCCGCCGTCAGCGGTTCTCGAACTTCGGCGCCCGCTTCTCGGCGAAGGCCGCCATGCCCTCCTTCTGGTCGGCCGTGGCGAAGACCGAGTGGAACAGTCGGCGCTCGAAGCGGACGCCCTCGGCCAGCGTGGTCTCGAAGGAGCGGTTGACGCTCTCCTTGAGCATGATCGCGGCCGGAGTGGACATCGCCGCGACGGCCTCGGCGGTGGCGAGCGCCTCGGCCAGCAGCTGGTCGGCCGGGACGATCCGGGCGACCAGGCCGGCCCGCTCCGCCTCCTCCGCGCCCATCATCCGACCGGTCAGGCACAGGTCCATCGCCTTCGCCTTGCCGATCGCGCGGGTCAGTCGCTGCGAGCCGCCGATGCCCGGGAGCACCCCGAGCTTGATCTCCGGCTGCCCGAACTTCGCGGTGTCCGCGGCCAGCAGGATGTCGCACATCATCGCGAGCTCGCAGCCGCCGCCCAGCGCGAATCCGGCCACCGCCGCGACCACCGGCTTGCGCAGCGCGGCGATGCGGTCCCACGGGCCCAGCCAGTCGTCCAGGTAGACGTCCGGGAAGCGGTTGCCCTGCATCTCCTTGATGTCGGCGCCCGCTGCGAAGGCCTTCTCCGACCCGGTGATCACCAGACAGCCGATCTCCGGGTCCCGGTCGAAGGCGGTGGCGGCCGCCACGACCTCGTTCATCAGCTGGGTGTTCAGCGCGTTGAGCGCCTTGGGCCGGTTGAGCGTGATCAGCCCGACCCGGCCCTTGCGCTCGACCAGGATCGTCTCGTAGGTCTCGGTCTCGGTCTCGGTCATCGCCGTTACTTCCAATCCGCTGCTCGGCCATTCACTGCTCGGCGCCGCGCGGGCGCGCCCTGACCACCCAACGATCTACGACCCGCCCTGCCTCGCGCCAGTCTTGACATGCGAGACGCCGGTCACCAGCTCGTCGCCAGCCGGTAGCCGGAGCAGCGGAAGGCTCAGAACCGGACGCCGTGGCGTTCCGCCGCCATCCGTACGGTCTCGGCCTTGACCTCGCCCCGGCCGGCCAGGGCGGTCAGCGCGGCGACGGTCACCGACTCGGCGTCCACACCGAAGTGCCAGCGGGTCGCCGCCCGGCTGGCCGAGAGACCGAAGCCGTCGGTGCCCAGGGACGTCCAGTCCTGCTCCACCCAAGGCCGGATCCAGTCCTGCTCCACCAGGGCCGGATCTGGTCCGGCACCGCGCGCATCCAGTCGCTGACCGCCAGCCCCGGCCCGGGCACCCCGGCCAGCGCCCGGGTCACGTACGGGACCGGGGCCGCCGCGCCCGTACCGGCCGCCGCCTGGGCCAGGTTGGCGGCGTCACATGCCGGGCCTGCCCGAGGACGTCACCGGCTGCGGCCGCCGCCGCCATCAGCTCGACGTGTCGCTCCAGCACCCCGGTGTTCCCGGCCAGCCGGATCACGGCCGCCTCGGCGGCCGGCTGCTCCAGTGCCGCCCGCACCTGGTACACCTCGCTCAGCTCGGCCGGGCCGATCTCGCGCACCCGCACGCCCCGGCTGGGCTCGGCGTCGAGCAGTCCGAGGGTCTGCAGCGAGCGCAGCGCCTCGCGCACCGGCGCCTGGTTGACGTTCAACTCGGCCGCCAGGCGTCGCTCGACGATGCATCCCCGGACTGCCAGCGGCCGCCCAGCAGGCCCTCCAGCAGCAGTCCGTGCACCTGCTCGCCGAGCGGATCCGGGACAGCGGGTCGGTCTCCCCGCCCGGCGTCGGCATCGCTGGAGGCGTCGCTGGAGGCGCCGGTGGAGGCGCCGGCGCCGGGTGGGCCATGGCGTTCTCCAGGCTTTCCGGGAAGGGGGCGGCGGGATCGGCCGGGGGCCGGTCAGGCCAGGCCCAGCTCGTCGCCTTCGCGCAGGGCGAGGAAGCGCGCGACGTCGGCATCCGTCACGTCGGCCAGCGTACGCGGCGACCACTGCGGGTTGCGGTCCTTGTCGATCACCTGGGCGCGGATGCCCTCGACCAGGTCGGGCCCGTCCAGCGCGGCACAGGAGATCCGGTACTCCTGGTCGAGCACGGCCTCCAGCGAGGGCAGCGCACGGGCTCGGCGCAGGGCGGCCAGCGTGACCTTGACGGCGGTGGGGGAGTTCCCGAGCACCAGCTCGGCGGACTCCTTCGCCTCCGGCACACCGGAGTCGAGTAGTCGCTCGACGATCTCCTCGACGGTGTCGGCCGCGTAGCAGGTGTCGATCCAGTCGCGCTGTTCGGCGAGTTCGGCGGGCGGCGGGGGCTCGGCGTGGGCGGCGACGGTCGTGGCGGGCTCGGCGTCGCGGGCGAGGGCCTCGAGCAGCTCGGGGATGCGCGCGGACGGGACGAAGTGGTCCGCGAAGCCGCAGAGCAGGGCGTCGCCGGGGCCCATCGAGGCGGAGGTGAGGCCGAGGTGGGTGCCCAACTCGCCGGGGGCGCGGGCGAGCAGGCGACTGCCGCCGACGTCCGGAACGAGTCCGATCCGGGTCTCGGGCATCGCGACGGTGGAGCGCTCGGTGACGACCCGCACCGCGCCGTGGCCGGACAGGCCGACACCGCCGCCCATGGTGATGCCGTCCATCAGCGCGACGAACGGCTTCGGGTAGCGGGCGATCAGCGCGTTCAGCCGGTACTCGTCGCGGAAGAACGCCCGGGTGCCGGCTCCGCCGGCCACGACCTCGCGGTGCATCGCGCGCAGGTCCGCGCCCGCGCAGAGGCCGCGCTCGCCGGCGCCGGTCAGGACGACGGCGCGCACCCGGTCGTCGGCGGCCCAGTCGTCCAGCGTCGCGCGGATGGTGGCGATCATGCCGTGGGTGAGCGAGTTGAGCGCCCGCGGGCGGTTCAGCACGATCCGTCCGAGACCGCCGTCGCGGTCCAGGACCACCTGGACCTCCGCCACCTCTGCGCTCATCGGAATCGCTCCCGTCCCCTCGGTGATCCGGCCTTCCGCTGTCCACCGTACCGGGACGGGTGGGTGGTGTGATCACGAGGCCGGTGTGACCGCGGACCTGGGGCGGGCGGCACGTCCGTCACGTCCGTCATGTCCGTCACGTTTGTCGCGGCCGTCACGGCCAGGCGCGCAGCGCGAGTTCGGCGACGCGGGCCAGGTCCTCGGCGGTGGCGCCGTCGCGGGCCTGCTGGGACATGCCCTGGATGACCGTGGCGAGGTACCCGGCCAGCGCCTCCGGGTCGGCCCCCGGTGGCAGTTCGCCGTCCAGCTGGGCGGTGCGCAGCCGGTCCGCGAAGACCTGCCGGTTGCGGTTGCGCAGCTCGCGCAGGTGGGCCTGGACCCCGGCGTCCTGCGGGGAGACGTTGGTGGCGGCGGTGATCACCAGGCAGCCGGCCGGGTGGGACGGGTCCGGGTAGATGGCGGCGGCCTCGCGCAGGATCCGGGTGAAGGCCGCGCGGGCACAGGTCTCCTCGGCCAGCGCGACACCGACGAACGCGCCGACGGGGGAGTGTCCGTAGCGACGGACCACCTCCTCGAAGAGCGTGCGCTTGTCGCCGAACGCGGCGTAGAGGCTGCCGGGGCGGATGCCCATGGCGGTGGTGAGGTCGGTGACGGAGGTGGCCTCGTAGCCGCGCTCCCAGAACAGCCTGGTCGCCGCCGTCAGGGCCTCCTCCCGGTCGAAGGCGGGCGGGCGTCCGCGCCTGGGGCGGGGCGCGGGGTCGGCCGTCTCGTTCTCGGGGGGCGCCGCGTCGGTCATGGAGGTGATTTTAGAGCAGTCACTCAAAAAGTGTGTGCTAGGTTTTTCTTGAGCGATCGCTCAATAAATGGTCGAGGTGTCACTCGACCCGACAGGAGGGGGCTCAGGCATGGGCGCGCACGGATACGGGCTTCGCGGCAAGGTGGCGCTGGTCACCGGCGGCAGCAGGGGCATCGGCCGGGCGATCGCCCGCCGGCTCGGGCGGGAGGGCGCCACCGTCGCGGTCGGCTACGCCCGGGACGAGGTGGCGGCGCGGGAGGTGGTCGAGGGGATCCGGACCGACGGCGGCCGGGCGTTCGCGCTGCGGGCCGAACTCGGACGGCACGGCGACGCGGCCGCGCTGTGGGCGGCCTTCGACGCGGAGATCGGGGCGCACGCGAGCGGCGGCGGGGTCGACATCATCGTGAACAATGCCGGAATCGGGCGCAGTTCGGACCTCGCGACGCTGACCGAGGAGGACTTCGACACGGTGTTCGCGGTGAACGTCCGGGCGCCGTTCTTCGTGGTGCAGCACGGACTGCGGCGGCTGCGGGACGGCGGGCGGATCGTCAACATCTCCAGCGGGGCCGCCCGGCTCGCGATGCCGGAGATCATCGCCTACGGCGCGACCAAGGGCGCGCTCGACACCTTCACGCTCAACCTCGCCAAGCAGCTCGGCCCGCGCGGCATCACGGCGAACTCGGTCGCGCCCGGCGTGGTGGACACCGACGTCAACGCGGGCTGGCTGCGCGGCAATCCGGAGGCGGAGGCGTACGCCGCCTCGATCGCCGCGCTCGGCCGGGTCGGGCAGCCGGAGGACATCGCGGACATCGTCGCGTTCCTGGCCTCGGACGACGCGCGCTGGGTCACCGGGCGGGTCATCGACGCCACGGGCGGCGCGGGGTTGTAGGCGGCGGGGCTGGAGGGGGCTGTAGGAGGGGGCTGTAGGAGGGAAAGCGGGGGCGGGACGGGGAGGGCGGGGAAACGGATAACAGCTGACGGATTTCAGATGATGAAATCTGTCAGCTGTTATCCGTCATCTGTCTGTTGTCGCTTGTCACCCGCGCGGCGACACCGTCAGCCCCGCACCCGGCCCGAGACCTCGCCGAAGCCGACCGCCATGCCGTCCGGTCCCGGGGCCGTCGCCGTGATGACGACCTCGTCGCCGTCCTCCAGGAAGGTCCGGGTCGTCCCGTCCGGCAGCTTGAGCGGCTCCTCGCCGTTCCAGGTCAGCTCGATCAGCGCGCCGCGGGTGTCCGGCTCCGGCCCGCTGACCGTGCCGGAGGCGAACAGGTCGCCGGTGCGCAGCGAGGCGCCGTTCACGGTCATGTGGGTCAGCTGCTGCTGCGCCGTCCAGTACATGGTGGCGAACGGCGGGCGCGAGACCAGGTGCCCGTTCAGCCGGACCTCCATCGCCAGGTCCAGACCCCACGGCTCGCCGCCGCGGTCGTCCAGGTACGCCAGCGGCTCGACATCGCGCTCCGGCGGCGCGACCCGGGCGTGCTCCAGGGCATCCAGCGGCACGATCCACGGCGAGATCGAGGTCGCGAAGGACTTGCCCAGGAAGGGCCCGAGCGGCACGTACTCCCAGGCCTGGATGTCGCGCGCCGACCAGTCGTTGAGCAGGCAGACGCCGAACACGTGCTCGCGGAAGTCGTCCAGCACGACCGGCCGGCCCAGCTCGGACGGCGTGCCGACGACGAAGCCGACCTCGGCCTCGATGTCCAGCCGCCGGGACGGCCCGAAGCTCGGCGCGGCGTCGGCGGGCGCCTTGCGCTGTCCGTGCGGACGCACCACCGGCGTGCCGGACACCACCACCGTGCCCGCCCGACCGTGGTAACCGATCGGCAGGTGCTTCCAGTTGGGGGTGAGCGGCTCCGAGCCCGGGCGGAAGATCCGGCCCAGGTTGGTGGCGTGGTGCTCGGAGGCGTAGAAGTCGACGTAGTCCGCGACCTCGAACGGCAGGTGCAGCTCGACCTCGCCCGCCGGCAGCAGCGCCGGCGACAGCGCCTCGCGGAAGGACTCGTCCGTCAGCCAGCTGGTGAGGTCGGACCGGACCTGGGTCCAGACCGAACGTCCGGCCGCCATCAGCGGGTTGAGCGAGTCCGCGTCCAGCAGTGCCGAGGGCGCGCCGGCCGCGCGGGCGGCTGCCCCGGCGTCCAGCACGAAGTCGCCGACGCGCACGCCGATCCGGCGCCGCCCGGGCTGGTCGGCCGCGGTGAAGACGCCGTACGGCAGGTTGTGCACGCCGAACGGCGAGCCCTGGGCGCTGGCGAGCCAGCTGCGGGGGGTGCTCAACGGTCCTCCTGGACAAGTGGACTGGGCGACAGCAGGCCGAGCGCGGCCAGGTCGTCCAGGGGTTCGGCGATGCTGCAGGTGCCGAACGCGGTGAACGAGTTGCGGATCACCGTAACCTGGTGGCCGCTCAACGCGCGGACGGCCTTGGCCAGCACCTCGCCGTCGCGCTCGGCCAGCACCTCGGCGGCCGCGGCGCGGTCCGTCTCCTGGGCGGCCAGTAGCACGTTGAGGAAGCCGTGGTGCTCGAAGCCGGTCTGCGGATCGGTGTGCCGGACGGCGTTGTGCAGGCCCGCCGTGCACTTGTACGGCAGGCCGCGCCGGGCGCAGCCGGTGAGGAAGGCGGCCAGCTCGTCCTCGCCCGGGAACGCCTCCGCGACGATCCCGCCGGTGCGGAACTTCGCCCGGTAGGCGCTGTCGACCAGGACGTCCAGCGTCTCGTCCAGCCCGTCCCCGCGCAGGAGTTCACGCGGCAGCTCGACGGCGGCGGGCACGTCCGGGGGCAGCAGCCGGTCCAGCTCGGCGACCGCCTCGGCGGCGTCCCGGGTGGCCAGCTCGACCCCGGCCAGCTCGAACGGCGCGGCGGCGGCGAGCGCCGGCCCGAGCTCCGCGCTGCCCCCCGGCAGCACCAGCCCGACCCTGAGCGGCCCGGTGCCCTCCGCCGCCGCGGCCAGTTCGCCCAACCGGCCCGCCCCGCAGAGGAACGGGCCGACCGCGTCGGCGTACCAGGCCGTGCGGTGGGCGCGGTGCGCGGGCACCGCCTCGACGACCGGCAGGTTCCCCGGCGGGAACACCGCCGCGTCGTCGAAGAGTCCGCGGAACAGCTCCGGGATCTCGAAGGCGCCCGAGGAGGAGCCCGAGCAGTCGCCCGAGGAGGACCCCGAGAAGCCGCCCGAGGAGGGGGACGCAGGGGTGGTGTCGGGGCTCATCGCCCGGGCCCCCGGCCCGCCCACGTCCAGGCGTAGTTGGCGTCCTCGCTGGCGCGCCCGCCCTCGCCGAGCTCCAGCGGGCGGAAGGTGTCCACCATGACCGCCAGCTCGTCGAAGAACTCCGCGCCGATGCTGCGCTCGTACGCGCCCGGCTGCGGCCCGTGGGTGTGCCCGCCCGGGTGCAGCGAGATCGAGCCCTGGGCGATGCCCGAGCCCTTGCGCGCCGCGTAGTCGCCGCCGCAGTAGAACATGACCTCGTCGCTGTCCACGTTGGCGTGGTAGTACGGCACCGGGATCGACAGCGGGTGGTAATCCACCTTGCGGGGAACGAAGTTGCAGATCACGAAGCCGTTGCCCTCGAACACCTGGTGGGCCGGCGGCGGCTGGTGGATCCGCCCGGTGATCGGCTCGTAGTCGCGGATGTTGAAGGCGTACGGGTACAGGCAACCGTCCCAGCCGACCACGTCGAAGGGGTGGTGCGGCACGGTGTAGCGGGTGCCCGAAACCCCGTTCGGACCACGGTGCTTGACCAGCACGTCGACGTCCCCGGGGGCGTCGACCACGAGCGGCCCGACCGGCCCGCGGAAGTCCCGCTCGCAGTACGGCGCGTGCTCCAGCAGCTGCCCGTACTTCGACAGGTAGCGCTTGACCGGGGTGATGTGGCTGTTCGCCTCGATGCAGTAGGCGCGCAGCGGCTCGTCCCCGGACGGCACCCAGCGGTGGGTGGTGGCGCGCGGGATGATCACGTAGTCGCCCTGGCCGACCTCGATCGAGCCGAAGACCGTCTCCAGCGTGCCGGCGCCGGACTCCACGTACACGCACTCGTCGCCGAGCCCGTTGCGGTACAACTCGCTCGGGGCCCCGGCGGCGACGTACGAGATCCGCACGTCGCCGTTGCCGAGGACCAGCCGGCGGCTGCCGACGACGTCCGCGGACTTCCACTCCTGGTCCGCGAACAGCTCGTGCAGCTTGAGGTGGCGGGGGAGCAGGGGATGGTTGGGCACCGTGGACTGGTCGGGCAGTTCCCAGGGCACCGCGTTGACCACCGCCGAGGGGATGCCCCGGTGGTAGAGCAGCGAGGAGTCGGAGGAGAACCCCTCCTCGCCCATCAACTCCTCGTAGTACAGCCCGCCTTCGGGTGTGCGGTGCTGGGTGTGCCGCTTGGGCGGGATGCTGCCCAGCTGCCGGTAGTACGCCATCTCCGTGCTCCTCCTCGACCGTCCGTCAGGGTCGGCGTCAATCAGGGTAGGCCGACGCTCACAGGTTGCCGCGACGGTCCTGCTCGCGCTCGATGGACTCGAACAGCGCCTTGAAGTTGCCCTTGCCGAAGCCCAGCGAACCGTGCCGCTCGATGAACTCGTAGAAGACGGTCGGGCGGTCGCCGATCGGCTTGGTGAAGATCTGCAGCAGGTAGCCGTCCTCGTCGCGGTCGACCAGGATGCCGCGCTTCTTCAGCTCCTCGATCGGCACCCGCACCTTGCCGATGCGCTCGCGCAGCTCCGGGTCGTCGTAGTAGGCGTCCGGGGTGTTCAGGAACTCCACGCCGCGGGCGCGCAGCACGTCCACGGTGGTGAGGATGTCGTTGGTGGCGAGCGCCATGTGCTGGCAGCCGGGGCCGGTGTAGAACTCCAGGTACTCGTCGATCTGGGACTTCTTCTTGGCGATGGCCGGCTCGTTGAGCGGGAACTTCACCCGGTGGTTGCCGCTCGCGACGACCTTGGACATCAGCGCGGAGTACTCGGTGGCGATGTCGTCGCCGACGAACTCGGCCATGTTCACGAAGCCCATGACCCGGTTGTAGAACCGGACCCACTCGTCCATCCGGCCCAGCTCGACGTTGCCCACGGCGTGGTCCAGGGCCTGGAACAGGCGCTTGGGCGAGCCCTCCGGGTGGGTGACGGTGCTCTTGGCGACGACGTAGCCCGGCAGGTACGGGCCGCTGTAGCGGGAGCGGTCGACCAGGGTGTGGCGGGTCTCCCCGTAGGTGGCGATGGCCGCGCGGCGCACGGTGCCGTTCTCGTCCGTGACGTCGTTCGGCTCCTCGAGGACGGTGGCGCCGTTGGCGCGGGCGTGCTCGATGCACTTGTCGACGTCCGGGACCTCCAGGGCGAGGTCGACCACGCCGTCGCCGTGGCGGCGGTGGTGGTCCAGCAGCGGGCTGTCCGGCTGGACTCCGCCCTTGATCACGAAGCGGCAGGAGCCGGAGCGCAGCACGTAGGACTTGCGGTCGCGGCGGCCGGTCTCCGGGCCGGAGTAGGCGACCAGCTCCATGCCGAACACGACCTGGTAGAACTGGGCCGTCTGGGTGGCGTTGCCGACCACGAACACGACCGCGTCCTGGGCGGTGACAGGGAACGGGTCGGAGGCCTGGTCGTGCTCGACGAGGCCGACGAGGCGGCGCAGCTGGTCGGCGTCGAGGCCGGCCTCGCGCTCCTCGGGGGTCAGCTCAAGGGCGTGGGACTGCGTGGTCATCGCTCGTTCCTCCACTCAGGGCCTCGGCGTTGAGGCTTCCGGGGGTTTCCGGGGGCTTTGGGGCTTCCGGTGGGATCGCGTGGATCGCCGCCGCACGGCGGACGGGTGGGCGGTGCGGTTGCGCAGAGCTTGCTCCTGTCGTGAGGGTTGGGCAACAGGTCGATTTTTCACTGCTCAATGTGTACAAGCTGATCAGGAAATCCCGGCTGCGGCTGCACAAAATGCGCTGCTACCGGGCGGTGCTCGCACGAAATCTGCGCAACCTGCCGCTACCGCTCCTCGGCGCCCGAGCCGTCGGGGGACGGCAGGTGGCGCAGGAACCAGTCCCCGGCCAGCTCAGCGGCCTGGTCGAGGGTGCCCGGCTCCTCGAACAGGTGGCTCGCGCGCGGTACCACCGCCAGCTCGCTCTCGCCCGGCAGGAGGGCCCGCGCCTGCCGGTTGAGGTCGAGCACGGTGGCGTCCAGGGACCCGACCACGAGCAGGGTCGGTGCGCTCACCCGGCCCAGGACGTCAGGCCCGGCGAGGTCCGGGCGCCCGCCCCGGGAGACCACCGCGCGCACGGCCGGGCCCAGCTCGGCGGCGGTGTACAGCGCGGCGGCCGCCCCGGTGCTGGCACCGAACAGGCCCAGTGGCAGGCCGCGCGCGCCGTCGGTGCGGTCCAGCTCCCGCGCGACGGCGGTCAGCCGGGAGCCGAGCAGCCCGACGTCGAACACCTTGCGCCGGTCCGGCTCCTCGGCCTCGGTGAGCAGGTCGAACAGCAGGGTGCCCAGGCCCGCCCGGTTCAGGTACCGGGCGACGTGCCGGTTGCGCGGACTGTGCCGGCCGCTGCCGCTGCCGTGCGCGAACACCACCATCCCGCGTGCCCCGGCCGGAACGGCCAGCCGACCGGCCAGGCGGACCCCGGCGACGGGCAGCAGCAGCTCGCGGTCGACACCGCCCGGATCCCCGGACCGTTCCCCCTCGCCCCGGGCCTCGGCCAGCAGCCGCAGCACCTCCTCGTCACCGGTCTGCGAGAAGTCGGCGTAGAACTCGCCGATCGCGAAGAACGGGGACGGCGTGTCGACGCAGACCAGCTCGTCGGCGACCTCGGACAGCCGGTCCGTCCAGTCCCGGGGAGCCACCGGGACGGCGAGCACCACCCGGGCCGCGCCGCGCGCCCGGACGATCCGGCAGGCCGCCTTCGCGGTGGAGCCGGTGGCGATGCCGTCGTCCACCACGAGCACCGTGCGTCCGCGCAGGTCGGTGGCCGGGCGGTCGCCCCGGTAGCGGCGCGCCCGGCGCGCCAGTTCGGTTCGCTCGCGCTGCTCCACCTGCGCCAGCTGCTCGTCGCCGACGCCGGCGAGCCGGAGGATCTGCTCGTTCAGCACCCGGACGCCGTCCTCGCCGATCGCCCCCATGGCCAGCTCGGGCTGGTACGGCACACCGAGCTTGCGGATCACGCAGATGTCCAGCGGCGCGCCGAGCGCCGACGCGACCTCGGCGGCCACCGGCACCCCGCCCCGGGGCAGGGCGACCACCACGGTGTCGGGGCCGGCGAGGTGCGCGAGGCGGGCGGCCAGCCGACGGCCCGCATCGGTGCGGTCGGTGAAGTGGGTTCCGGTGACGTGCATGACACGGCCTCCGAGTTCCACCGTACGCCGGTCGCGGCGGGTCGGTGCGGGCGTGTCCCGGGCGCTCCCGGCCTGGGCCGGGACCGGGCGGGCGTACGGGCGGAACACGGTGGGCGCGGGGCCGGGACGGGCCGGGAGCAGGCCGGGAGCGGGACGGGACGACACCCCCGTGCGACCGGGACGGCGGGTGGCGGACGGTGTTCCGCAGAGGCGGTCCACCGAGCCCGCCCACCGCCGAAGGAGCGTCCGACATGCCGGGCACCGTCATCACCGACCTGCGCCGACGCGGCGCCGCCGTCGACCCCGGCCGCCTGCTCGCGGGCCCGCTGCGCGCCGTCGGCCTGCAGTGGCTCGAACCGGGGTGCGGCGCCGAGGTGACCGCCGAGGCCGCCGAGCACGCGCTGTACGTCACCGTCGGCTCCGGCCTCGCCGCACTGCCCGAGAACGTCGTCCACCCGGGGCCTCGGCGACAGCTGAGCCGCCCGGGGCCACCGTGGGATGTGGTCCGGGGGTGCCGGTCCGCCGACCGGCACCCCCGGGGTCTTTCCGGTCCTGCCGGGCTACGGCTGCATCTCGTACGCGCCGGAGAGCGCCTCGACCCGGGCCCACACCTTCGCGGCGCGCTCGGCGTCCGCCACCGGGCGGCGCACGTTCGCCAGCGCCCAGGCGGCCTGCTCCTCGGTGGTGGAGGACTTGCCGTGCAGCTCGGTCGCGTGCGCGGAGAAGTCGCGGACCAGCGCGTCGAAGATCTGGTCCAGCACGTCCCCACCCTCGTCGGACGCGGTCAGGCCGGTCAGCTCGGCCTGCTCCAGCACCAGCTGGCCGTAGACGATCAGCGCGAACAGCTGGCCGATCTCCAGCAGGAAGTCCAGGTCCGCCTGCTGCTCCTTGCTCGGGGCGTGCTTGAGCAGCAACTCGCAGAAGCCGTCGGCCTGTTCGCGGAAGCGGGCGACGTTCGGCAGCTGGGCGTGCCGGTCGTAGGCGGCGCGCCAGTCGTGGAAGCGGATCGCGCCGAGGCCGCGGGCCGGGCCCTGGCGGAACAGGAAGGCGTCGTCGGTGGCGTCCAGCCTGGTCGGCACCGGCGCGTAGTCGGCGGGCGCGAACAGGTAGTTGCCCATGAACTTGAGGATCAGCGCCAGGTTGACGTGGACGGTGCCCTCCAGCTTCGGCAGGCCGCGGATGTCCTTGGCGGCCTTGTCGAAGTAGGTGTCCGCCTCGAAGCCCTTGGCCGCGATGACGTCCCACATCAGGTCGATGACCTTCTCGCCCTCGGTGGTGACCTTCATCTTGGTCATCGGGTTGAACAGCAGGTAGCGGCGGTCCTCGGGGGAGGCGGTGCGGAAGTAGTCCACGGCCCGCGCGCTGAACAGCTTCATCGCCACCAGGCGGGCGTACGCGTCGGTCAACTCCCGCCGCACGTGCGGGAAGTCGGTGACCTTGCGGCCGTACAGCACCCGGTTGTGGGCGTGGGTGACGGCCTCGTACATCGCGTGCTCGCAGATGCCGACCGAGGCGGTGCACAGGTTGAACTTGCCGACGTTGACGGTGTTCAGCGCGGCGTCGAAGGCGGCCTGGCCGGTGTGCAGTACGTCCTCGGCCCGGACCGGGTAGTCCTCCAGGCGGAACTCGCTGACGTACATCTGGGCGTTCACCACGTTCTTGACCAGGTGGTACGCCTCGTGGCGGCTGTCGGCGGCGAAGAAGACGTAGCCCTCGGGGCCCTCGACGTCCGAGCGGCGGCCGAAGACCGAGACCAGGCCGGCGACGTTGCCGTTGCCGATGTAGTACTTGGAGCCGGTCGCGGTGAAGCCGCCCTCGCCGTCCGGGGTGAGGATCATGTCGGTGGAGTAGATGTCGGCGCCGTGGGTGCGCTCGGACAGGCCGAAGGCCATCACGTGGCCCTCGGCGAGGAGCTTGGCGGCGCGGGCCCGGACGGCCTCGTTCTCGCTCTGCCAGACCGGGCCGAGGCCCAGGATGGTGACCTGCCAGGTGTACCAGTAGCCGAGGCCGTAGAAGCCGAGGATCTCGTTCAATTCGGCGATCCGCGCGGTGTCCCAGCGCTTGTCAGGGTCGGCCGCGGAGGGGGTCAGGAACTCCGCGAACAGGCCTTCCCGGGCGGCGAATTCGAGGAAGTCGGCGTACCAGGCGCGGTCTATGTAGGTGTCGATGAGCGCCTTCTTGCCGCGGGACTCGAACCAGTCGACGGTCGCGCGCAGCAGCCGGCGGGTCGGCTCGTCGAACTGCGCGGGGTCGTAGGTGCGCGGGTTGAAGAGCATCAGGGGCTCCCTGGGGTCGAGGGTGTGAGGGCGGGCTCGGCGGAGCGGGGTTCAACTGACAGGTTTCAGCGAACAGATTTCAGCGAACAGATTTCAGATGTTGTCATCCGTCATCTGTCATCCGTCTTCTGTTCCTTGTCATCCGCTCGCGAGTCGGCGCAGTGTGGCGAGCACGTCGTCCAGCCAGGCGAGGTTCATCCGCTCGAACTCGATGCCGCCGCGCAGCACCAGGTGCTGCAGCTCCTGCCGGGTGTCGAGTGCGTCGAGGTCGGGGAAGTCCCGCTGTTCGCCGTGCAGGTAGCGGGCGAGCAGGGCGGCATGGCTCTCGCGGTGCCGTTCGACCTCGGAGATCAGCGCGGTCAGCGCGGCCGGGTCGTCGAACGCGGCGGCCCGGATCTTGACCGCGAGCTCGTGCCGCACCGTCTCCGGCTCGACCGGTTCGCGCAGCCACTCGGCCAGCGCGGCCCGTCCGGGTCCGGCCGCCGAGTACACCTTCTTGTCCGGGCGGCCGTCCTGCGCGACCTCCTCGGCGGCGACCCAGCCGTCCGCCTCCATCCGCCGCAGCACCCGGTAGATCTGCTGGTGGGTGGCGGTCCAGAAGCGGCCGATGGAACGGTCGAAGCGCCGGGCCAGTTCGTACCCGGAGCCCGGCTGCTCCAGCAGCGAGACGAGGATCGCGTGCTCCAGTGCCATGCCCGCATCCTGCTATGCAACGAGTTGCATAGGCAACGTCCTTCCGGAGTGTTGAGACGCAGGTCACCGGCGTGATCGGATGGTTATCGGTGATTCCGGACAATCAGGTGCAAAACCTTGGAGAAGCGCCAGAATGGGTACGGGGCACGCCCCCTGGCACGCCCCCTTCCATGGTCCGAACCACAGGAGGTGGTATCGGTGGCAACCCACATGCCGACGGGCATGGAACACCACCCGGACATCGTCGAACTCCGGGAACACTACGAACGGGTCACCTCGACCCCGCGCGCCCAGGGCGTCGAAGCCCTGGCCGTACTGGCCGGCCTCTTCCTGGCGACATCGCCTTGGATCGTCGGCTTCACCGCGTTCAGCACCCTGACCGTGACCTGCCTGATCGTGGGTCTGGCCTACACGGCGCTGATGGCCGGCTACGGATCGGCCTACGAGCGCACCCACGCGAGGGCCTGGGCGGCCGCCGCGCTCGGTGTCTGGACGATCATCTCTCCCTGGGTCGTCTCAGGGTCCGTCGCACGAGGCAAGAACATCATCACCTGCGTCATCGTCGGTGCGGTGATGTTCCTGCTCGGCCTCGCGGCGCTCTCGATGGCCACGATCACGGCGAACGGAGCAGCGATGCGGCTCGGCCGGGCCGGCCGCGCCAAGGGCTGATCTTCCCCACAGCCCGCGTCCGGGGAGCGGAGGGCACGCCTGCCCGCCGCGCCCCGGCGCACGTCAGAGGCCCCGGTGCGCCGCTGAGCGGTTCCGACCGGGTGTCGCGTGCCAGGTTCCGGGTTCCGGGTTACGGGTGCGTCATCCGCAGCACGTCCAGCGCCCGGTCCAGCTGCTCCTCGGTGAGCTCGCCCCGCTCGACGTACCCGCGCTCCAGCACCACCTGGCGGATCGTCTTCCGTTCGGCCAGCGCCTGCTTGGCGACCTTCGCCGCCTCCTCGTACCCGATGTACCGGTTCAGCGGCGTCACCACCGACGGCGAGGACTCGGCGTACTCGCGGGCCCGTTCGACGTTCGCGGTGATGCCGTCCACCGTCCGGTCGGCCAGCAGCCGGGCGCTGTTGGCGAGCAGCCGCACCGACTCCAGCACGTTGCGGGCGATCACCGGGAGCATCACGTTCAGCTCGAAGTTGCCGCTCGCGCCGGCCAGCGTCACCGTCGCGTCGTTGCCCACCACCTGGGCGGCGACCATCAGCACCACCTCGGGCAGCACCGGGTTCACCTTGCCCGGCATGATGGACGAACCGGGCTGCAGATCCGGCAGATTGATCTCACCCAGACCGGTGCGCGGGCCGGAGCCCATCCATCGCAGGTCGTTCGCGATCTTCGTGAACCCGACCGCCACCGTGCGCAGTTGGCCGCTCAGTTCGACCAGCGCGTCCCGTGCGCCCTGCGCCTCGAAGTGGTCGCGGGCCTCGGTCAGCGGCAGGCCGGTGGCCCGGGCCACCTCCTCGATGACGGCCGCCGGGAAACCGGGCGGGGTGTTGATGCCGGTGCCCACCGCCGTTCCGCCGAGCGGCAGTTCGGCGACCCGGGGGAGCGTGGCCAGCAGCCGTTCCCGCCCGTGCCGCACCTGCGCCGCGTAGCCGCCGAACTCCTGGCCGAGGGTGACGGGCGTGGCGTCCATCAGGTGCGTGCGGCCCGACTTGACCACCTGTGCGAACTCGACGGACTTGCGCTCCAGCGCCTCCGCCAGGTGCTCCAGCGCCGGGATCAGGTCGTGGGTGACGGCGGCGGTGGCGGCGATGTGGATCGAGGACGGGAACACGTCGTTGGACGACTGGCTCGCGTTCACCTGGTCGTTCGGGTGGACCGGCCGCCCCAGCCGCTCGCCGGCCAGGGTGGCGATCACCTCGTTGGCGTTCATGTTGGACGAGGTGCCCGAGCCGGTCTGGAAGACGTCCACCGGGAACTGGTCGTCCCAGCGGCCCTCCGCGACCTCCTCGGCCGCCGCCGCGATCGCCCCGGCCGTCTCCTCGTCCACGACCCCGAGCCGGGCGTTCACCCGTGCCGCGGCCGCCTTGATCCGGGCCAGCGCGGCGATGTGCGCGCGCTCCAGCCGCTGGCCGGACACCGGGAAGTTCTCCACCGCCCGCTGCGTCTGCGCCTGCCACTTCGCTGCGGCCGGCACCCGTACCTCGCCCATCGAGTCGTGCTCGATCCGGTACTCCTGCGGCTTCTCCCGCTCGTCGCCCATCGCGCGCTGCACCTCCTGTACGGGCCGTTCGGCCCGGTCACGGGACTTCCGATCACGACAGCCGCGCGCGGGCCCCGGGTATTTCCATCCGGGGCCGGCGATCTTTCGATCCGGGACGCGACGTGCGGCGTGGCTACCGCCGGGGCAGCTCGGCGCGGACCAGCTCGCCCGGCTCGGTGCCCGCCTGGGCGACCGACGACCCGTCGGGTGCCCAGATCCCGGAACCGCCCGAGCTGTCCGGGAACACGCCGGTCGGCCCCGCGCAGGTGGACAGCACGACCCAGACCCCGTGCGCGGTGGCGCGGGCCCGGCAGTGGCCGTCCCGTCGCTCGGCCTGCGCGGCGCCCGGGCCGTACAGGGTGGAGGCGACGTAGGCGTCGATGCCGAGCGCGGCGGTCTCCTCGGCGTGCGCCGGGTCGGCGGCGTCGGCGCAGACCGCGAGGCCGAGCCGCAGCCCTTCCAGCTCCAGCACGACGGGCTTCTCACCCGGAGTGAAGCGGGCGGGCTCGCCCTCGCCGTGCAGGCGCATCTTCCGGTAGACGACGGTGGCGCCCTCGCCGGTGACCGCCAGGGTGGCGATCGACTCGTGCCCGTCGACCGCCGCGACCGGCGCGCCGACCAGCGCGAGGGCGCCGGTGGCGGCGCAGGCCTCGACGAGTGGGGCGAGCCGCGGGTCGGCCGGGTCGACGGCGGGGGCGGCCAGGTCGTAGCCGGTCAGCGACAGCTCGGGGAACACCACCAAGCGGCTCCCCGCCGCCCGGACGGCCTCAGCGTGCCGCTCGACGTTGACGGCCAGGGTGTCCGGGCGGCCGCGGTCGGCGCAGAGGGGCTGGGCGACGGTGACGGTCAGCGGCGCGGACGATGGCACGGCGGGGCCTCCGGACGGGTGGGGGTCGGTGGTCAAGATCAACCTATGCGGCCACCGAGGAGCCGGGCAAGCGTCCGGAACCCGGTCCGGCTGCGTTGGCCGCCCGCTCCGCCGGGGCCCACCATGGCGGCATGACCAGCCACGATGCCGCAACCGCCCGCTACGAGGCGATCGCCGACGACCTGGAAGCCCGGGGCGCCCACCGCTCCAGGATGTTCGGCATGTCCTGCCTGAAGGACACCAACGGCAAGGCCTTCGCGGGGTTGCACGGGAACGAGCTGGTCTGCCGGCTCGGCCGGGACTCGGCGGAGCACGCGGAGGCGCTCGCCCTGGCGGGGGCGCACCCGTTCGATCCGGCGGGCGGGCGGCCGATGAAGGACTGGGTCTGCCTGCCCGGCACGGCGGCCGACCGGTGGCAGCAGTACGCGGAGGCCGCCCTCGCCGCGCCGCGCTGACCCCGGCCCGCCCGGAGGCGGCGCGGAAGGGGTGGAGGGGGTGGACGAGGTGGGCGGAGTGGATGGGGTGGACAGTGGACGGGTCTCACCCGTTCGCGTCATGATCACTCGAACGAGTGATATCCCGGCCGGATCGCTTCAAACGGCCGTACGGCACTTCGTACGCTCCTGACCGGGTCGGGCGGACACCGACCGCCCCGGAGCACCGCAGCCCGGCCCGGGGGACTGACGCAGGGGGCGGACCGGATGACCACAGGACACGACGACCACAGCGCGAGCGGCGCGAACAGTGCGAGCGGCGCGAACAGTGCGCGCGATGCGAACAGTGCGCACGATGCGAACAGCACGAACAGCACGAACAGCACGAACGGCGCGGCGGACGGCCGGGGCAGTGGGCGGGGCGCCGGACGCGGCCTGAGCAGGCGGCAACTGCTCGGCGCCTCCGCGGCATTCGGCGGCGCGGCCTGGCTGCTGCGCGGCACCATCGGCCCGGACAGCGCGGAGGCCGCCACACCGGTACCGCCCGGCCTGCCCGCCGACACCGAGCTCTACCAGCGGGTCTTCCAGAACTGGTCCGGCGAGGTCCACACCGACCAGCTGTGGACCTGCGCGCCACGCACCCCCGCAGAGGTGCCGGCCCTCGCCGACTGGGCGCACGCCAACGGCTGGCGGCTGCGTGCCTCCGGCTACCGGCACACCTGGGCACCGCTCACCGTCGCCAACGGGACCCCGGACAGCGCCCGCGTCCTGGTCGTGGACACCAGCCGCTACCTCACCGCCATCACCGCCGACTCGCCCACCACCGTCCGGGCGCAGAGCGGCGCCAGCATGGAGGCGCTGCTCGCCCACCTGGCCGACCGCGGCCTCGGCCTGACGGCCTGCCCGGCGCCCGGCGACCTCACCGTCGGCGGCGTGCTCGCCATCGGCGGCCACGGCACCGCCGCCCCGGCCGACGGCGAACTGCGCCCGGACGGCCACGGCTACGGCTCGGTCAGCAACCAGGTGGTGCGGCTCACCGCCGTCGTCCTCGACCCGGCCACCGGCCGCTACACGCTGCGCACCTTCGACCGCGCGGAGGCCGACAGCGCCGCCTTCCTGGTGCACCTGGGCCGGGCCTTCCTCACCGAGGTCGTGCTGCGCGCCGGCGCCGACCGGCCGCTGCGCTGCGTCAGCCGGCTGGACATCCCGGCGAGCGACCTGTTCGCCCGTCCCGGTGCCGCCACCGGCGGCGGACTGCTCGGGGGGCTGTTGGGCGGCGGCGACGGCCCGCGCACCCTCGCCGACTTCGTCGAGCGCGACGGCCGGGTCGAGGCGATCTGGTTCGCCTACACCGACTACCCGTGGCTCAAGACCTGGACCGTCGCTCCGACCAAGCCGCTGTCCTCCCGGGCCGTCGACCAGCCCTACAACTACCCCTTCTCGGACAGCGTTCCGGAACCGGTCGCCCGATTGGCCGGCCAAATCGTCTCCGGCGCTTGGGGATCGGCCCCGTTGTTCGGCCAACTCCAGTACCTGGTCGCCAAGGTGGCGCTGACCGGTGACCTCACCGACGTCCTGCTCTCCGGCGGACTGCTGCGCGAACTGCTCACCGGCGACCTGATCACCCACTTGCTCGCCGGCGGCCTGCGCTCCGACCTCTGGGGCCCCTCGCGCACCCTGCTGCAGTACGTCCGGCCCACCACGCTGCGGGTCACCGCCAACGGCTACGCGATCCTGACCAAGCGCGCCGACCTGCAGTGGGTGGTCAGCGAATTCGCCGCCCACTACCGTCAGTTGCTCGCCGAGTACCAGGCCCGGGGCGAGTTCCCGGTGAACGGCGCGGTGGAGATCCGGGTCACCGGCCTGGACGACCCGTCGTACTCCGGCGTCCCCGGCGCCCGGCCCCCGCTGCTGTCCGCGCTGCGACCGCGGGCGGACCGGCCGGCGTGGGACACCGCGGTCTGGCTCGACGTCCTCGCCTTTCCCGGCACGCCCGGACTGGAGCCCTTCGCCCGGGAACTGGAGCAGTGGCTGCTACGCACCTTCGACGGCACCCGGGCCGGCCTGCGGGTCGAGTGGTCCAAGGGCTGGGCCTACACCGCCGAGGCGGCCTGGTCGGACCAGGACCTGATCGGCCGGGTCATTCCCGACAGCCTGCGCGCCGGGGGTGGGCCCGGCTGGGACGAGGCGGTCGCCGTCCTGGACCGGTACGACCCCCATCGGGTGTTCGGGAACCCGTTCCTGGACGGGCTGTTGAAGTAGCCCGAGCCGGATGACCCGGAACGGGGCGAGGCGAACAGCTGACAGATTTCGAAATCTGTCAGCTGTTATCCGTTAGCTGTCATCTGTCATCTGGTCGCCGGGGTGCTCGCGTGGCGCCGGGCGCCGTCCCCCGCGGTGGTCGTCGCCGGTGCGGCGACCACGGCGGTGCTGCGGCTGTGCGGAGTGGCGTGAGTGGGTGAGTCGGTGAGTGAGGGCGGGCGGAAGCCCGCCGTCGACCGTCACCGTCAGCCGTCCTCCGCCACCCGCTCCGCTTGCACCTCGGGCCGCTTGCTGTCCGACAGCACCTCCCACACCTTGAACACGCAGTGGTAGTCGCGCATGCTCCCCTGCGAGATCAGCAGGTAGGTGTCCCCGTCCCGGAGCAGCGTCTGCCGCCGGCTGGTCATCGGGTGGTCCGGCGTGTAGGTCGGGACGATCCGCCGCAGCTCCGCGACGGCCTCCTCGCGGGTCCCCTTGACCTCACCGAGCACCTTGCTGCCCCAGGTGCGGTCCCTGCCGACGCCCACCGTCTCCTCGACGACCAGTGCCCAACGCGTCATGCCCCGTCTCCCCTTGCGTGTTCCGTTCCGGCTGTCCCGGCGGCGCGACATGTCGCCTTCCTCACTCGTTCCGGCCGGTCCGAGGTCGGGAGGGTTGCGGAATACTCGCCGGTGTCCCGCCGAGACTACAAGGAGCTTCAATGACGAAGCCGACCCGGATCGACCCGTCCGACCTGCTCGCGGTCGGCGACCTCCTCTCCGACGAGGAGCGGCTGATCCGCGACACCGTCCGCCGTTTCACCGAGGAGCGGATCCGCCCGCACATCGGCGACTGGTTCGAGCGCGGCGTGTTCCCGGCCCGCGAACTCGCCCCCGAACTCGGCGCCCTCGGCGTGCTCGGCATGCACCTCGACGGCTACGGCTGCGCGGGTGCCGGCGCCGTGGCGTACGGGGTCGCCTGCATGGAGCTGGAGGCGGCCGACTCCGGGCTGCGCAGCTTCGTCTCCGTCCAGGGTTCGCTCGCGATGCGCTCGATCCACGCCTTCGGTTCCGAGGAGCAGAAGCAGCGCTGGCTGCCCGGCATGGCGACCGGTGAGCTGATCGGCTGCTTCGCCCTCACCGAGCCCGACTTCGGCTCCGATCCGGCCAACATGCGCACCCGGGCGGTCCAGAAGGGCGGCAAGGGCGGCGACTGGGTGCTGTCCGGCAGCAAGATGTGGATCACCAACGGCAGCATCTCCGACGTCGCCGTGGTCTGGGCGCAGACCGAGGAGGGAGTGCGCGGCTTCCTGGTCGAGCGCGGCACCCGCGGCCTGACCGCGACCGACGTGCACGGCAAGCTCTCCCTGCGCGCCTCCGTCACCAGCGAGCTGGCCTTCGACGAGGTGGTGCTGCCCGCCGACGCCGTACTGCCCGGCGTCACCGGTCTGCGCGGACCCCTCTCCTCGCTCAACGAGGCCCGCTACGGCATCCTCTGGGGCACTGTCGGCGCCGCCCGCGACTGCTACACCGCCGCCCTCGACTACGCCAAGACCCGCATCCAGTTCGACCGCCCGATCGCCGGCTTCCAGCTCACTCAGCAGAAGCTGGTCGAGATGATGCTGGAGGTCGAGAAGGCCTACCTGGTGGCGCTGCGGATCGGCCGGCTCAAGGAGCAGGGCGCGGCCCGCGCGCCGCACATCAGCTTCGGCAAGCTCAACAACGTCCGCGCCGCGCTGGAGATCGCCCGCAGCGCCCGGACCGTCCTCGGTGCCAACGGCATCACCACCGAGTACCCGGTGCTGCGGCACGCCAACAACCTGGAGTCGGTGCTCACCTACGAGGGCACCAGCGAGATCCACACCCTCGTCCTGGGCGAGGCCATCACCGGCGAGTCGGCCTACCGCTGACGGGCCGTCCGGCCCTCCCGGGCGCGGGGGCGGGCGCGAATCGGGCCGTTGCCGGATCAGGCCGGACCGAAACCGGACCGGAACCGGACTGGGCTGGGCCGGCCCGGATCCGGTTCCAGACCGGAACCGGCCCGGGCGAAATCCGGTGGCCGGGCCCGTCGCGGCCCGGCTACCGTCCCTGCCATGACCAGTCAGTCCGTCCAGCCGCCCCCGACCACCACTCTCTGGCGCCCCACCGGCCCGCAGGAGCTGGCCCTGGTCGAGGCCGCCGACTGGCGTGCCTGGCCGCCCCGGCTGCCGGAACAGCCGATCTTCTACCCCGTCCTCAACGAGGACTACGCGATCCGGATCGCCCGCGACTGGAACGTGCCCGCCTCCGGCGTCGGCTACGTCACCCGCTTCGAGGTGGAGACGGAGTTCCTCGCCCGCTACCCCGTCCAGCAGGCAGGCGGTCGGACGATCCTCGAACTCTGGGTGCCGGCCGAGGAGTTGGACGAGTTCAACCGGCACATCGTCGGCCGCATCGAGGTCGTCCACGAGTTCCGGGCGGAGCGGTGAGCGCCAGCAGCACGCCCGTCCTGCTCACCTCCGCCCAGTCGACCAGCACCACCGCGCTGCTCACCGGGGCCGCCGCCCGCCGCGGCCTGGCCACCGCCGTGCTGACCGGCCCGGACACGGTCGAGGAACTCGCCGGGCGGCCCGTCCACTGGTACGGCGGGCCGCTCGCCGCCGCCCGGATCGCGGCGCCGCTCGGCCTCGCCCTGCTCGAGCCCGAGGACGACTGGCTCGCCCGCCTGCCCGAGGAGTTCACCCGCCGCCGGATCGAACTCACCACCCTCGCCGAGGCCTGGACGCTGCGCCACCCGGCCTTCGTCAAGCCGCCCGCCGACAAGTCGGTCCAGCCCGCGGTCTACCCGGACGGCTCCCGGCTGCCCCGCAGCGGCGAGCGGATCGGCCCGGACACCCCCGTCCTGATCAGCGAGCCGGTGACCTTCGCCGCCGAGTACCGGCTGTTCCTGCGCGACGGCGAGGTGCTGACCGGCAGCCGCTACGCCCGCTTCGGCCGACTCGACCCGGCGCCGCTGACGGCGGCCGCCACCGCCTTCGCCCACCGGCTGCTCGACGCCGTCGGGGACACCCTGCCCAGCGCCGTCGCCCTGGACGTCGGCCCGATCGCCGACCCGTACGACCCTGCCGAGCACTGGGCCGTGGTCGAGGCCAACCTGCCCTGGTTCGCCCACTGCTACGCCGCCGACCCGGACCGGGTCCTGGACGTCGTGCTGCGCGCGGCGGGGCCGGCCGGCCAACTCGCCGAGTCCGACCGCCGCTTCGTCCGGACGATCCCGACGATCCGTACGATCGGCTGACGACGGGCGGGTGCCCGCGACCGGTCGGCCGCCCGACACCTCACGGACACCCGCCGTTCGACGGCCGGACGCCGAACGGTACGGCGGGCCGTGAAGCATGGCGCGGTCGGCGGCGCCCTCGGCGGGCGCGGCCGGGTGTGCACGACCGAGAGGAAGCCCCACCATGTCCGCTGCCCAGTGGCCCCGCCCCCGCGTACTCGTCATCGGGATCGACGGAGTCCGCCACGACTACCTGGCGCAGGTGCCGATGCCGCGCCTCCAGGAGGTCGCCGAGGCCGGGTTCCTCGTGCCGGTCACCGTCGCCGACACCACGCCCACCATGTCCGGGCCCTGCTGGGCCACCATCGTGACCGGCGTCGAGCCCGCCAAGCACGGCGTCTGGGGCAACCACCTGGGCGGCAACCGGCTGGACGTCTTCCCCGACTTCGCCACCCGCCTCAACCGCGGCGACCGCCGCCGCACCTTCGTCGCGGCCGGCTGGGACCCGCTGATGATCAACGAGTCCGGCGGCCCGCTCTTCCGCGCCCCCGGCCGGCTCTCCTACATAGCCCCGGCCGAGGACACCCCCCAGGCCTGGGAGACCGTCGACGAGGAGGTCACCCGGGAGGCCGTCCACGTCCTCGGCACCGCCGACCCCGAAGCCTCCTTCGTCTACCTCGGCGCCGTGGACGAGACCGCCCACTTCCTCGGCTGCGGCGAGGAGTACCGCGCCGCCATGCGCACCGCCGACGAGCGCCTCGGCCGACTGCTGGACGCCGTCCGCGGCCGGGCCACCCACGCCGAGGAACAGTGGACCGTCATCGTGGTCACCGACCACGGGCACGTCGACGCCGGCGGCCACGGCGGCCGTACGGTCGAGGAGCGGACCGCCTGGGTCGCCTGCGCCGGGCACGACATCCCGGCCGGCCCGCCCACCGGCGAGATCCGCCACCCCGACGTCGCCGCCCAGGTGTACGCTTCGCTGCTGCGCCCGATCGACCCGCACTGGACCCTCGACGGCCGCCCCTTCCCGGTCGCCCGTCCGGTGCCCGCGGCCGTCTGACCCGTCCCGACCTGATCCCCTCCGTACCGCCGATGCCCCAGGTGCAGCAGGCCGGGCTGCGGCGGAGCCCCACCTGAGTCAGGCTCGATCGGGGCTCGGAGCGGACACGGAACCGGCGTGGCCGCCCGAGCACCGGAACGGCACGTACCTCGGGGACCGGGCCGGTGGACATACGCCTGAAGGTGGAGACGCTACCCCGTGGGTTGGGTGCAGAATCGCGACCTCGTGGTGACGCTCCGGCAGATCGGCCCGGGCCACGATGGGTACACCCGACCGGCGGACCACTCCGCCCGGACGGGCCGCGGACGGACCCGCGACGGCTCCGTCCGCATCGGACGCACCGGTACCGGGCGCCTCGGTACCGGACGCACCGACGACGGACGCATCGGCAACGGACACGGAGAGGGCAGCCAGGCATGAAGGGCATCGTGAGCAAGGTCGCGCTGGGAGTCGCGGGCACCGGCATGGCCGTCGCCGTGGCCGCCGTGGCAGTCGGCCCGCGGGTGTCCGAGTGGTACGACGGGCGCCACCAGGAGCAGGCTTCGTACGACAGCGGCTCGCAGGCCAAGGCCGAGCGCCGCTCGATACCGACCTGGCTGCCCGACAACGCCTCCTCGGTGAAGTACCTGATGTCCACCACGGGCGACGATCGACTGCTGCGGGCCACGCTCCCCGAGGGGCGGCTGCCCGCCGGCTGCAGCACCGGGGCGCCGGGCCGGGGCCCGCACCCGGTGCCGGTCTCGCTCAAGGCGGGCTGGTTCCCGGAGGGCGTCGCGGCCAAGGCCATCGGCACCTGCGGGCACTACAATGTGACGCTCACCGGCAACCAGCTCTACGCGTGGCAGGACGGCGCGACGCTGCAGGCGGCCCTGCGGGCCGAGCACGTCGCCAAGCACTGAGGGTGCTGATTCGGGCGCTGACCGCGGATCAGCCGTCCTGACCAGGGAACGAACGGCCCGCCGGGCACCGGAAGGTGCGGGCGGGCCGTCGTCGTGCGCGTGCTGTGGATCGGCCGGTGGGCGGATCCGTCCCGGTGCACCCCCGCCGTCGTCCGTGCCCGCCGGGCTGCGATAGGACGGATCGCGAACGAATCCCACGTCACCGCGTCCGTTAGGAGAGCCATGCCCGGCCCGACCGTCGGCCCCGCCGACGAGACCTCCGTCGGCCCCGCCGACGACCCGTCGACCGCTTCCGCCCCGACCACCGGCACGTCGACGGCCCTCGGCCCGACCGGCCCCGGTCGGGCCACGATCGCCGTCCTCGGCGGCCTCGCCGCGCTCGGCCCGTTCACCACCGACCTCTACCTCCCCGGCCTGCCCGCGATCGCCGACGACCTGGCCGCCGAACCGGCGGCCGTCCAGCTCACCCTGACCTTCTCGATGTTCGGGGTCGCGGCCGGGCAACTGCTCTTCGGGCCGCTCAGCGACCGCTTCGGGCGCCGACCGCCGCTGCTCGCCGGACTGGTCGCCTACACCCTGTCCAGCGTGGTGTGCGTGCTCGCGCCGAACCTCTCGGTGCTGATCGCCGCCCGGTTCGTCCAGGGCGCGGCCGGGTCGGCGGGGCTGGTCATCGGACGCGCCGTCGCCCGGGACCGCTTCCAGGGCGTCGCGATGTTGCGCTTCCTCGCCTCGATCGCGCTGATATCCGGGCTGGCGCCGATCCTCGCCCCGATCACCGGGGCGCAGCTGATGCGCTTCACCTCCTGGCGCGGCACCTTCGGGGCGCTCACGGCGCTCGGGCTGCTGCTCGCCCTGGCCGCGTTCGGCGCACTGCGCGAGACGCTGCCGGCGTCGGCCCGGAACGGCGGCGGGGTGGGCGCGGCGCTGCGCATGATCGGGCGGCTGCTGCGCCACCTGCCGTTCCTGGGGCTGGCGTTGACCAGCTCGCTGGCGTTCGGCGCGCTGTTCGGGTACATCAGTGGCTCGTCGACGGTGCTGCAGCACGTGTACCAGGTCTCGCCGCAGACCTACAGCCTGCTGTTCGGACTGAACTCGGTGTCCATCGTGGTGATGACCCAGTTGAACGGGCGGGTGCTGGCACCGCGCTTCGCGGCGCGGTCGCTGATGCTGGCGGGGCTCGGGGCGGCGGTCGCGGCCGGGGTGGCGCTGGTGCTGCTGACGACGGTGTGGGACTTCGGGCTGGCCGGGTTCTGTCCGCCGCTGTTCGTGCTGATGGGCAGCCTCGGGGTGGTGCTGCCGAACACGGCGGCGCAGGCGCTGAGCCTGGTCGAGCCGCAGGCGGCCGGGACGGCCTCGGCGCTGCTGGGGACTGGCAACTTCCTGTGCGGCGCTGTGGTGGCGCCGCTGAGCAGCCTCGGCGGACGGCCGTCGGCGGTGTTGCTGGCGGTGGTGGTCCTGGGCTGCGGGGTGCTGGCGCTGGCGGCGTACCTGACGCTGTGCCGGCCGGGGCGGCTGCGGGAGGCGGTGGCGGGGTGAGGGCGGGCTCGCGGGTTGCGGGTTGCGGCGGACAGCTGACGCCTGACGCCTGACGACGAACGGATGACAGCTGACAGATGTTGAAATCTGTCAGCTGTCATCCGTCATCTGTTACCCGTTATCGGTTACCTGTCAGCCGTCGGCCGCCCCCGCCCTCAGGTGATCGAGAAGTCGTCCCCGTACACGCTGCCCTGCCCGTACCAGCCGTGCAGGTACACCGTGACGGCGCCGGAGGCGCCGGTGGTGAAGGGGACGGTCAGCTGGGTCCAGCCCGAGGAGTTGGTCCAGGTGCTGGCGGTGGCCCCGCCGTTGACGCCCAGGTAGGCGTAGTTGCCCTGCACCCAACCGCTCAGCGTGTAGCTGGTGTTGGGCTTCAGCGACACGGTCTGGGTGCACTCGCCGGTCTGGCTCGCGGAGGGCGCGGCCTGCAGCGCGTACGAGCCGGAGTGGACCGGCGCGGTCACCACGCCGCCGCCGCTCTGGCAGCTCCACGGAGCCAGGTTGCCGGTCTCCAGCCCGCCGTTGACCAGCCCGGTCGACGGAACTGTTCCGGTGACGGTCAGCGAGTAGGTCGCGGTGTGGGTGCCGGAGGGCGCGCTACCGGTGACCGTCAGCGGGTAACTCCCGGGCGCCACCGGCGAGGTGGTGGCGATGTTCAGGGTGGCGCTGCCGCCGGCGGTGACGCTGCCAGGGGTGACGGTGGCGGTGACGCCGGCCGGGGCACCGCTCACGGAGAGGTTGACGCTCTGCGCCGAACCCGCCGTGACGGCCGTCGCGATGGCCGCCGAGGCGGACGAACCGGCGGACACCGTCCCGGTGTTCGGGTTCACCGCGACCGAGAAGTCGTTGATCACCGTCGAGCCGCTGGTGAACGGCGCGAAGAGGTGGGTGAAGTCCCAGGTGCTCTGGTTGATGCCGGAGCAGGAGTCGTCCCCGCCCTTGCCCGGGCAGCTGCCGTTGTCGCGCTGGAGCGCCCAGAAGGACAGCGTGTTGATGCCCTTCGAGACCGCCCAGTTGTACACGGTGGTGGCGTTGGCCAACGTGAAGGTCTCGGCCGCGCCGAAGTCGTCGATGCCGAGCATCTCGGTGATCCCGATCGAATCCCACAGCTGCGTCGGGGACTTGGACGGGTAGAGCCGGGCCAGCTGGTTGTACAGGCCCTGCGCCGAGGTCTGGGTGTCGGCCGCCATGTCGTGGGTGGCGTTGTCGTAGTAGTCGAAGGTCATCATGTTGACGACGTCGATCCGCGCGTTGTTGCTGACCGCGTTCCGCAGCACCGCGAGACCGCTGTCGGCCAGTCCGCTGGTGGTGGTCGGCAGCGTGTAGGAGAACTGGACGTTGCGCCCGTTGGCGGCGGCCCAGTCCTGCACGGTCTTGATCGCCTTGTTGCGGCGGTCGATGCCGGCCGTGTTGGTCAGCGAGTTGTCCTCGATGTCGAGGTCGATCCGGCTGATGTCGTAGGTGGTGATCAGGTTCTCGTAGGCGGCTGCGATCTGGTTGACGTCGGTGCAGCTGTCGGCCAGTTCGGTGCCGGTGTTGTCGGCGGTGTAGCCGCCGAAGGAGGGAATCACGTCCCCGCCGTTGGCGCGGATGGTGGCGATGTCGGCGCCGAAGGTCGAGGAGGAGACCGGCTTGGAGGTGTCGCCGTTCCAGTACGGGCTGCAGGAGCCCTTGGTGGCGGCCTGCAGGAAGGCCATCGTCAGGTACTTGGCGCCGGACTGCGCTGCCAGGGTGGCGGGGCTCTGGCCGGTCCAGGACTCGAAGTAGGGCGCGAAGACCCGGCTGGGGAGCGGGGTGGCGGCCTGGGCGGAGCCCGTCCCGGCGGCGACCAGACCGGCCGAGGCGGCCAGCGTGGCACAGGCCGTCAACGCGGCCTGGACGGTTCTGCGAAGACGCATGGATTCTCCAACAGACTTGGTGGGTCAGGAGGTTGGGGAGGTGCTGGACGGTCCGGTGCGTCGTCGGCCGTGTGGGGTCGGCCGCGCGGGCCCCGAACCGGGGGCGTTCGGTGCGGACGCAAGGGCGTGCGGAACCCACCGACTCGCGCGGAGGCGGGCGACGGTGTGAACGTGCGCGCGCCGCGCGGAGCGGGGGGGGGTGGAGCGGAGCAGGGCAGGGCGGTGCCTCAGCCGCCGGTGGTCACACCCCCACGGTGCATCCCGGTCGGATCGACATGCTTATGTTTGGACTAGACCACTGCTCTGTCAAGGGGCCTGGCGGTTCGTCAACGTACCGCATCGGTCGCCGAAGGTGAGTGATCGGCGGCTTGGGATCGCCACGGGTTTGCCATGGGCATCGGGCGGCTCGGCTCGGTTCGCCGAGCGCCTCCTCGACCGCCACCCGCAGGAGACGCAGACGCCGGTGGCCGCGCACCGACGGGCGGGGCGCGGCCACGGCTGCCCGGAGCTCGGGACAACGGGCGGTTCGGGGGTGCGGCGGACGGCGTCAGCGCGACGGCGGGCAGAGGGTGGCGCGCAGCGCGTCGTCGATCTTCGCGGCGGTGTCCGGCCCGAAGCCCTGCGGGTGGTCGGGTGAGGTGAAGTGCTGGTTGGCCAGCTCGATCAGCTTCGCCTTGTCCTTGGGGAACTGGTACATCGCCTGGCACTGCTGGCGGGCCTGCTCCACCGCCTGGTCGGGCTTGCCGCCGACGATCGCCGGGTCGATCGCGTTCAGCGCGGCGACCACCTTGCCGGTCAGGTCGGCGTCCGGCTTGGCGGGCAGTCCGGCGTCGGCGGGCGGCGCGGGCTTGGCCGGGGTCGACCCGTCCGCGCCGGGTGCCGAGGGGTCGGACGGCGCGGGTGTGCCAGGGGTGGTGGGTGCCGTAGCGGTCGAGTCGGCCGTGGCGGCGCCGGACGGGGTGGCGACGGCGACGGTGGGGGAGCCGGCCGCGGCGGTGGCCTTGTCCGAGCCCGAACCCGAGCCGGAGCCCGAGCTGGAGCAGGCAGCGAGGCTCACCGCGGCGAGTGCCGTGAGGGAGGCGGCGAGGAGACGAGTGCGCATGCCGTCACACTGTCATGTTCGCGGCGTGGAAGGGAAGCCTCCGCTCGGGGTCCCCTCCGGCGGACGTGACGGCCCCGGGCACGGCGGACGGCGGCGCCGGAGGGAGCCGAGGAAGCCCCTCCGCGCCGCCGTCCGCCGTACCGGTTCAGCAGCCCTCAGCCCTGAAACCCCAAGCCCTCAGCCCTGTTCGGCCGTCAGGCGAGTCCGTTGGCCTTCAGCCAGTCCTTGGCCACCGTCGACGGGTCCTCCTTGTCGACCGAGACGCGCTTCATCAGCCCCGTCAGCCCGGCCGTGTCGAGCTTTGCCGACACCGCGTTGAGCGCCGCCGTCGCGGTGGCGTCCACGCCCGCCTTGTTGACCAGCGGGGTGACGTTCTGCGCGCCGAAGACGTGCTTCGGGTCGGTCAGCGGGACGAGTTTGTACTGGACGATCTTCGGGTCGGTGGTGAACACGTTGCCGACCTGGATGCTGCCGTCCTTGAGCGCGTTCGCCGTGGTGTCGGCGGTGGGCTTCCACTCCTTGAAGGTCAGCCCGTAGACGTCCTTGAACTGCTGCTCGCGGCGGGACTTGAACTCCGGCGGGCCGCCGATGGTGAACTCGCCGGCCTTGGCGGCCAGGTCGGAGACGCTCTTGAGGTTGTACTTGTCGGCGGTCTCCTGGGTGACGCTGAGCGAGTCCTTGTCCTCGGCGGGGGAGGAGTCGAGGATCCCCAGCGAGGCGGGCAGCGCCTTGGCCAGCGCCGCGTCGACGTCCTGGGTCGTGACGGCGGTGTTCTTGGCGTCCAGGTAGGCGAGCAGTGCGCCGTTGTACTCGGGCAGGACGGTCAGGTTGCCGCTCTGCAGCTGCCCGTAGAGCACCTCGCGGCTGCCGATGTTGAACCTCTCCTCGACCTTGACGCCCTTGGCCTGGAGCGCCTGCGAGTAGATCGAGCCGAGCAGGACGTTCTCCGGGAAGTTCGCCGAGCCGACGACCACCGTCCCGCCCGAGCCGCCGGAGCCGCCCGACCCGGCCGCACCGCCGGAGGCCGAGGCGCTCGGTCCGCCGCCGAGCGGGTCGCTGCTGCTCGCGGAGGAGCTGCAGGCGGTGGCGCCCAGGGCGAGCGCGGCGAGCGTGCCGAGGAGGACGGCGCGCCTGCTTCTCTTCATCGTCGACATGGTGACAGTTGTCCTTCCGGAGCGGATGGGAAAGGGGGGTGGGCCTCAGCGGGCCCGGCGCTGGGCGCGAATCCCGGGCGGGAGCGCGAACCGGGCGAGCAGCGCGAAGAACAGCTGGGCACCGACCGCGAGCAGCACCACCAGCAGCGCGCCGCCCACGGTCACCGCGTACTGCCGGGTGGCCAGCCCGTCGATGACGTAGCGGCCGAGGCCGCCCAGTCCGACGTACGCGGCCACGGTGGCGGTCGCGATCACCTGGACGGTCGCGGTGCGGAAGCCCGCCAGCAGGGTCGGCGCGGCGGACGGCAGGCAGACCTGGAGGAGCACCTGGGGATGGGTCAGCCCGATCCCGCGCGCCGCGTCCCGGACGTCCGGGTCGGTGCCGCGCACCCCCTCGACGGCCGCCACCAGCAGCGGCGGCGCGGCCAGCGCGACCAGCGGGATCAGCACGGCGGTGTCGCCGACCCCGGCGAGCAGCACCGCGAACGTCACCAGGCCGAGGGTCGGCAGGGCGCGGGCGGCCCCGGCGAGCGCGGTGACCAGGGTGACACCGCGCCCGGTGTACCCGATCAGCAGGCCGAGCGGGACGGCGAGCAGCGCCGCGTAGAACAGGGCCTCCCCGGAGAGCATGAGGTGCTCGGAGACCCGGTGCACGATCGAGTCCGGCCCGCTGCGACGGGCCGGGTCGGAGAAGAAGTCGCTCAGCCAGTTCAGCCAGTTCACGAGCCCGCCCCCTGCTCCCGGACGGCCCAGGGTGCGAGCAGCCGGCGGGCGGCCACCAGCAGCAGGTCGACGGCCAGCGCCAGGACGGCGATCAGCGCGATGCCGGCCACGATCGGGGTCGGGAAGGTGCGCTGGAAGCCGTCGATGAACAGGTAGCCGAGCCCGCCGCGCCCGACCAGCGCGCCGACGCTGGCCAGCGAGATGCTGGAGACCGCGGCGACCCGCAGTCCGGCGATCAGGTACGGCACGGCGGCGGGCAGTTCGACGGCGGTCAGCCGGTGCCACGGCCCGTACCCCATCGCAGTCGCGGCCTGCCGGACGGAGTCCGGGACGGCGCGCAGTCCGTCCACGGTGGTCGGTAGCAGGACGGCGAGGGCGTAGAAGGTGAGCGGGATCATCACCGTCGCCTGGGTGGCGAGCCCGGTGTACGGGATCAGCACCACGAAGACGGCCAGCGAGGGCAGCGCGTAGACGATGTTGAAGACGGCGGACAGCGGCTGGTACAGCCGGGGGAAGCGGGCGCAGGCCAGACCGAGCGGGACGGCCAGCAGCAGCCCGATGAGCACCGGGACCAGGGCGATCACGGCGTGGTCGGCGAGCAGGTTGCCGAGGTAGCCGAGGTGGTCGCCGATCCAGTACCAGCGGACGATCGGTTCATCGTCCACCGTCGGCTCCGTCCGCCGCGCCGGTCTCGTCCGTCCCACCCACGGTGTCCGTCCTGCCCACGGTGTCCGTCAGGCCGGCGCTGTCCGTCACACCCGCGCTGTCTGTTACGTCCACGGTGTTCGTTACGCCCACGGTGTCCGTCTTGTCGGTCCTGACCGGCGCGAGGCCGACGGGCGTGAGCGCGGCGAGGACGGCCTCGCGGCTCGCGGTACCGATCGCCCGGCCGTCGGCGTCCAGTGCGACCGCGACCCCGGCGGGGGAGAGCACGGCGGCGTCCAGGGCGGCACGCAGGGTGTCGGTGTCCGGGTGGTAGCCGGCGGACGGCTGCAGTTCGGCGGTACCGGCGCCGCGGTCGATCCAGCCGATCGGGCGGCGCTCGTCGTCCAGGGCCAACTCCCAGCCACCGTAGCGGAGTCCGTCACCGACCAGGCGCAGTGCGACGGCCTTCGCGGGCCGCAGGCCGAGGCCGCGCAGGCCCCGATCGCGGCCGAGGAAGGCGGCCACGCCGTCGTCGGCGGGGGAGGTCAGCAGGGTGTGCGGGTCGGCCAGTTGGGCGATCCGGCCGTGTTCGCGCAGCACCACGACCTGGTCGCCGAGCCGGACGGCCTCCTCGATGTCGTGGGTGACGAACAGCACCGTCTTGTGCAGCTCGGACTGCAGCCGCAGCAGCTCCTCCTGGAGCCCGGCCCGCACCACCGGGTCGACGGCGCTGAAGGGTTCGTCCATCAGTAGCACCGGCGGGTCGGCGGCCAGTGCCCGGGCCACGCCGACCCGCTGCTGCTGGCCACCGGACAGCTGGAACGGGTAGCGCTTGGCGGTCTCGGGCGCGAGCCCGACCAGTTCCAGCAGTTCGGCGGCCCGGGCGCGGGCCTTCTTGCGGTCCCAGCCGAGCAGGTAGGGGACGGTGGCGATGTTGTCGATCACCTTGCGGTGCGGGAAGAGCCCGGCCTGCTGGATCACGTATCCGATGCCGCGGCGCAGCTTGGCGGGCTCCAGCTTCGCGACGTCCGTGTCGTCCAGCAGCACCCGGCCCGAGGTGGGCTCGACCATCCGGTTGACCATGCGCAGCAGGGTGGTCTTGCCGCAGCCGGACGGCCCGACCAGGACGGTTATCCGACCGGTCGGGACCTCCAGGTCCAGTCCCTCGACCGCGATGGTGCCGTCGGGGTGGCGCTTGCCGGCGCCCTCGAATCTGATCACGGAGTGTTTCCTCGTCAGGGCGCCCCGGGGAGGCGGCGCCTGTGTCGGTCGGTCGTTCGGGTCGTTCGGTTGACGGCGGTTGCACCGCCCGGGCGTTCTTCCGCCCGCGTGGCTGCCCAGCTTCGGACCGGCGGAAACTCTGATCAGACTATGACCTGCATCATCTCCTGTCCCTGATTTACGACCCGGCACGCGGCACGCACGCCGCACGCACTCGGCCTGCCCGCGGCCTGCACGCCGCACGCACCCGAGACCCGGCACCCGGCATTCACCGGACACACGCCCGGCGTGACGACGGTTCAGCCTCCGGAGCCGGTCGGCAGTCCGTCCGCCGCCCAGCCGACGAACCCGCCGTCCAGGTCGGTCGCCCGGTGCAGTCCGAGTTCGCGCAGTGAGGCGGCGGCCAGGCTGGAGGCGTAGCCCTCGGAGCAGACCACGATCACCTCGACGTCGTAGCCCGAGGCCTCGGGGATGCGGTGACTGCCCGTCGGGTCGAGCCGCCACTCCAGGACGTTGCGCTCGATGATCAGCGCGCCGGGGATGTCGCCCTCGGCCGCCCGTTGCGCCGCCGGACGGATGTCCACCAGCAGCGCGCCCTCCAGGTGGGCCTGGTACGCCTCCCGGGCGCGCGGGCGGTGCACGCCCTCGCGGGCCCGCTCCACCAGGTCGTCGATCGTGGTCACCATTGCTCCGGTCCTTCCTCCGAGGTGCGGACGAGCCCGCCGGCCCGCAGGTCGTAGTGCGCCATCGAGCTGAGCGGGGGTGAGTAGGCGTGCAGGGTGACGGCCGGGCCGGAGGCGGTGTTGCGTACGTCGTGCACGTACTCCGGGCCGAAGGCGCGGGCGGTGCCAGCCGGAATCCGGCGGATCAACAGACCCTGGTCCGGGCCGCCGAGGGAGAGCTCCTCCAACTCGCCGAGGGCGACGGTGAACGCGCCGCGCGAGCCGCCGTGGTCGTGGAAGCCGGTCGACTGGCCGGGCAGCCAGCTGATCAGCCACACCTCGTGGTCGTCCTCGGCCACCAGGCGTTGGTACCAGCGCTCCTCGGTGGAGAGGCGGACCAGGTGGATCCACTGCTCGGGCTGCTCGGCCAGCTCCCGGACGACGGTCCGCAGGGCGTTCGGAGTGAGCGGGGCGTTCGGGGTGTGCAGGGCGTTCGGGGTGTGCAGGGCGTTCGGAGTGAGCGGGGTGTTCGGCCTGTGCGGGGCGGCCGGGGCGAGCGGGGCATTGGGGGAGTGCGGCGGGGTCTCGGAGGCGAGGTCCAGGCTCATGGGGCGTCCTCGGGTGCGGCGGTGCGGCGGGAACGTCGGCAGGGGTGCGCCCGGGGCCGGCGGTGTGGCGTGGCTGCGGAGCGGCCGGTCACGGCACGCACGGGTGCCGTCGGGCGGGCGGGGTTCAGAACTGCGGGTGCGGGTGTGCGGTACGGGCCCTGGCAGGGGTCACAGGGCGGGACCGGCGGAGTGGAGCAAGGTCAACAGGCACAGATGGAACTCGCCTGGCGTCGCAGATCGACGTGCAGGCGGCAAACCAGAGTGGTGCCGGAGTCCATGCACCGGATCCTTTCCGAGCCGGTCGGACGAAGTCAAGCCGGGGCGCCCGTCTGTTGCGCCCTGTTAACTCCCCCGGCTCGACGTTCGCCCCGACCTCCGGCTCACCCCTCCGCAGGACGGCGGGGCACCGGCGGAGCCGCCGCGGAGTGGCCGGACGGCGTCGCGGGCGTGTCGCCCGGCGGCTGGGCGGGGACGGGCGCGGCGGGGACGGGCGCGGCGGCCGCGAGGGCCTGCTCGATCACCGGCCCGGCCTGCGCGCCCAGGTAGCGGCCGAGCGTCTGGTAGGCGTCGAACTGCTGGTGGTCGAACCACTGGTCGCTGGTGCCGTCGTTGGGGAAGGCCCGGTTGGCCACCGCGTAGGAGTGCAGCTCGTACGGCATGTCGGCGGTCAGGACCGCCTGGAGGACGACCAGTGTGCCGTGCCGCTCGGAGTCCGGTTCGCCGGCGACGGCCGGGTAGTGGACGTCCCCGGTGATCACGCCCCGGACCGAGAGCCGGTCGGCGAGCTGGGCCGCCAGGCCCTGCAGGGGCGTGCCGCCGCCGTCCCGGTCGGTGGTGGCGCTGCCCGGGATCAGTACCTCGGGCTGGTGCAGGGTGATGACGATGCCGAGCTCCTCGTGGGCCAGGGTGATCGCGGCGGCCAGGTTGCCGGCGTAGCCGGAGTCCCCGCTGGCGTCGATGCTCACCGCCGTCCGCACCCGGTGCCGCAGCAGCTCCACCAGACCGAGGTTCTCGTAGTGCCCGCCGTCGGTGGTGAGCAGGAAGCGGTCGTCCGCCGGGAACCGGCCGGTCAGCTCCCGGAGTTGGTACGGGAGACGGCGGACGGCGGGCTGCCCGGGGCGGCGCCAGTCCGGCGTGCCGGACCAGGCCGGGCCGAGCTGCTCCGGGTTGGGCAGCCACGTCCCGAGCCGGGCGTTGGTCACCGCGAACAGCCCCTGGTAGACCCGGGACTGGCGGCCCATCGCGGAGGAGAAGGCGGCGCCGGACACCGCCATCGCCGATTGGACGGTGAGGTCCCGGGCGATGTGCCGCCGGGTGCGCCGCTCCAGCAGGTCGGTGCGCGCGTACCCGACGTCCGGTCCGCCCACGTAGTCGTGGGAGAACGAGAAGGAGACCGCCCGACGGCCGGGCGGGGTACGGGAGTTGCCGGACAGGTTGGCCGCGGCCGAGAAGATGACCTGGGGGAAGTCGGGGTGCCGGGCGGCGTAGTGGCTCAGCCAGGTCTGCTCGCGGTAGAAGTCGTACCGGCGGGCCAGCGAGCGGCCGCCCTCGGTGACCCGGCGCACCGCGAAGGCCGAGGCCAGGCGCAGCCGGTAGAACGGGTGCAGGCTCATCCAGGTCTGGTCGAGGTTGAGCCCGACCGCGCCGAGTACCAGCGGCAGCAGCACCTGGACGGCCGTCGGCCAGGCGTACCCGGTGGCGACCGCCCAGCCGAGGGCCAGCAGCGCGCCCGCCGTCAGCGCGGTGAGGGCGGCCCACACCACGAGGTACTGGGGGAGGTTGGCGGTCAGCCCGCCGCCGAACCGGCCCGCGCCGCGCAGCGCCCCGCCGAGGGCGCTCACGCCCCGGCCGATCGCCCGGCGGTCGCGCCAGAGTATGCCGAGCAGAAGGGCGAGGTAGCTGAGCACCACGGTCAGACTGAGCCCGGCGCCGGTCAGCTGCGGGCCGGCCGCCAGCGCCTGTTGGAGCCGGACCGCGCCCCAGGCCAGGCCCGGCACCGCCAGCACCCCGAGCGCCAGCAGGCCGGCCAGTGCGAGCGCGGCGTGGTTGAGCCGGCGCAGCGCGCGCGGCAGCAGCGCGTGCCAGCCGAGCGGGGGGAAGGCCAGTAGCCAGAGCAGCCAGCACCCGGCCGCGGCGGCCAGCAGCGCGCCGAGGGCGGCCAGTGCGGGTGTACGGAACGCCAAGTCGCCCGGCACGGCGCCCGGGTGGCGCAGGCCGGCGGGCGCCAGGGCACTCAGGTCGGTGAGCGGGACGGCGTGGTAGAAGCGGCTGAGGCCGAGGCCTAGCACCAGGACGGCGGCCAGCAGCAGGGTGAGCGCGGACAGCACGCCGCGCAGCAACGTCCCGAGGGCGACCAGCCACTCGCCGGCGCCGTCGGCGATGTACTTGCTGTGGCGGCGGAGGTGGTCCTCCTCTGGGGAGCCCGGCTCCATCACGGTGTCGGCCGTCAGGCCCGAGACGGCGCGCACCGGACTGCCGGGCGCGGAGTCGCTGAGCGCCAGCTGCAGCGCGCCCACGGTGTAGCCGCCGCCCGAGACCGAGACCAGGTAGCGTGCCCGTTTCAGCCACGGGCGCAGGGCCTGGAGCGCGCCGAGCGTGACGCAGGCCGAGCGGATGCCGCCGCCGGAGGCGCAGAAGCCCAGCTCGGCGGGCTCGCGGCCGGGCGGCACCCGGCCGGCGTCCCGCCAGTGGGTGTGGGCGCCGGGGGCATCGGCCGTCACCCGCTCCTGGTGCGGAGGCCGGCCGCGCCGTGCGGCCACCGGCCACGGCGGGATCAGCGCCGGCCGCCCGGGGTCCCGCTCCTCGGCCGGCTTCCCGGCGGGGGACCGGAGGCCGCGTGCCGCCCGGGCGGCCGTCACCGCCAGCAGGCCCGCGGCGGCCGTCCCGGCGGGCAGGAGCAGCAGCCAGGCGACGGCGGCGAGCGCTGCGGCCACCGCGAAGGGGCTGTCCGACCCGCCGTGGTCGAGCCCGAGGCGCAGCAGGACGTTCGCCGCGAGGTCGCAGCCCGCCGCGAGCAGCCCCGCGGCCCCGACCACGAGCGCCGAGCCGAGCCGGAGCCGCCGCCCGAGCACGTACCCGCCCAGCAGCGCGGCGGCCACCAGCGTCAGTCCGTAGCCGGCGATCAGCCAGGGCTCGGCGCGCAGTTCGGCCAGGTACGCCGAGGAGCGCTTGCCGACCACCGCCTCGGCGGCCGCCCGGGAACCGGCCAGCTGTAGGGCGGTCAGGCCGGTCCGGGGCACCGGGCCCCGGCTCAGCAGGAGGCCGAGAGCGAGCGGCAGCAGGGCCCCGAGGGCGAGCAACAGGCCCGCCCGGGCGGGCAGGGCAGGCGGACGCCCCGCCGGGCCGTCGCCGCCGGTGGCTCCGGCCGTGCCGGTCGGCGTCGACGCGCCCGTCGGTGCCGTGGTGTCCGCCGTACGCTCCCCGTGTTCCCCGTGTCCCTCCTTCTCCTCGTGTTCCTGGCGCTCCTCGTGCTCCTCGACCGCTGCCATCCGTACTACCCCCGTTCGGCCTCCTGCCGACCGTCGATCCCCGTGTCCGATCCCCGAAGTCGGGCTGCAACGCCGTCGGATGACGGTCCGTCGCGGCGTCCACGCGCGTTCTACCCCGCCGTGGCGGATTCCGCACCCTCGGTGACCGCTTTCACTCGAATGAGTAAGGAGCTCACCTCCGGGGTAGATGAGCGTTTCATCCCACTCAGGACTGATCGCGTGTCCGCGTAACAAGATCGCCCCAGACGCGTTACCGCCAACGTATTGTCAGGCCACCGAGGCCCGGCCTACCGTCTACAGATCGCTTTCTACGCACGTAGACCCATCACGTAGACCCCCTGCGGTTCCGCGAGCGGACCCGCAGGGTGAGACCGCCCCGTCAACCCTCAGACCGCGGGCCCGACCGCACGGCCGGCCGCGGAGTTGCGGAGGTACCCATGTCGCAGATCGTCCGTGCCGCGCTCGTCCAGACCCGCTGGACCGGCGACCAGGAGAGCATGATCGCGCTCCACGAGCGGTACGCCCGCGAGGCCGCCGCCCAGGGCGCGAAGATCATCGGCTTCCAGGAGGTCTTCAACTCCCCGTACTTCTGTCAGGTCCAGGAGCCCGAGCACTACCGCTGGGCCGAGGCCGTCCCGGACGGCCCGACCGTGCGCCGGATGCGGGACCTCGCCCGTGAACTCGGTCTGGTGATCGTCGTACCGGTCTACGAGGAGGAGCAGACCGGGGTGTACTACAACACCGCCGCGGTGATCGACGCGGACGGCAGCTACCTCGGCAAGTACCGCAAGCACCACATCCCGCAGGTCAAGGGCTTCTGGGAGAAGTACTACTTCAAGCCCGGCAACCTCGGCTGGCCGGTCTTCGACACCGCCGTCGGCAAGGTCGGCGTCTACATCTGCTACGACCGGCACTTCCCCGAGGGCTGGCGCGCGCTGGGCCTGGCCGGTGCGCAGATCGTCTACAACCCCTCCGCCACCAGCCGGGGCCTGTCCGCCTACCTGTGGCAGCTCGAACAGCCCGCCGCCGCCGTCGCCAACGAGTACTTCGTCGCGGCCATCAACCGGGTCGGCACCGAGGAGTACGGCGACAACGACTTCTACGGCACCTCCTACTTCGTCGACCCGCGCGGCCAGTTCGTCGGCGACGTCGCCTCCGACAAGGAGGAGGAACTCGTCGTCCGCGACCTCGACCTCGGCCTGATCGAACAGGTCCGCCAGCAGTGGGCGTTCTACCGCGACCGCCGGCCCGACGCCTACGGACCGCTCGCCGAGGCCTGAGGAGACCGCGATGACCACCCGCGACCCGCAGCAGCGCACCGTCGTCCGCGGCGGCCTCGTCATCACCGCCACCGACGAACTCCACGCCGACGTCCTGATCGAGGGCGAGCGCGTCGCCGCCCTGGCCGCCACCGGCAGCGCCGCCGCCGAGGCCTGGACCGCCGACACCGTCATCGACGCCACCGGCCACTACGTCATCCCGGGCGGCGTCGACGCCCACACCCACATGGAGCTGCCGTTCGGCGGCACCGCGGCCTCCGACACCTTCGAGACCGGCACCCGCGCCGCCGCCTGGGGCGGCACCACCACCATCGTCGACTTCGCCGTACAGCCCGTCGGCGGCGCGCTGCGCGAAGGCCTGGACGCCTGGCACGCCAAGGCCGAGGGCAACTGCGCCATCGACTACGCCTTCCACACCATCGTCTCGGACGTCAACGACGCCGTCCTCAAGGAGATGGACGCGCTGGTCGATTCCGGCGAGTCCACCTCCTTCAAGCTCTTCATGGCCTACCCCGGCGTCTTCTACAGCGACGACGGCCGCATCCTGCGTGCCATGCAGCGCGGGGCGGCGAACGGCGGGCTGATCATGATGCACGCCGAGAACGGCATCGCCATCGACGTGCTGGTCGAACAGGCCCTCGCCGCCGGGCACACCGCCCCGCGCTTCCACGGCGAGGTCCGGCGCGAACTGCTCGAGGCCGAGGCCACCCACCGGGCCATCAAGCTCGCCGAGGTGGCCGGCAGCCCGCTCTACGTCGTGCACGTCTCCGCCGCCTCCGCGCTGGACGAACTCGCCCGCGCCCGCGACACCGGGCTCAACGTCTTCGGCGAGACCTGCCCGCAGTACCTCTTCCTCTCCACCGACAACCTCGCCGAGGAGGGGGCGGACGGCTTCGAGGGCGCCAAGTACGTGTGCAGCACGCCGCTGCGACCGCGTGAACACCAGGCGGCGCTCTGGCGGGGGCTGCGCACCAACGACCTCCAGGTGGTGTCCACCGACCACTGCCCGTTCTGCTACGTCGGGCAGAAGGAACTCGGCCGCGGCGACTTCTCGAAGATCCCCAACGGCCTCCCGGGCGTGGAGAACCGGATGGACCTGCTGCACCAGGCGGTGGTGGACGGGCACATCAGCCGGCGCCGCTGGGTCGAGATCGCCTGCACCACCCCGGCTCGGATGTTCGGGCTGCACCCGCGCAAGGGCACCATCGCGCCGGGCGCGGACGCCGACCTGGTCGTCTACGACCCCACCGCGGTGCAGACCGTCTCCGCCGCCACCCACCACATGAACGTGGACTACTCGGCCTACGAGGGCCGCAGACTCGCCGGCCGGGCCCGGACGGTGCTCTCGCGCGGCACCGTGGTGCTGGACGACGGCCACTGGCTCGGCCGGGCCGGGCACGGCACCTTCCTGCGCCGCGACACCTGCCAGTACCTGACCTGATCCCTCCGCCTGATCCCCGTTCCCCTCTCCTTTTCCGCTCTCCTTTCCCCCTTTCCTTCTCTCCCTCTCTCCTTCTCTCCTTCTCTCCTTCGAACCCGCCGTCGCCCGGTCGGTGATCGGGCGGCGGCCCACCCCCTCCCCGGAGTCACCCATGGACATCGGCCTCGTCCTGCAGACCGACCCGCCCGCCCGCCTGCTCATCGACCGGATGATCCGCGCCGAGCAGGCCGGGTTCAGCCACGGCTGGACGTTCGACTCCTGCGTGCTGTGGCAGGAGCCCTTCGTCATCTACAGCCGCATCCTCGCCGAGACCGAGCGCCTGACCGTCGGCCCGATGGTCACCAACCCCTCCACCCGCACCTGGGAGGTCACCGCCTCCCTGTTCGCCACGCTCAACGACATGTACGGCAACCGCACGATCTGCGGCATCGGCCGCGGTGACTCCGCCATGAGGGTCGCCGGACGCCGACCCGCCACCCTCGACCGGCTCTCCCAAGCCATGCACACCATCAAGGAGTTGGCCGAGGGACGTACCGTCGAGGTGGACGGCACCGAGATGCACCTGCCGTGGGTCGGCCCCGGCGCCGCGCTGCCGGTCTGGATGGGTGCGTACGGCCCCAAGGCGCTAGCACTGACCGGGCGTCAGGCGGACGGGTTCATCCTGCAGTTGGCCGACCCGTACCTCACCGAATACATGATCAAGGCGGTCCGAACGGCGGCCGCCGAGGCGGGCCGGGACCCGGCCTCGGTCACCATCTGCGTGGCCGCGCCCGCGTACGTCACCGCCGACGACTCGCCCGCCGCGCTCGCCCACGCCCGGGAGCAGTGCCGCTGGTTCGGTGGAATGGTCGGCAACCACGTCGCGGACCTGGTCAGCCACTACGGCGAGCACTCCGGCCTGGTGCCCGACGCCCTCACCGACTACATCAAGAACCGCGAGGGCTACGACTACAGCCACCACGGCCGGGCCGGGAACCCCGACACGGCCTTCGTCCCGGACGAGATCGTCGACCGCTTCTGCCTGATCGGTCCGGTGGAGGCCCAGCGTGCCCGGCTCGCCGAACTCCGCTCGCTCGGCGTCGACCAGTTCGCCGTCTACGCCATGCACGACGCGGTCGAAGCCACCATCGACGCGTACGGAACGGACGTCATCCCCCAGCTCTGATCACCACTGCGGCAGACGGGAGTTGCCCATGGCCGACACCGCGACCGGCGGCGGAAGACAGCGGCAGCACCCCGACGGCCGGGTCGAACTCGACCCGGCCGAGGGGGAGTTGCCTCCCAATGGCTTCACCAGCGACGACCTCCGGCCGGTCCCGGTGCGGCGGCGCACCTGGACCACCTACAACTTCCTCGCGCTCTGGGTCGGCATGGCCCACAACATCCCGTCCTGGACACTGGCTTCGGGCCTGGTCGCGATCGGGATGGACTGGAAGCAGGCGGTGCTGACCATCGCCCTCGCCAACCTGATCGTGCTCGTTCCGATGCTCCTCACCGGGCACGCCGGCACCAAGTACGGCATTCCGTTCCCGGTCTTCGCCCGGGCCTCGTTCGGCCTGCGCGGCGCCAATCTGCCCGCGCTCATCCGGGCGGCGGTGGCCTGCGCGTGGTTCGGCATCCAGACCTGGATCGGGGGCGAGGGGATCTTCCTGCTGGCGGGCAAGCTGTTCGGCGAATCCTGGCGCACGGCAACGGAGTTCGGCGGTTACCCGTGGACGCAGTGGGCCTCCTTCCTGCTGTTCTGGCTGGTCGAGATGGCCATCATCGCCCGGGGGATGGAGGCGCTGCGGCGCTTCGAGAACTGGGCGGCGCCGTTCGTCATCGTCGGCGCGCTCGCCCTGTTGGTGTGGATCGGGGTCAAGGCGGGCGGGCTGGGACCCCTGCTCGACCAGCCGTCCAAACTGGGCTGGGGCGGCGGGTTCTGGAAGGTCTTCTTCCCGTCGCTGATGGGGATGATCGGGTTCTGGTCCACGCTGTCGCTCAACATCCCCGACTTCACCCGCTTCGGCGGCAGCCAGCGGGCCCAGATCCGCGGCCAGGCGCTCGGCCTGCCGACGACGATGACGCTCTTCGCGCTGCTTTCGGTGCTGGTCACCTCCGGTTCGGAGGCGGTGTACGGCGAGCCGGTGTGGGACCCGATCAAGCTCGCCGCGAAGATGGAGAGCCCGGTCGCCATCCTGTTCGCGCTGCTGGTCGTCCTGGTCGCGACGCTGTCGGTGAACATCGCCGCCAACGTCGTCTCGCCGGCCTACGACCTGACCAACCTGGTGCCCCGGTTCGTCAACTTCCGTACCGGGGCGCTGATCACGGGCGTGGTCGGGATCGCGATCTTCCCGTGGAAGCTGACCGCCGACCCGCACGTCTACATCTACGTCTGGCTGGGCGTGGTCGGCGGCCTGCTCGGCACGGTCGCCGGGGTGCTGATCGCGGACTACTGGGTGCTGCGCCGCACCCGCCTCCGACTCGCCGACCTCTACCGGCCGTCCGGCTCCTACTGGTACGCGGCCGGCTGGAACTGGCGCGCGGTCGTCGCCCTACTGATCGGCGGCCTGCTGGCGGTCGGCGGCTCGTACTCCAGCCTCGACGAGCACGGCACCAAACAGGGCCCCTTCCCGGTGGACGGCCTGATCCCCTTCCTCAAACCACTCGCCGACTACGGCTGGGCCATCGGCTTCGCCTCGGCCTCGGTGGTGTACCTGGCACTCAGCGGGCTGGTGCCTGGCCGAGGGAGTTCAGCGAACAGATTTCAGATGACGGATGACAGATGATGAAATCTGTCATCCGTTCCCGGTCATCTGTTCGCTGTTGCCTCCACGGCGGTCCGCTGTCGGCCCGCAGCAGCCGTCGGCCCTCGGCGGAGGCGAGTTCGGCGCGCGGGTCGACCGGCAGCGGGCGGAACTCCAGTCCGGCGGCCCGTACGGACTCGGCGAGCGTGGTGTGGGTGGCGCCGGCCACGTGATGTCCGGCCGCCCGCAGGCGGAGGCCGAGTCCGGTGAAGGGGGCCACGTCGCCCCGGGAGCCGACGGTGGCGATCGGGGTTCCGGATGGCCGGATCGCGACGCTCGGGGAGTCTGGTCGGAACCGGGCCGGTGGGAGGCGGCGTCCTTCGGGGCAGGCGCGCGGGACGGGGCCGTCGCGCCATGGACCGGAGGGATGGGTCGGATGAGCATCATCGCGTGGATCGTGCTGGGCCTGGTGGCCGGGGCCCTGGCCAAGCTGCTGTTGCCGGGGCGGGACCCGGGCGGGCTGATCGTGACGACCCTGATCGGGATCGCCGGCTCCTTCGTCGGCGGCTGGATCGCGTCGCACTTCCTGCACCGGTCGATCACGGCGCGCTTCTTCGACGGGCCGACCTGGGTGTCCGCGATCGGCGGGGCGCTGGTGCTGCTGATCGCGTACCGGCTGCTGTTCGGCAACTCGCGCCGCTGACAGGGGCGTTCGGAGCGGTTCGACGGGCCGGCCCCCGCTCCACGGGCCGGCCCCGGGGGAGAGGGGGTGCCGGCCCGTCGAGCGCGCCGGCTAGCGGGCCGTCGTCGCCTCGGCGATCCAGCCGGGCAACTCCTCGCAGGCGGCGAGCCAGCGGGCCGGGACGTCGCTGAGCCCGGTGCGGCCGGCGACGACGCCGGCGGCGATGGCGCAGGTGGTGTCCATGTCGCCCCAGCCCGCCAGGGTGTGCCATAGCGCTTCGGGCAGTGAGTCCAGGTGCCCGGCGGCGGACCAGAGGGCGAACGGGACGGTGTCCGGGGCGGAGATCATCAGCCCCGAGCCGAGCACGCCGGCGGCGTGCCGGACGCTGGTGTGTTCCGGGAACCGGGCGGCGATCCGCAGGCCGGAGCGGACGTCGCTGTCCGGCAGGCGGTCGGCGACCTCGGTGAGCAACTCGGCCCGGCCGGGCGGACGCAGGCCCCGGCTCCGGACGGCGAGCGCCGTGGCGAGCGCGACCGCCACCGCCCCGGCCACCGCCTCCGGGTGGAAGTGGGTGGTGAGCGCCTGGAGTTCGGCCTGCCGGGCCACCTCGTCCAGGTCCTCGGCGAACCAGGCACCCAGCGGGGCGACCCGCATCGCGGCGCCGTTCCCGTACGAGCCCTGGCCCTCGAACTGGCCCGAGGTGATGGCGCGCCAGTCCCCGCCGGAGCCGATCCCGCGCAGCACCCGGTGCATCGACGGGCCGTACTTGCGCTGGTACTCGCGGGCGTACTCGGCCGCGAACTCCCCGGCCAGCGCGTCCTGCCGGACCTCGCCGTGGACGGTGAGGTGGCGGACCAGGACGAGGGCCATCGCGGTGTCGTCCGTCCAGTGCCAGGGCGCCGGGCGGACCGCTCGGGCGGCCAGGTCGGCGGGTGCCTCGTCCGCCGGGACGGAGAACCACCGGTCGCCGAAGGCGTCGCCGAGCGCGAGCCCCCGCAGGCTGTCCAGGGCCGGGACGGCCGTACGCATGTCATCCTCCAAGTGAGATCAACTGGGTGCGACAGTCTGCCGGAGACGCCGAGGCGCCGGCGACCGGATTTCGCTCCGGTCGCCGGCGCCCCGACGTGACGGCCGCCGGCTACTTGGCCTTCAGGCCGCCGAGAACGAGCTTCCAGACGGCCTTGAAGCGCTCGTCCGCGGTCGGCTCGGACCAGGTGGCCGCGAACACCGGGTCGTGGAAGGGCGCGGTGGCGTCGAAGACCGCGCGCGCGGTGCTGAGGATGTGCGCGGGCTTGAACTCCTTGCGCTCCACGCCGTCCTGGAAGATCTCGGCGAGCTGCTTGACCAGGGTCTCGATGTGCGCGTCGACGACGGCGCTGTTCTCCTCGGCCAGCACCAGGTAGGTCGCGAACAGCTCCGGGTCGTCCAGCGCCTTCTTCCGCTTGGCCGCGAACAGCGTGCTCAGCCAGTGCTGGAGGCGTTCGGAAGCGGTGCCGGAGTCCTCCGAGATGGCCTTCAGCTCGAAGTGCGCCTGGTCGAGCCAGCGCTGGGTGACCGCCTCGCGCAGGGCCGCCTTGCTGGGGAAGTGGCGGTAGACGCTGCTGTGGCTGACGCCGAGTTCCCGGGCGACGTCCACGACGGTGGCCTTGGCCGGGCCGAACCGCCGGAGGACTTCCTCCGCCGCGATCAGGATCTGCTCGGCGGTGAGTGCGGTGTCCGTGGTCACGGGGGCCGTCCTTAGGGTCGTGCGGTCGGGGTGCTGCGGAGGGTTTCCGCTGGTCAGCGTGGCTCGGTCAGCGCTCGCTGTCCAGGCGCGCCATCTGGTCGGCAGCGTACCGGTCGCCGGCGGCGGCTCCGGCGGGGACGGCGGCCTCGATGGCGGCGAGGTCGGCCGGGGTCAGCGTGACGTCCAGCGAGCCGAGGGCCTCGGCCAGCCGGTCCCGGCGGCGGGCTCCGACCAGCGGGACGACGTCCTCACCGCGCGAGGCCACCCAGGCGATGGCGACCTGGGCGACGCTCGCCCGCTTGTCGTCGGCGACCGCGCGCAGCGCCTCGACCAGCGCGAGGTTGTGGGCCAGGTTGTCGCCCTGGAAGCGCGGGCTGTGGCCGCGGAAGTCGGTGCCGGCGAGCGAGCGGTCCGGGTTCCAGTGGCCGCTGAGCAGGCCGCGGGAGAGCACGCCGTACGCGGTGATGCCGATGCCGAGTTCGCGGGCGGCGGGCAGGACGGCGGACTCGATCGAGCGGGAGAGCAGCGAGTACTCGATCTGCAGGTCGCTGATCGGGTGCACGGCGGCGGCGCGGCGCAGGGTGTCGGCGCCGACCTCGGAGAGGCCGATGTGGCGGACGTAGCCGGCCTTCACCAGGTCGGCGATGGCGCCGACGGTCTCCTCGATCGGGACGTCCGGGTCGAGACGGGCCGGGCGGTAGACGTCGATGTGGTCGGTGCGCAGGCGGCGCAGGGTGTAGGCGAGCGCGGTCTTGGTGGCGGCCGGGCGGGCGTCGTAGCCGAGCCACTGGCCGTCCGGGCCGCGTTGGGCGCCGAACTTCACGCTGATCTGCACGCCGTCGCGGTCGCGGCCGCGCAGGGCCTCGTGGATCAGCAGTTCGTTGTGGCCCATGCCGTAGAAGTCGCCGGTGTCGAGGAGGGTGACCCCGGCGTCCAGCGCGGCGTGGATGGTGGCGATGCTCTCGGCCTCGTCGGCGGGGCCGTAGAGGTCGGACATGCCCATGCAGCCGAGGCCGAGGGCGGAGGTGACGGGGCCGGAGGTGCCGAGGCGGCGCTGGGCGGGGCGGGAGGTCGAGGTCATGAGGGCTCCAGGGCGTGCGGTGCCGGGTGGGCGAAGGGCGGTGTGACCCGGGTCTCACTATGGCATGACAGCGAACAGATTTCAAAATCTGTTCGCTGTCTTTTGTCATTTGTTCGCCCCGGACACGATCACGTCGTAGCGCTCGCCGCCGCTCCCTCCGGTCTGGATCGTGGCGTCGGCCGCCTCCGGCAGCTCCTCCACCCGGCATGCCGACAGCCGCAGTTCCACCCCCGGCCGGCGGGCGGCCAGGACCAGGTCCTCCCGCAGCCGGTCGGCGAACCGCGGGTTCGCCTCGACCACGTGCAGCCAGTTGCCCGGGCGCAGCACCCGGGCCAGCCGGCGGGTCACCACGCCCGTTCCGGCCCCGACCTCCAGTACCGAGATCGGCCGGTTCGGGCGACTGGTGGCCGGTACCACCAGCGCGTCGACCAGGTCCGGGCCGCTCGGCGCCAGCGCGCCGGTGTCGTGGAAGGTACGCAGCGCCTCGGCGAGGAACAGCAGGCGGTCGCCGCCGTGCGGTGAGGGGTCTGAACTGCGGTGCTGTGGAGGGGAGTCGATCCTGGGGCTGAGCTGTCCGGTCGTCATGTCGCCGACGCTAGGGAGGCCGCCGCGGCCGCGGATCGGCCGGTGAGCGGCGCCCACCCCCGACGAAAGTAGAGGGTGCGGCTGTCCGGGAGAAGGGGGCACCGGGCCGACGCCCGCCCGTAGCATCGAGCGAGCGGACGCGAACCGACGCGAACGTGCGCCAACTGACGCCAACTGACGCCAGCGGACGGGGCGGACTGGTTGGACGGGGCGGATGGGAGGAGCCCGATGCGCACAGGTCTGCTCGGCTGGTACGGCCCGGACCAGCGGCCCTGGGTCGGCAGCCTGCTGCTGTTCGGCATCCTCGCCCTCACCGCTGAGGAGGGCCTCTTCCAGTGGCTGCACGCCGACGGCCCGCTGTGCCTGCCCCGGACCGTGGTGGCCACGCTGGCCGCGCTCTCGCTCCTGTTCGCCCGTTGCCACCCGGCCGTCTCGGCCGTCCTGCCGGTGCTCACCAGCAGCCTCTTCAACCGGGCCTTTCCCGGCCTGTTCAGCGTCTTCCACCTCGCCTCCCTCGGCCGGACCGGTCCAGCGGTGACCGGAGCTGCGGTCATCGTGCTGGTCAGTGCGGCCCGGGCCGACTCGTTGGCCGACTGGGCAGGCACCACAGGCTCCCAACTACTGCTCCAGGTAGCTGTGTTGTCTTTCGGACTGTGGCTGCACAGCCGCCGGGTGATGATCCGCACCCTGCGCGAGCGGGTCGAAATCCCGCGCCGGGAGCGGGAGTTGCGGGCCGAACAGGCCCGATCGGCCGAACGCGCCCGGATCGCCCGGGAGATGCACGACGTGCTGGCCCACCGACTGAGCCTGCTGGTGCTGCACGCCGGAGTGCTGCGCGACCAGGCCAGGGCCGGTACCGTCGCCGCGGATCCGGACCGGCTCACCCACCGGCTCGAACTGCTGCGCACCACCGCCGCCCGCTCGACGACCTGCGCGACGTCCTGGGCGCCCTGCGCGCCGACCCACCGGGGTCGACAGCCGCCGAGGCCGACCCGCCCGTACCCGCCGGGGCCGTGCGCGTTCCGGCGCCTGCCCTGCGCGACCTCACCGACCTGGTCGGAGAGGTGAATCAGGCCGGGCAGTGGGTCCAACTCGTCCTCTCCGGCGACCCGGCGGCCGTGCCCACCACCCACCGGCTCGCGGTGCACCGGGTCGTTCAGGAGGCGCTGACCAATGCCCGCAAGCACGCGCACGCCGCACCCGTCGTCGTCCGGGTCGGCTACGGCACGCCGGCGACCACCGTTGAGGTCCGCAACGGTCCGGGCGAGGCCGCGTCGAACGGGCCGGGCGTCGGCGGCGGGTACGGGCTGGTGGGGCTCGGCGAACGGGTCGGCGCGCCGGGCGGCCACCTGGACGCGGGGCCGGACGGCGCCGGCGGCTTCCGGCTCTCCGCCCGGCTGCCCGTGCCGGACCGGCGGCCGCAGGCGGCTCCGGATCCCTCCCCGCCCCTTGTGCCTGCGCGGGTGGACGGTTCGAACCCGCGGCCCCGGCGGTCGCGGCCGGAGTCCCCGGGCTCGAAGCCCCCGCCCCCGCCGCCGCACGTGCCCCCGCACCCGCAGCCGAAGGACCACGGATGATCCGCACGATTGGTGGTCGACGACGACGCACTGGTGCGCCTCGGCCTGGTCGACCTCCTCGCCCAGGGCCCCGCGCTGACCGTGGTCGCCGAGTCCGCCGACGGACTGCAGGCGGTCGAGCTCGCCCGAGGCCGCCGGATCGACGTCGCGCTGATGGACATCCGGATGCCCCGGCTCGATGGGATCGCCGCCACCCGGCGGCTGCGTCAACTCCCGGACCCACCACGGATCATCGCGCTCACCACCTTCGACCTGGACGAGTACGTGTACCAAGCGCTCGCCGCCGGGACGGACGGTTTCCTGCTCAAGGACACCCCGCCCGCCGAGATCGCCCGCGCCGTGCACGTGGTCGCCGCCGGGTAGGGGATGCTGCACCCCGCGGCCGCGCGACGGCTGATCGACCGGTACCACCGGGTCGGGGCGCCCCGGGCCGTCGCCGCCCGAGGCCGGGTCGCCGGGCTCACCCCGCGCGAGACCGACGTGCTGCGCGAACTCGCCGACGGGCTGTCCAACGCGGAGATCGCGGGCGTGCTGGGGATGCGGGAGAGCACCGTCAAGGCGCACGTCAGTCGGATCCTGACTGCACTCGGCGTGGCCAACCGGGTTCAGGCCGCGCTGCTCGCGCGCGATGCGGGGCTGGTCGGGGACGGCGCCTGAGGGCGGGGGCTCGTGAGGGCAGGACGGGGCGCAGCGTCGGACGGCGTTCACGCGGATGCTTCCCGGGCGTCGGTTCGGGCCGCGTCGCGGGCTTCCCTGAGCCGTCGCGTGCCTCCGGTTCGTACCGCCCGCTGAGCCGATGTCACCCATCCGGCGTGGAAATGCCGTGCCTTGCCGGTTTGCGCTGCCGAACCCGGGCGGCGGGTCCATGGTGGAGATGGGCGTGATCCGGCGACCGCGCCCGCGCGCCGATCCGGGCCCGCTGCGCCGAGCGCCCGCCGCTTCCTCCGACGGGTGCCCGAGGTCGGGGCCCGTACCGGCACGTTGGGAACAGGGCCACCTCGCAGGAAACCGGACGGTTCTTCTAGGCTCACATCTCGGCTTCCCTGCGGCGGTCCGGCCACTGCGCCCGCCGCGAGGAAGCCGCCGTGCACGGGGCTCCGGGCGGACCGGGGCACCGGATCGAGCGAGGAGGACGCAATGTCAAGCACGCCGCCCAGCCGTTCCACCGCACTTGGGCCAGACGGACCGGTCCGACGGGGCGTCCAACCTCCCGGCCGAGCGGTGCGGCCCGGCCGGGCCTGGTACCCGGGCGGGAGCGGTCGGCCGGTCCGGCCGCTGAATACCGGCTACGGCCGCGGAGGCGAGCGTTGAGTCCCCAGGTCGTCGGGCCGCCGGCCGCGCAGGGTGCCGCCGCCGAACCCGACCGCGCACCCGTGGCCGTTCCGGCCGCCGCCGGCGGCGAAGCCCTGGCCCCCGCGGCCGGCTCCACTGCCGGTCATGCCAATTCCAGTACCACCGCTGCTGCGGGCGCCCTTACCTCCGGCAACACTGCCTCCGGAACCATCGCCTCCGCCAGCGCCGCCTCTGCCAGCACCGCCGCCTCCGGAACCACCGCGGCCCTGCCCGGACTGCCGCAGGCGCTCAGTGCCCGGGCCCGCACCCTCGCGGGTGCCGTCCGGCGGCGCTGCGCGGACCTCGCCCGGATCGAGTCACCGAGTGGAGACGCGCCACGACTCGACGCGCTCGCCGAGGAGTTGGCCGCCGGGTTCCGCGCCACCGGGGCCACCGCACGCCGCGAGCCCGGGCCGGCCGGCGACCACCTCGTGATCGAGTGGGAGGGCCGGGACGAGACCCTGCCGCACCTGCTGATCGTCGGCCACCACGACACCGTCTGGCCGGTCGGCACCCTGGCGGACTGGCCGGTGGCCGAGCAGGACGGTCGGCTCACCGGGCCCGGCGTGGTCGACATGAAGGGCGGACTGGCCGTCCTGGAGGGCGCGTTGGCGCTGCTCGCGGACCTGGGGGAGCGACCGCACCGCACCGTGCGGCTGGTCGTGGTGTCCGACGAGGAGGTCGGCAGTCCGGACGGGCGGCGCCTGGTCGAACGCCAACTACGCGGCGCGGCAGCTGTTCTGGGGCTGGAGCCGCCGCACCCGGACGGGCGGCTGAAGACCGCGCGGCGAGGCAGCACCCGGGTGCGCCTCACCGTCACCGGGCGGGAAGCGCACGCGGGCAACGACGCCCACGACGGGGTGTCGGCGGTGGACGAGCTCGTCGATCAGCTCGTGCTCGTCCGCGGCCTCGCGGGCCAGCCCGGAACCGAGCTCAACGCCGGTCGGATCAGCGGGGGTTCGCGGGCCAACGTGGTGGCCGGACGGGCCGAGGCCGAGCTCGGCCTGCGGTTCTCCACCGCCGAGGCGCAGCGCCGCACGCTCGACAACCTCGCCCGGCTGACCGCGCTGCGGCCGGGTGCGCGGGTGCGCACCGAGGTGCTGTCCAGTCGGCCGGCCTGGCCCGAGCGGACCGGCAACCCGCTGCTCAGGCACGTGCGTTCGCTCGCCGCTGTGCTCGGGCAGCAGCTGGACGGTGCCCCGGCGGGAGGGGCCGGGGACACCAATCTGCCCGGCTCGCGCGGACTGCCGACGCTGGATGGCTTCGGCGCGGTGGGTGCCGGTGCGCACGCCCGGCACGAATACATCCGGCTGGACCAGCTAGCGCCGCGGATCGCCCTGCTGGCGGCGCTGCTCGCCGTTCCGCTGCCCCGGCTGCGGAACCGCGGGGAGGGGTGAGCCGAGGAAAGCTGACGGAAGACGGCTGACAGAAGACAGTTAACAGATGACAGCTGACAGATTTCAGATTCTGTCAGCTGTCATCCGTTTTCCATTCCCTTCCCTTGCCATCCCTCCGCCCCGCCGCGCACAATGGTACCGACCGAACGGTCAGTCGGTTGGCGCCCGGGTGCCAGCGCAGGGAGCCCGAGCAGGGAACACGAGAGGGGACCGTGGTGACAGCAGAGGTGGCCGAGGCGGTCCCGGCGCAGACGCCGGAGGACCGGTTCGACGCGGTGATCGCCGCCGAGCAGCGGATCGAGCCCAGAGACTGGATGCCGGACGCCTACCGGGCCACCCTGATCCGGCAGATCGCCCAGCACGCCCACTCCGAGATCATCGGCATGCAGCCCGAGGGCAACTGGCTCACCCGGGCCCCCTCGCTGCGCCGCAAGGCCATCCTGCTGGCCAAGGCCCAGGACGAGGCGGGCCACGGCCTCTACCTCTACGCCGCAGCCGAGACCCTCGGCGTCGACCGCGCCGAACTCACCGAGAAGCTGATCAGCGGCCGCCAGAAGTACTCCTCGATCTTCAACTACCCCACCCTCACCTTCGCCGACGTCGGCGTGATCGGCTGGCTGGTGGACGGCGCCGCGATCTGCAACCAGGTCCCGCTCTGCCGCTGCAGCTACGGTCCGTACGCCCGCGCGATGGTGCGGATCTGCAAGGAGGAGTCCTTCCACCAGCGCCAGGGCTACGAGCTCCTCATGACGCTGATGCGCGGCACCGACGCCCAGCGCCGGATGGTCCAGGACGCGGTCGACCGCTGGTGGTGGCCGTCGCTGATGATGTTCGGTCCCTCGGACGCCGAGTCGCCGAACACCGCCCGCTCGATGGCCTGGCGGATCAAGCGCCACACCAACGACGAGCTCCGTCAGCGCTTCGTCGACATGACCGTTCCGCAGGCCGAGCACCTGGGCGTCACCCTCCCGGACCCCGAGCTGCGCTGGAACGAGGGGCGCGGCGGCTGGGACTTCGGTGAGCCGGACTGGTCCGAACTGACCAGGGTCATCCACGGCCAGGGCCCGTGCAACGCCCAGCGGGTCGACCGCCGCCGGGCCGCCCACGAGGACGGCGCCTGGGTGCGCGAGGCGGCCGTCGCGTACGCGGCCAAGCGCGCCGCCGAACAAGCCGCACCCGCCGAGCGGCACACCCCCGAACAGGAGAACTGAACGTGACCGAGTCCAAGGCCGGCTGGCCGCTGTACGAGGTGTTCGTCCGCCCCCGACGCGGCCTGAACCACGTCCACGTCGGCTCGCTGCACGCCTCCGACGACCGGATGGCGCTGCTCGCCGCCCGTGACCTGTACACCCGTCGCAACGAGGGCGTCAGCCTCTGGGTGGTCCGCTCGGACGCGATCACCGCCTCCACCCCGGACGAGCGCGACCCGTTCTTCGAGCCCAGCGGTGACAAGGTCTACCGCCACCCGACCTTCTACGACATCCCCGAGGATGTCCCGCACATCTGACGGGGGAGCCACCGTGCACGACCACACCACGTCCACCACCGAGGACGACCACGTCTACCTCAGCCTCGCCGGAGCCACCCCCGGCCCCGAGGGCGAGGGCCGCTGGGCGTACGGGACTGGCTTCGCCGACCCGCTGCTCGGCGTGGACACCGCCCTGCCCGCCGGCCTGGCCGGCGCCGATCTCGCCGCCTACTGCCAGATGCTCGGCGACGACGCCCTGGTGCTCGCCCAGCGGCTGATCGAGTGGTGCACCCGGGCGCCCGAGCTGGAGGAGGAGGTCGCGCTCGCCAACCTCGGCCTCGACCTGCTCGGCCAGGCCCGTCTGCTGCTCACCCGGGCCGGCCAGGCGGACGGCTCCGGCCGCACCGAGGACGACCTGGCGTACTGGCGGGAGGAGTACGAGTTCCGCAACGTCCGCCTGGTGGAGACTCCGAACGGCGACTTCGCGTACTCGATCGCCCGGCTGCTGTTGTTCTCCACCGCCCGCGGCGCGCTGTACGAGGCGCTGGCCGCGCACCCCGACCCGGTGCTGGCCGCGGTCGCCGCCCGGGGCGTCAAGGAGCTGGCGTACCACCGCGAGTACGCCAGCGCCTGGACGCTGCGGCTCGGCGACGGCACGTCGTACTCGGCGGAGCGGATGCAGGCGGGGCTGGACGCGGTCTGGCCGCTGCTGGAGGAGCTGTTCACCGCGCACCCGGTGGAGCTGCGGGTGGGTGTCGACCCGGCGGAGCTGCGCGAACCGGTGCTGCGCGAGCTCGCGGCCGTGATCGCCGAGGCCGGGCTGACCGTGCCGGACGTGCCGCCGCTGGCCACCGTGCTGGGCCGGGCCGGCCGGGACGGGGTGCACACCGAGGCGCTCGGCCCGCTGCTCGCCGAGCTGCAGGTGGTGGCCCGCGCACACCCGGGGGCGACGTGGTGACCGGCACCACGGGGACCGTCGGCAGCGTCGGCACCGTGCGCGACCTGGCCTGGTCGGTCGCCGCAGCCGTGCCGGACCCGGAGCTGCCCATGCTCACCCTGGCCGACCTGGGCGTGCTGGCCGAGGTCGAGGTGGACGGCGCCAGCGGCACGGTGACCGCCTGGCTGACCCCGACCTACTCGGGCTGCCCTGCCGTCGCCGAGATGGCCGCCGACGTCGACCGCCGGCTGCGCGCCGCCGGGTACCCGGACGTCCGGGTGCGGCTGCGGCTGGACCCGCCGTGGTCCACCGACCTGATCACCGCCGAGGGCCGCCGCAAGCTCGCCGAGGCGGGCATCGCCCCGCCGCGTCCGACCTCGGCCGTCGCGTCCGCGCCCGGGCCGGTTCCGCTCGCCCTCGGCCCCACCCGCACGGGAGCCGCGACCCCCGTGCCCTGCCCGCACTGCGGCGGCAACGACACGGAGGAGCTGTCCCGCTTCGGCTCCACCGCCTGCAAGGCGCTCTGGCGCTGCCGCGCCTGCCGCGAGCCGTTCGAACGCGTCAAGGAGATCTGAGAATGCCCGCCGCCTCGCCCGCCTCCGCCTCGCCCGCCGCTTCCACGGCCTCCACGGACTCCACGGACTCCACGGTCTCCACAGCCGCCATGGAGGCTGTCCGCCCGGCCCGCCGTCCGAGCTTCCACCGGCTGCGGATCGACCGGGTGGAGCGGCTCTGCGAGGACGCCGTGGCGGTGACCTTCGCGGTGCCGGACGACTTGGTGGCCGCGTACGCGTTCCGGCCCGGGCAGACCCTGACCCTGCGCAAGGTGGTGGACGGCGCCGACGAGCGCCGCTCGTACTCGATCTGCGCCCCCGTCGGCGGGCCGCTGCGGATCGCCGTCCGCGAGGTGCCCGGCGGACTGTTCTCGCGCTGGCTGGTGCGCGAGGCCCGGCCCGGCGAGGAGGTCGAGGTGCTGACCCCGTCCGGCCTGTTCACCCCCGAACTCGGCGTCCCCGCCGACCACGTGCTGCTCGCGGCCGGCTCCGGCATCACCCCGATGCTGTCGATCGCCGCCTCGGTACTGGCCGCCGACCGTCGCTCCACCGTCACCCTGCTCTACGGCAACCGGCGCAGCGACACCGTGATGTTCGCGGACGAGCTGGCCGACCTGAAGGACCGCTACCTCGGCCGCTTCCAGCTGGTGCACGTGCTCTCCCGGGAGACCAGGGACGCCGAACTGCTCAGCGGACGGCTGGATCCGGAGCGGGTCCGGGCGCTGCTGGCGGCGCTGGTGGACGTCGGCGGTGTCGGGCACTGGTGGCTGTGCGGTCCGTTCGGCATGGTCGCCGGGGCGAAGGAACTGCTCGCCGAACTGGAGGTGCCGGGCGAGCGGGTGCACCAGGAGCTGTTCCACGCCGAGGACGAGCCGCTCGCCGAGCGCGACGAGGACTGGGACCGCGCGGACGGCGACGCCGAGGGCGCGCCCGGCGAGCGCAGCGAGGTCACCGTCGTCCTCGACGGACGCGGCAGCACCCTCACCCTTCCGCGAGACCGCTCGATCCTGGACGGCGCCCAGCGCTCCCGCCCCGACCTGCCGTTCGCCTGCAAGGGCGGGGTCTGCGGCACCTGCCGGGCCCTGGTCACCGAGGGCGAGGTGGAGATGCGCCGCAACTTCGCGCTGGAGGAGAAGGAGCTGGCGGCCGGCTACGTCCTCACCTGCCAGGCCCGCCCGCTCACCGACCGGGTCACGGTCGACTACGACCGCTGATCCGCGGTGGTTCAGCCGGCGACGGGGACCTGCGTGCGCTCGTCCGGGGTCCCCGTCGTCGTCTCCTTCGCCGTCCCCTCCGTCGTCAGCTTCGCCGGGTCGCCGAGCAGCCTGACCAGGTCGTTGACGGCGGCGCGGCCGGCCCGGTTGGCGCCGATGGTGCTGGCGGACGGGCCGTAGCCGACCAGGTGGACGCGCGGGTCGGCGGTGGCGCGGGTGCCGGTGAGCGCGATGCCGCCGCCGGGGGAGCGCAGGCCGAGCGGGGCGAGGTGGCCGACCTCGGGGCGGAAACCGGTCGCCCAGACGATCGCGTCCACCGCCGTTTCCTGCGTGCCCCAGGCCACTCCGTGCTCGGTGAGCCGGTCGAACATCGGTCGGCGGTGCAGCGCCCCCAGCTCCTGCGCGCGGCGGTAGGCGACGGAGGGGCCGAGTCCGGTCACGCTCACCACGCTGCGCACCGGCAGCCCCTGACGGACCCGCTCCTCGACCTTGGCGACCACCGCGCGACCGTACTCGGGGGTGAACGGGCCCTCGTGGTAGACCGGTTCGGAGCGCGTGACCCAGACCGTCTCGCCCACCGCCGCCACCTCCGACAGCACCTGGATCGCCGAGGCGCCGCCGCCCACCACCAGGACGCGCTTGCCCGCGAACTCCTCGGGGCCGCGGTACTCGGCGTAGTGCAGCTGACGGCCCGCGAAGTGGCCAGGGTAGTGCGGGAGGAAGGGGCGGGTCCAGGTACCGGTGGCGTTGATCAGTGCCCGGGTCGACCAGGTGCCGTGGTCGGTCTCGACCAGCAGCCGGGAGTCGGGGCGCTCGGACTCGGCGCGCACGGCCCGAACCGCGACCGGGCGCACGACTGGGAGCGCGTGCCGGGCCTCGTACGCCGTGAAGTACCCCGGCACCACCTCGCGCGCGCGGGCCTCGGGGTCGGGCGCCGGGAGCTCGGCGTCCGGGAGGTCGTGGAAGCCGTGCACGGTGGCCATCCGCAGCGACGGCGAGCGGTGCGCCCAGGCGCCGCCGGGGGTGGGGTTGGCGTCGAGGACGACGAAGCCGCCGTCGGCTCCCTCCCGGTAGGGGGCGAAACCGCGGCGGCGGAGGTGGTAGGCGGCGGACAGTCCCGCCTGCCCGGCGCCCACCACCAGGACGTCCACGAGCCGCTGTCGGGCCTCGTTGGTTGCACCCGCGCTCGTTGCACCCTCGTTCGTTGCACTGTAAACAGTCACGCCGGTGAAACATCGGGGGCCGGGTGGCTGTTCCCGTGACGGCCGGGCTCCGGCGGGGGAGCGGCCTCAGCCGATCGGGGAGATCACCGCGGCGGTGCCGTACGCGCAGACCTCGGTGCCGACGTCCGCCGCCTCGGTCACGTCGAAGCGCATCATCAGGACCGCGTTCCCGCCGCGCGCCTTGGTCTGCTCGATCAGCCGCTGCATCGCCTCGTTGCGGCTCTCCACCAGGGTCTTCGTCAGACCCCGCAGCTCGCCGCCGATCAGTGACTTCAGCCCGGCGCCGATCTGGCTGCCGATGTGCCGGCTGCGCACCGTGAGTCCGAACACCTCGCCGATCATGTGGTCGACCCGGAAGCCGGGGATGTCATTGGTGGTCACGACCAGGACGTCGGCGTTCGGGCCCTGCCCGCCGCCGTACTCGTTGATGTCAGCCATGCGGTCCATCCTGCCGGTGCCGTGCGTCCGAGTGACAGAGGCGCGGCGGGGCGCTGGCCGAGATGGTCTCCGGAAGCTGGTTCAGACCGGTGATCGGGCGGCGGAAAAGCCGTACCGTAGCCCCATGGGCGAGCGAAGCGATCATCCGCAGGGGCCGGGCGCGGCGGAGTACTCCGGCGCGCCGGAGATCGAGGCGACGGTGGTGCTGGGCCTGCGTATCACCGACTGGCCGGCGCTGCGCGCGGCCGCGATCAGGGCCGTCGAGGAACTGGACTTCGAGGGCATCGACCCGGCCGGCCAGCGCCGCGCACTGCTGCGCGAGGTCGCCGAGGACGCCAACGCGGCGCTCGGCGCGCTGCTGCACCCGGACCGGCTGGTGGCCGCGATCCCCGGAGTCGAGGCGCTCGGCGGCACGCTGGAGATCAGCGTCACCGAGGACTTCACACCGGACTTCGCCGAGCTGTTCCCGCTGGACGGCGAGGACGAGGACGGCGGCGGCGCGGGCGCGGACTGGACCCTCACCCCGCGCACCGCCTGCCTGCTGCACGCCCAGCTGCTCGGCCTGGCCGACGCCGCCTACGACGACCTCGACGAGCACGGCGACGACCCGGTCGTCGACGGAGAGGACGTGGACTGGACGGTCTTCGCCCGGCTGCCCCAGCGCACCTGGCGGCTCCAGCGGAGCTGGCGACGCGCGATGGCCCGCGCCTTCGACGACCTGGCCGACGACCTCGCCCTCGGCGAATGGCCGCTGCCGCGCTGCCTGGCCGAGGAGCTCGCGCTGCGGATGGCGCTGGTGGACGCCCGGGCGCTGCTCGGCTCCCAGCCCGAATCGGTGGCCGACATGATGGGCGACCTGCCGGCCGACCTGTACGACTACGACTGGGACGGTTGCCACGACGAGCTGTTCGGCGTGTACGGGCCGGACGACGGGGACCCGGAGCTCGGCGCGGAGCAGCGCACCGAACTGCTGCTGGCGGCGACGCATCCGGAGGGGTGGTTCCTGATGTACGAGGACGCGGAGGAGCGGGACCCGCAGCGCGGGTACCGGCGCTGAGCGGGCGTCGGATCGGGTCGGGTCGGTGGCGCGGCTCGCCGCTCGGGCGGGACGGTGAGTGGGCGGCTAGGCTGCGGGCATGTCCGATGTGTCTGGTATGAGAGGTGTGCCCTCGGGGGAGTCGCCCTCGGGGGAGTCGGCGCCGGAGGGCTCGGTGCCGGAGGAGTCGGCGCTGAGTCGGATCGCGCTCGGGCTGGACGGGGTGCGGGCGGCGCAGCGCGGGCGGACCGCCGAGGCGCGGGCCAGCTTCGAGGCCCTGTGGGAGGAACTGGGGGAGCGGGACGTCTTCCACCGCTGCGTCCTGGCGCACTATCTGGCCGATCTGCAGGACGACCCCGGGGCGGAGCTGGAGTGGGACCGGCGGGCCCTCGCGGCGGCCGACTCGCTGACCGCCGAGCGCGCCGCCACGTACGAGTCAGCCCTCCAGGTGCGGGCCTTCTATCCCTCGCTGCACCTCAACCTGGCCTCCGACCACCTCAAGCTCGGTGAGCCCGACCTCGCGCGCGAGCAGCTCGAGCGCGCGGTGCGGAGTCTGGACGCGCTGCCGGAGGATGCGTACGGCGCGGGGATCCGGACGGCGGTGGACGAACTGCGGCAGCGGCTGCGCTGAGCCCAAGCGGCCTCGCTGAGCCCGGCTGTCGGGCCAGGGGGCAGAACATGGGGGTGGACTGCGGGCTGGCATGCTGGACGGGTGACTTCTCCGTTCGATGCCCCGGCCCTCGTTGCCACCCCCGATGACGTCTCCGACGTCGCTGACGTTTCCGACCCTGCGGAACGCGATGCGCTGCCCCAGTACGTGCTGCCGCTGGTCGTCCGGCTGGAGCGGGCCACGCCGCCGGGGCGGACGGATGCGCTGGAGACCTCGGCGCGGGCGGTGCTGACGCTGCTCGCCGATCCCCGGGTGACCGAGGTGGACGGCGAGTGGGCCGCGCGGGTCGCGGCCTGGGAGGACGCCCGGATCCGCAAGGTGGTCCGGCGGGCCCGGGGCGGGGAGTGGCGCCGGGCGCAGGAGCTGCCGGGCATCACGGTGCGAGGGCAGGAGGCGGAGGTGCGGGTGTTCCCGCCGATCCCGCTGGACGGCTGGCCGAAGGAACTCGCCAAACTGCAGGTCTCCGGGACGGACCTGGAGGAGGCCGCCGAGGTCGGTGCGCCCGATCCGGAGCTGCCGGTGTTGTGGCTCAACCCGGAGCTGGAGATGAGCGCGGGCAAGACGATGGCCCAGACCGGGCACGCGGCGCAGCTCGCTTGGTGGCGGCTGGACGCGGCGCAGCGCAAGGAGTGGGCGGAGTCGGGCTTCGCGCTCGCGGTCCGCACGGCTGCGCCGCAGGCGTGGGAGGAACTGGTCCGCAGCGGGCTGCCGGTGGTCCAGGACGCGGGCTTCACGGAGATCGCGCCGGGTAGCTGCACGGTGATCGCGGAGCACCCGGCGCTGCGGTGACGGCGAACAGATCACAGCGAACAGATGACAGATTTCGAAATCTGTCATCTGTCATCTGTTCGCTGTCTGCGCCCGCTTGTCCGTTGCCCCTGTTCCCCGTTCCCCGTTGCGCGGTCGCCCGCTACTCGCCCGAGGCCTGGTAGCGCCGCATCGCCCGGAGGCCGCCGTACGCCGCTGCCGTCGTCCAGAGTGCCATGATCAGCAGCCCGGTCCAGTGGCCGTAGTGGATGCCGGGTTCGGTGTGGGTGCGCATCGCGTAGAGGCCGGCCCGGTCGGGCAGGAACTGGCCGACCTCACGCACGCCGGGGATCGCGGCCAGCCAGGTGGTGCCGAGGAAGACCATCGGGGTGAGCAGGCCGAGCGCCGCGCTGAAGTTGCCCAGCATCGCGGTCAGTCCGAGGCAGATCAGCACCATCATCGGGTGGTAGAGCACCCCGGCGAGGAAGCTGCGGGCCAGTCCGGGGGTGGAGAGGTCCAGGCCTGCGGTGGCGTCGACGGCGAGGAAGCAGCCCGCCGTGGAGGCCAGCCCCACCAGCAGGCCCAGTCCGGCACCGAGCGCGATCTTGGCGGCGTACAGCCGGCCGCGCCGGGGGACGGCGGTGAGTGACGTGCCGATCATGCGGGTGTTGAACTCCTGCCCCATCAGCAGGATTCCGAGGCAGGCCACGGCCACGTGGCCGAACAGCAGGCCGTAGAAGATCCCGGCGGCCGGGTCATCGCCGGGGGCGTGGTCCTTCGTCGAGTAGGCGGCGTTGACGGCCGTGGTCACCCCGACGGTGATGACCACGGCGGTCAGCGGTGCCGCCCACTGCGAGGGCAGGGTGGTGAACTTGATCCGTTCGGCGCGCAGGGCGTTGCCGAGGCTCATCCTCATCTCTCCTTCGCTCAGGGTCACTTGGCGCGCCGCCGCATCGCCCGCAGTCCGCCGTACGCCGCCAGTGCCGTCCAGAACGCCATGATCGCCAGCCCGGTCCAGTGCCCGTACGCGAGCTGCGGGTCGTCGACGTAGCGCAGCGCGTACTGGCCGGCCCGGTCGGGGAGGAACTGGAACACCTCGCGCAGCCCGGGCACGCCCGCGAGCAGCGGCGAGAGCAGGAAGACGGTCGGGGTCAGCAGGCCCATGGCGGCGGTGAGGTTGCCGAGCAGCGCGGTCACGCCGAGGCAGAACACCACCAGGAACGCCGGGTAGAGCACGCCGGCCGTGGCCGCGCGGGCGAAGGCCGGGCCGCGCCAGTCGGCGGGGACGGTGGCCGCGTACCCGGTGTACGCGCCCGCCGTACCGGCCGCGCCCGCGCCGAGCCCGATCAGCGCACCCAACGCCAGCTTGGCGCCGTAAAGTCGGCCGGGCCGGGGGACCGCGGCGAGCGAGACGTCGATCATCCGGGTGTTGAACTCCTGGCCGATCAGCAGGACTCCGAAGGCGACCAGGGCGGCCTGGCCGAAGTTGAGTCCGTAGAAGACGCCGACGCCCGGATCGTCGGTGATGCTGTGGTCGGCGCGGCCGAGCGCCGCGCCGACGGCCGTGGTGGCACCGGCGGTGAGCAGCACGGCGAGCAGCGGCGGGACCCAGAGCGAGCGGAGGGTGCTGAGCTTGATCCGCTCGGCGTGGAAGGCCCGGGACAGGACGCTCACGCGGCGGCCTCCGCGCGGTACTCGACGCTGTCCGCGGTCATCCGCATGAACGCCTCCTCCAGCGAGTCCTGTCGGACCGCGATCTCGTACAGCACCACGCCGTGCTCGGCGGCCAGGGCGGCGATGCGCTCGGGTTCGGCGCCGGTCACCTCCCAGGCGCCGCCGTCGACTTCGACCGCGTCGAGACCGTGACCGGGCCCGCCGAGCAGCGCGGCCAACTTGGTGGCGTCCACCGCCCGGACCCGGATCCTGGTGCGGCCGTGGCGGTCGATGAACGCCGAGGTGGCGGCGTCCGCGAGCAGCCGGCCGCGGCCGATCACCACCAAGTGGTCGGCGGTGAGGGCCATTTCGGTCATCAGGTGGGAGGAGACCAGCACCGCCCGTCCCTCCGCGGCCAGTTCGCGCAGCAGGGTGCGGATCCAGCGGATGCCCTCCGGGTCCAGGCCGTTGACCGGTTCGTCCAGCAGCAGCACCGGCGGGTCGCCGAGCAGTGCGGCTGCCACTCCGAGGCGCTGGCGCATCCCGAGCGAGAAACCCCGGATCCGCCGCCCGGCGGCCTCCGCCATCCCGACCTGGGCGAGCACCTCGCCGACCCGTCGCTCCGGCAGGCCATTGCTCGCGGCGAGCCAGCGCAGATGGCCCTGTGCCGTCCGTCCGCCGTGCAGCGCCTGGGCGTCCAGCAGTGCGCCCACCTGCCGGAGCGGCTCGGCGAGTTCGGCGTACGGGCGGCCGCCGACCAGGGCGCGCCCGGCGGTGGGGCGGTCCAGGCCGAGGACCAGCCGCATGGTGGTGCTCTTCCCGGCGCCGTTCGGGCCCAGGAAGCCGGTCACCACGCCGGGCCGGACCTCGAACGACAGGTCGTCGACGACCCGCCGGCCGTCGTACTCCTTGGTCAGGCCCTGGATCTCGATCACGGCCGCCCCTTCTCCTCGTAGCTGGTCACCGTCCGTGCTCCGGGCGGTGGTTCCATTCGACCGGAGCGGGCCGGGTGGGCGGATCCCGCCGCAGCGGGGATTCGCCTCCCTCCCGGGAGGGAGCCGGCGGCAACCCGGCGGGGGAACCGGGGGCGCGCGCTGAGCTGGCAGGATGGGGCCGTGCCAAGAATGCCCGCGTTCCGGATCCGGAGCGGAGTGACCAGGATCCTCGCCCCGCTGGTCGCCGGTGCCAGTTACGCCCGGCTGCTGCACCTGCTGGTCGGGTGGATCTTCGCGGGCGTCATCCTGATGATCTACCCGGGGACGTACCAGAAGAGCCTCGGCGCGATCCTGGTGACGGCAGTCTCGCTGGACGTCGTCGTGCTCGCGCTGGTCGCGCTCGTCCCGGCGGCGCGCCGGGCCGAGGGTGTGCAGGCGCGGCTGCTGCTGGTGCCCGACCGCGAGGAGGACGTCGGCGTCGAGTCCTCCCGCACCTGGGCCGACCGGCGGCGCACGGCGGGCTGGTTGATCGGGCGGGTGGTGCTCGGTTCCGCGGTCGGCTTCTCGACGGTGTTCGGCCTCGCCCCGATCTTCGACCTGCTGACCGGTCCGCGTGCCTTCTGGTACCTCCCGCTCGCCCCTGTGCTGGCGGTCGGCTTCGGCTGGCTGGTGGTCTGGGCGGGCCGCCTCCAACTCGCCATGGCCGTACGGCTGCTGGGGCCGTCCCCGGCGGAACGGCTGGCGGAGGCCGAGCTGCGGGCCGAACGGCTCCTGGAGCGCAACCGGTTGGCCCGCGAGCTGCACGACTCCATCGGCCACGCGCTGACGGTGACTGTCCTTCAGGCGGGCGCGGCGCGCGAGGTCGGTGACCCGGCCTTCGCCGCCAAGGCGCTCGAGGTCATCGAGGAGACCGGGCGGCAGGCGATGGAGGACCTCGAACGCACTCTGGTCCTGCTGCGCGAGACCCCGGCGGGCGGCGCCGCGCGCAACGCGGTGGCCACCGAGCAGCCCGGCATCGACCAGCTGCCCGCGCTGTTCGACACCGCCCGCGCGGCCGGCAGCCCGGTCGAGGCGAGCATCGAGGTGCCGGCCGGGGTGCTGCCCGGGGTGCTCTCGCGCGAGTCCTACCGGATCGTCCAGGAAGGCGTCACCAACGCGCTCAAGTACGCGCCCGGTCAGCCGGTCGAGGTCCAGGTCGCCGTCCGGGACGGGCAGTTGGAGCTGCGCTGCGCCAACCGCCTGGTGGCGGCACCGGGTCGGGGCGGCGGCTCGCGCAAGGGCGGCAAGGGGCTGCGCGGCATCCGCGAGCGCGCCGTGCTGCTCGGCGGAGCGGCCTCGGCCGGGCCGGCCGACCGCCTCGGGCCGCCCGCCGAGGGGACCGGGGAGTGGGTGCTCGACGTCCGGCTGCCCCTACGCTTGGGCTCGTGACGAATGATCTTGCGGGCGACGGTCGGACAGCAGGCGCAGGCGGCACCGGAGTGACCGACATCCTGCTCGCCGACGACGAGGAACTGGTACGGGCCGGGATGCGGGCCGTGCTGGAGGCCCAGGGCGACCTGCGGGTGGTCGGCGAGGCGGCCGACGGCGCGGAGGCGGTGGTGCTGGCCCGCGCGCTGCGCCCGCACGTGGTGCTGATGGACGTCCGGATGCCCGTACTGGACGGTCTGGCCGCCACCCGCGAACTGCTGCGCCCCGGCGCGCCGGGGGAGCGGACGCCGCGGATCCTGGTCGTCACCACCTTCGAGAACGACGACTACGTCTACCAGGCGCTGCGCGCGGGCGCCGATGGCTTCCTGCTCAAGCGCTCCCGCCCGGCGGAGATCGCCCACGCCGTACGGCTGGCGGCGGCCGGAGAGTCGCTGCTGTTTCCGGCCGCGATCCGCCGCCTGGCCGCCGGGCAGGGCAACCCCGCCGCCCGTGCGGCCATGGACCGGGCGGCACTGACCGGGCGGGAGGCCGAGGTGCTGCGGCTGATGGCGCGCGGGCTGAGCAACGGGGAGATCGCCGAGCGGCTGGTCCTCGGGGTGCAGACGGTGAAGACACACGTCAGCAGCGTGCTGGCGAAGCTCGGCGCCCGGGACCGGACCCAGGCGGTGATCGCCGCGTACGAGTCGGGCTTCGTCGAGCCCTCGGAGTAGCGGCGGGTGGCCGGTTCGGGCGGTTCGGGCGGGTGGCCGGTTCGGGCGGGGGCGCTACGGGTAGGTCGGCGGGTCAGGCCGGGTAGGCGTGGGTCTGGGTGGCCTTGACCGAGGCCCAGACCGCCGTGCCCGGTGCCAGCCCCAGTTCGGCGACGGCGGCCTGGGTGAGGTCGGCGGCCATCGGCAGGGGGCCGGAGAGTTCGGCGCGCACCTGGTCGCCGTGCAGGTCCAGGCCGGTGACCTCGGCCTGCCACAGGTTGCGGGCGCTGGACTGCGGTCGCTCCCGGTACAGGGTGACGGCGGAGGGCGGGAAGGCCACGAACGCCGGTCCGGACAGCTCCTCGGCGGTGGTCAGGACGGTCCCGTCCGGGAGGGTGACCCGGGTGCCCTCGGCCCGGCCCCGGTACAGGTTGAGGCCGACCAGGCGGGCGATGTAGTCGGTGCGCGGCCGGCGGGCGACCTCCGCCGGGCTCCCGGACTGCACCTCGTGGCCGTCCTCGATCACCACCAGCCGGTCGGCCAGCACCATCGCGTCCAGCGGGTCGTGCGTCACCAGTACCGCCACGGCCTCGAAGTCGGCCAGGTGGCGCCGCAGTTGGGCCCGTACGTCGAGCCGGGTGCGGACGTCCAGGGCGGCCAGCGGCTCGTCCAGCAGGAGCAGCCGGGGGCGGACGGCCAGGGCCCGGGCGAGCGCCACCCGCTGGGCCTGGCCGCCGGAGAGCCGGCCGGGGCGCACCGCGGCGTGCTCGGCCAGGCCCATCCGCTCCAGCCACGCCGCCGCCTCGGCCCTGGCCTCGCGCTTGGGGCAGCCCTGGCAGCGCGGGCCGAAGGCGACGTTGTCGAGCGCGCTGAGGTGCGGGAAGAGCAGGTAGTCCTGGAACACCACGCCGACCGGCCGCTGTTCGGCGGGGGTGTGCAGGCGCTGGGCCGGGTCCTCCAGGACGCGGCCGTCCAGGCGCAGGTGGCCGTCGGTGAGCGGGAGCAGGCCGGCCAGGGCTCGCAGGGCGGTGGACTTGCCGGCGCCGTTCGGGCCGAGCAGCGCGACCACCTCGCCGGGGGCGGCGGTGAGCGCGAGGTCGAGGGCGAAGGCGGCGCGGTCGACCCGCAGGCGGGCGTCGAGGGCGGGGCCGGTGGTGGCCTCGGTGGTGACTGCGATGAGCGGGGCACCGGTGGGGCCCGAGGGGTTCACGGGGTTCCCGGGGCGCGGGGGGTGCGGGGGGTTCATCGGCTCGGCATCCTGGGTCACGGGGTCGACATCCAGCGGTCGCGCAGGCCGACGAGGACGGCGACGGAGACCACCAGCAGGACCAGCGACAGCGCGATCGCGGCCTCCGGGTCGGACTCCATGGCCAGGTAGACGGCCAGTGGCATGGTCTGGGTGCGGCCCGGGAAGTTGCCCGCGAAGGTGATCGTCGCGCCGAACTCGCCGAGCGCCCGGGCCCAGGCCAGTACGGCCCCGGCTGCGATCCCCGGGGCGATCATCGGCAGGGTGACCCGGCGGAACGCGGTCAGCCGGGAGGCACCCAGGGTCGCCGCCGCCTCCTCGTAGCGGGGGTCGGCCGCCCGCAGGGCTCCCTCGACGCTGATCACCAGGAAGGGCATCGCCACGAAGGCCTCGGCGATCACCACCCCGGTGGTGGTGAAGGGCAGGGTGATGCCGAAGGCCGAGTCCAGCCAGGAGCCGACGATCCCGCGCCGCCCCAGCACCAGCAGCAGCGCCACACCGCCCACCACCGGCGGCAGCACCAGCGGCAGGGTGACCAGCGCCCGGATCAGCCGCCGGCCTGGCAGCTCGGTGCGGGCGAGCAGCCAGGCCAGCGGGACGCCGAGGACCAGCGAGACCGCCGTGGCGGCCGTCGCGCAGATCAGCGACAGCTGCAGGGCGTCCCAGACGGCGGTGCTGGTGAGCTGCTCGGACAGACCGCTCCACGGCGCCCGGATCAGGAGCCCGACCAGCGGGAGGATCAGGAACGCCAGGCCGAGCAGCGCCGGGAGCAGCAGCGTGACCGGGACGCGCTGCGAGCCCGGGCGGCGGCGGGTGCTCCGGCGGTATGCGTTTCGGGGGTCCGTGTTCCAGGGGCCCGTGTTCCGGGGGTGTCCGCTTCGGCGGCGCGTGCTCCGGAGCCACGGCAGGGCCTTCGCGGGTCCGGCCGGTGCCTCGGCGATGCCGTCCCGGCCGGGCTCGGCGGCACCGTCCTGGCCGTCGCCGGTGGTGCGGTCCTTCACGGCGCCTGGAAGCCCGCCGCGGTCAGCACCTGCTTGGCCTCGGGGGACTGGACGTAGGCGACGAAGGCGGTCGCGCCGTCCTTGTTCGGCGCCTTGGCGAGGGCGGCGATCGGGTAGTCGTTCACGGCCTTGTCGGCCTCGGGGAAGTCCACACCGTCGATCTTCGCAGCATCGGCCTGCACATCGGTCTTGTACACCAGCGAGGCGTCGACCTCGCCGAGCTCGACCTTGGTGAGCGCGCCCTTGACGTCCTGCTCCAGGGTGACCGGGGTGAGGTTGAGGCCGGCGGCCTTCAGTGCGGTGAGGGCGGCGGCGCCGCAAGGCACCTCCTTCGCGCACAGCGCGACCTTCACGCCCGAGCCGGTGAGGTCCTTCAGGCCCGCGATGTGCTTGGGGTTGCCCTTGGGCACGGCGATGGCGAGGGTGTTCTTGACGAACGTCCTCGGCTCGCCGCTCGCACCGCCCGCGTCGGTCACGGTCTTCATGGTGACGGGGCTGGCGGCGGCGAAAACGTCCGCCGGGGCTCCGGAGTTGATGCTGGCGGCGAGGGCGGAGCTGCCGCCGAAGTTGAAGGTGACCTTGGCGCCCGGGTTGGCGGCCTCGAACTTCTTGCCGAGCTCGGTGAAGGTCTCCTTGAGCGAGGCGGCGGCGAACACGGTGATGGCGCCCTTGGCCTTGGGGGCGTTGCCGGTGCCGCCGTCGGTGCTCGCGGTGCCGGTGGTGCTCGCGTTGCCGGTGGCGGAAGCCGCCGAGGAGGTGGAGGTGGAGCCGGAGGACTTGCCGCCGTCGCTGCCGCAAGCGGTGGCCCCGAGGCTGAGGGCGAGGGCCGCGGCGGTGGCGACGGCGAGTCTGCGGGTGGCGGTGGTGCGGGTGCTCATCGGTGCTTCCCCTCCAGGGTTCGCGCCGGAAGGGGCGCGGAGGCGTGACCGCAGGTGCGGCCATTACGGCGATCATAGTGCCGCAGATGCGAGTGATAAATCCTCTGTCGCTTTGCACAGGCGGGGTCGGGCGGGCGGCTCGGGGCCGCTGTGCGAAGGCTCAAACGTGCACGGACGGTTCGGTGCGGACGCGGGGCCGGTTCGGTGCGGCACCGCCCGCGGCAGCGGGGCGGCGCCGCGGGCGGTGGCGGGGCCGGGGAGGGCGCCCGGCCTGGTGGAAAACCCGTCGCATCCGGGCCGGAGGAGAGGTCAGAGTGGTCGCAGCCCGCAGGTGCGGCCGAGCGTCGGCCGCCCGGGCCCAACGGTCGATCCATGCGGATCCACGGGGAGGAGTCCGTCCATGTCCACGCTGCGAGTCACCGCCGAGAGACTGGTCATCCTGGAGCACCCGAACGCCGATGCCCTGGAGCTGGCGCAGGTCGGCCTCTACCGGGCGGTGGTCGCGAAGGGCGTGTACCGGACCGGCGACCACGCCGTCTACATCCCCGAACAGGCCGTCCTCCCCGATGAGTTGATCGACGAGCTCGGCCTGACCGGCAAGCTGGCCGGCGGCGCGGCGAACCGGGTGAAGGCGGTACGGCTGCGCGGAGAGCTCTCGCAGGGCATCGTCTGCCGGCCCGCCGCGCTGTCCGACACCGACCTGGTCGGGGCCGCCGAGCGGGGCGAGGACTTCGCCGAGCTGCTCGGGATCGTCAAGTGGCGGCCACCGGTGCCGACTTCGATGAGCGGTGAGGTGATCAGCGCACCGGACCTGTTGCCCTGGGTGGACATCGAGAACCTCAAGCGCCACCCCGACGTCTTCGAGCCCGGCGAGCCCGTGGTGCTGACCGAGAAGCTGCACGGCAGCTGCTGCCTGGTCACCTACACCGCCGCCACCGGCGAGGTGCAGGTCTCCTCCAAGGGGATCGGTGCGCAGGGCCTGGCGCTGATCGAGGACGAGCGCAACCTGTACTGGCGGGCCGTGCGCGCGTACGACATCCCTGCGGTGGCGGCCCGGCTGGCCGAACGACTGGGCGCCGAGCGGATCGGCATCTTCGGCGAGGTGTTCGGCGAAGGCGTGCAGGACCTGACCTACGGCGTCTGCGCCCGCACCGACCGACCCGGGTACGCCGCGTTCGACGTGTCGGCGGTGGTGGACGGACAGCTGAACTGGCTGCCGGCCGCCGAACTGCTCGACGGCGAACTGCCGTTGGTGTCCGAACTGTGGCGCGGACCGTTCGACGCCGACACCGTGCTGGCGTACGCGCAGGGCAAGGAGACCCACTCCGGGCGCGAACTCCACCTGCGCGAGGGCGTGGTGGTCCGGCCGGTGGTCGAGCGCTGGAGCCCGCTGCTCGGCGGGCGGGCGATCGCCAAGGTGGTCAGCGACGCGTACCTGACCCGCAAGGGCGGCACCGAGTACGAGTGAGTGCCTTCCGGCGGCTTCCGCCGAGCCTGTGCCGGGGTCTCCGCGGGCGGCTTCCTCGGCTGAATACTCGTCAGTAAGGTTGGGGGTGACCAAGCGCAGCCAGCGCCGAGAAAGTCCAGAAGGAGTGCCGATGGCCACCGCAGCCGCCGTCCCCGGACCGGCCGGGAACCCCCTGGTCGGGTCGCTGTTCGATCTCACCCGCCGTCCGCTGCGCACCTACCTGGCGGCCCGGCGCGACCACGGGGACGTCGTGCGCTTCCAGGCCGGGCCGCCCGGGCTGCGCGCCGAGTTCTACGCGGTGTTCTCGCCCGAGGGCGTGCACCAGGTGCTGGGCGGCGAGGCGGCGAACTTCCGCAAGGAGAACAGCTTCTACGACGAGCTGCGGACCAGTGTCGGCAACGGGCTGCTGACCAGCCAGGACGAGGTCTACCAGCGCCAGCGCCGGCTCATCCAGCCGCTGTTCACCCGGCGCCGGGTGGACGGCTACGCGGACGCGCTCGCGCAGGAGGCGCAGGCGCTCACCGAGCGCTGGCGGGCGGTGCCGGGCGGGGTGGTGGACGCGGCGGAGGAGATGTCGCGGTTCGCGCTGCGCGCGGTCGCGCGGATCCTCTTCGGCGCCGACGTGGAGGAGGCGGTGGAGGTGGTGAACCGCAGCTTCCCGGCGCTCGGCGAGTACATCCTGGAGCGCGGCTTCGCGCCGGTTCGCCTTCCGCGCACCTGGCCGACGCCGAGCAACCGGCGGGGCCTCGAGGCGCAGCGGGCGCTGTACGAGGTGTGCGACCGGATCATCGCCGAGCGGGCCGCGCGCGGGGGCGGCGACGAGGACGCGAACGACCTGCTGACCCTGCTCGGGCGGGCGCGCGGCGAGGACGGCGAGCGGCTGGATCCGGCCGAACTCCGGGACCAGGTCCTGGTGTTCCTGCTCGCCGGGCACGAGACCACGGCCACCTCGCTGGCCTTCGCGCTGCACCTGCTGGCCAAGCACCCGGAGCAGCGCAAGCTCGCCCAGGAGGAGGCGCGGACCGTCCTGGCCGGGCGGGCGCCGACGGCGGCGGACCTGGAACGGCTGCCGTACCTCACTCGGGTGCTCAAGGAGGCGATGCGGCTCTTCCCGGCGGCGTCGCTGGTCGGGCGGCGGGCGGTCGAGGAGACGGTCATCGACGGGTACGTCATCCCGGCGGGGGCGCAGGTCGTGGTCGCGCCGTTGGTCACCCAGCGGCACCCGGACCACTGGGTGGAGCCGGAGCGCTTCGACCCGGACCGGTTCCTGCCGGAGGAGGAGAAGGCGCGCCACCGGTACGCCTGGTTCCCGTTCGGCGGCGGGCCGCGGGCGTGCATCGGGCAGCACTTCTCGATGCTGGAGTCGGTGCTGACGCTCGGGGTGTTGCTGCGGGACTTCGAGATCGAGGTGGTGGACCGGCGGGTGGCGCTCGTGCAGGGGATCACGCTCCGGGCGGCGAGTGCGATGCGGGTGCGGGTGACGGCGGTCGGGTGACGGGCTGCGACGTTCAACTTTCAGCGGACAGATGACAGATTTCGAAATCTGTCATCTGTCCGCTGTCATCTGTTCGCCGTTCGCCGTTTTCGCCTGTCGCCTGCGCGTGTCGTCCGCTGGTCGTCGCTTTCTGTTCGCGGTCGGACCATCAGCTCACTGGGCACACGACGGGGTCATTCGAACACATCGCCCCTGCCGCGTGTGCAGCTTTTCAGATCTTCGCCTGACTGATTCCGGTCGCTCGATAGCGTCCCACGCACCTCAGGTCGAAAGCGCACATGTGGCTGGCATATGCCCAGCGCGTGCAGTCCGCCCGGCCGAGGGTGCCCGGGCGCGCCGCTTACCGCCCCCGGGCCCGACCGGTCGACCGGAGGTCCCATGGGCACCCTCAACCACTTCAGCTTCGGCTGGCTGACCCCCGTCCTCTCGTACGCGATGGCCTGTGCCGGTGCCGCCCTCGGGCTGCGCTGCACCCTGCGCGGCCTGGCCGCGACCGGTGCCACCCGACGGAACTGGCTGCTCACCGCCGCCGCCGCGATCGGCTCCGGCATCTGGACCATGCACTTCGTAGCCATGTTCGGCTTCGCCGTCGACGGCACCGAACTGCGCTACAACGTGCCGCTGACCGTGCTCAGCCTGCTGGTCGCCGTGCTGGTCACCGGTCTCGGACTGACCGTGGTCTGCTACGGCCGGCATCGCGGCCTCGCCCTGCTGGGTGGCGGCGTCACCACCGGTGTCGGTGTCGCCGCGATGCACTACCTGGGCATGGCCGCCGTCCGCATGCACGGCGCACTGCGCTACGACGCCGGGACGGTCGCGCTGTCGGTACTGGTCGCGGTCGGCGCCGCCACCGCCGCGCTCTGGGCCGCCGTCACCATCCGCAACGTGTACGCGGCCGCCGCCGCCTCGCTGGGCATGGGGCTCGCCGTCAGCTGCATGCACTACATCGGCATGGCCGCCGTCCACGTCCAGCTGGACCCCGCCCGTACCGACCTCGGCGGGGTCAGCCCGATGGAGTTCGTCTTCCCGCTCGCCGTCGGCCTCGGCTCGTTCCTCTTCCTCGCCTCCGCCTTCGTCGCACTCTCCCCGACCGCCCAGGAACGGGCCGGCGAGCTGTCGGCGGAGGAGCTGGACGCCGAGGAGTTCTCCGTCGCGGCCGCCCGCCCGGACGTCGACCCATCGGATCCCGCGCTCGCCGACCGGTACGACGCCGACCCGTACGACGTTGACCAGTACGGTCACGACCGCGCGGCCTGAGCCCCACTGCGCCCCGAGCCCCACTGCGCCTCGAGCCCCGCGGTGCCGACAGCCCCGCTGCGCCCGAGCCCCCGTCTCACCACGCCCCCGCCCGAGAGGCCCCACACCCATGCGAGAAGACCGCGGTGCCGCCCCCGGCGCCCGCCGGGGTGCCCACGCCGGGCCGCCCGCCCGTCCACCGCGCCCCGGCCCCTGGCTGCGCGGGCTGCGCCCCCGGACCGTCCGCGCCCGGATCATCGCCCTGCTGATGGTCCCGGTCGTCTCCGTCATCGCCCTCTGGGGCTTCGCGTCCGTCACCACCGCCCAGGGCGTCTGGGACCTGCTGCGCCTGCGCGATGCCCAGCGCACCCTCCTCACGCCCGTCGCCGACACGGTCGCCGGCCTGCAGGCCGAGCGTGCGGCGGCCGGTCAGCTGCTGGCCGGGCCGGGGCTCGTCCCGGGGACCGTGCCCGCGGCGGGTCGGGAGAGCGCCCTGCGCGAGGCCGCCGCCGTCACCGACCGGTCGCTCGCCCCGCTGTTCCCGGACCCCCGCCACCCCGGCGAGGGCTACAACCGTGCCGACGCCCAGGGTCTCGGGGCGGACGCCGCCGCCCGCCTGGACGCCCTCGGCGCCTCCCTCGCCGCCCTGCCCGAGCTGCGTGGCAAGGTGCTGGCCCGGAGCGTCGGCTGGCCCGAGGCGTACGCCGCGTACGGTGCGGCGGTGGACCGGGCGCTGGCCGTGTCCGGCGCTGTCGCACCGATGCAGGACGGTCGGGCCGGTACCGACACCCGGGTGCTGCTGGACCTGGCCCGCTCCCGTGAACTCCTGTCCCGCGAGGACGCGTTGCTGCGTTCCGCGGAGCTCTCCGGCGGGCTCGGCGACGACCAGCTGCGCGAGTTCTCCGGGGTGGCCTTCGCCCGGCGCGAGTTCGAGCAGGGAGCGGCCACCGATCTGGGCGCCGCCGACCAGGACGCGCTGGTCGCCCTGACCGGCGGGCCGGACCACCGCGAACTGGTCGGCTACGAGGAGAAGGTCCGTACCGCCGTCGACGGCCGGGCCGCCGTCGCCGCGGTGCCGGCGGACCGCTGGGCGATGGTGGCCGGGAACCTCGTCGACGGGCTGCGCGGCGTCGAGGACCGGGCCGGACGGATCGCCGCCGAGCGCCGGAACCCTTATGCGCTCGGCCTGTTCACCCCGGCCGGGATCGCCGTGCTGCTCGGTCTGCTCGGTCTGCTCGGCTCGCTGGTGATCTCGGTGCAGATCGGCCGCGGCCTGGTCACCGAGCTGACCGGCTTGCGCAACTCGGCACTTGACCTGGCTGGTCGCAAACTGCCCGCCACCATGCGGAAGTTGCTTGCCGGGGAGGAGGTGGACATCGAGACCGAGGCGCCCCGTCCGGTGGGCCGCGACGACGAGATCGGCCAGGTGCACCGGGCGCTCGGCATCGTGCAGCGGGCGGCCGTCACGGCGGCGGTGGAACGGGCCGAGGTGTTGTCCGGGGTGTCCGGGGTGTTCGTCAACCTCGCGCGCCGCAGCCAGGTCCTGGTGCACCGCCAACTCACCCTGCTGGACACGATGGAGCGGCGCACCGAGGATCCGTCCGAGCTCGCCGACCTGTTCCGGCTGGACCACCTCACCACCCGCATGCGCCGCCACGCCGAGGGCCTGATCATCCTCTCCGGCGCCGCCCCCGGCCGGGCCTGGCGCCGGCCGGTTCCGCTGGTGGACGTGGTGCGCGCGGCGGTCTCGGAGGTCGAGGAGTACGCCCGGGTCGAGGTGCACCCGCTGCCGCGCGCCGCCGTCGTCGGCCACGCCGTCGCCGACCTCACCCACCTGGTGGCCGAACTGGTCGAGAACGCCACCGGGTTCTCCCCGCCGCACACCAGGGTGCACGTCCGCGGTGAACAGGTGGGCAACGGCTACGCGTTGGAGATCGAGGACCGTGGCCTCGGCATGGGCCCGGCCGCACTGGCCGCCGCCAATCGACGGATCGCCGCCGCCGAGCAGACCGACCTGTTCGACAGTGACCGGCTCGGCCTGTTCGTGGTCAGCCGGCTCGCCCGGCGGCATGACGTCCGGGTCTCGCTGGTGACCTCCGCGTACGGCGGCACCACCGCCGTGGTCCTGCTGCCCACCGATCTGCTGGCGGACGGTCGGGAGGAGCGGGAGCAAAGCTTCGAGGTGGTACCGGAGTCGGACGTCGCGACCGTTCCGGACGGCCCGGTCGGGGCCGCGGCTCCGATCCCGGAGTCCGCCCTGGTGACCAACCCGGCGCCGGTATCGGCCTCGGTGTCGGTGCCGGTGTCGCTGCCAGGCTCGGCGGCGTGGCCGCAGCCCGCGCCGGGCTCCGTACCGGACGCCGCACCCGGCCCGGTACCCGGCGTTCCGTCGTGGCCACCGTCCGGAGCGGCGCCGGCGCAGTCCGGACCGGTCCCGGCGCGGGGCGGGCCGGAGCCGGCCGCCGCGGGCGGCGGGGTGACGGAGATGGAGCTTCCGGCGGCGGGTGGGCCGCCGCCGGAGGGCGGGGCGCTGCTGCCCTTCGGCGGCCGGGGTGGCGACCCCGGGCCGGTGCGCCACGCCCCCTTCCGGGCCTCCGGCGCCCGGACTGCCGGACCGGCTGCGGACGGGGGCCCGGGTGCCGCCTTCCGTCCGCAGCCCGGTCCGCCGCCGCCGTACCGCACGGCGACCGCGCCACCGCCGGGCAGGCGCCAGCCGACCGACGGCCACGAGGAGTTGCCGCGCAGGGTGCGCCAGGCGAGCCTGGTGCCGCAGCTGAGGGAGGCGCCGGCCGACGCGATCCCGCGCGGCCGCCGGACCGCTTCCGTCTCCACCGGGGTCGGGACCGCGGCCCGTAGCCCGGAGGCGGCGCGGGCGGCGATGTCCGCCTTCCAGCGCGGCTGGGCGCGCGGGCTGCGGCCCGACCGGCAGCCCGACCGGCGATTCGACGAGCTGGGCTCCGGCCGACCGTCCGAGCGCCCCGACGACCGATTCGACGACCGATTCGACCGCCGCCCCGACCGCCGCCCCGACCACCGACCCGACGCCCGACCCGAAGGAGACCGGCCGTGATCGGCACCACCCACCGCACGGGGGAACTGAACTGGCTCCTGGACGAGTTGGTCCAGCGTGCCCCCGAGGTCAGCTTCGCCGTGATGCTCTCCGCCGACGGCCTGGCCATGGGCACCTCGGCCGGTCTGGAACGCGAGGACGGCGAGCACCTGGCCGCCGTCGCCTCAGGTTTCCACAGCCTCGCCAAGGGCGCCGGTCGGCACTTCGGTGCGGGTGAAGTCCGGCAGACTCTGGTCGAGTTGGAGGGGGGCTACCTGCTGGTCGCGGCGGCCGGGGAGGGCACCTGCCTGGCCGTGTTCGCCACCGCCCGGGCCGATCTCGGGCTGATCGCCTACGAGATGGCCAGATTGGTCCGCCGGGTCGGCGAGCACCTGAGCGCCCCGCCCCGCGCGGTGCACGGAGGCTGAGGACGGTGCACCACCCGGACCGGCCGTACCGGCCGGAGCACGCCTTCCACCCGTACCACCAGCGACATCCGGAGCATCCGCGGGCCGACCCCGGCCGGCCGCCCCGGAACCCGCTCGCCGCCGCCCACCGGGCCCGCTGGTACGACGACGAGGCCGGGCCGCTGGTCCGCCCGTACACCGTGACCGGGGGCCGGACCGGAGCGGGCGAGCAGCAGTTCGACCTGATCGCCGTGGTCGTGTCCGACCTGCCCGATCCGGCGCTCGCCCCGGACGCACCCGAGCTGCCGGTCGGCCCGGAGCTGACGCGCATCCTCGGCCTGTGCCGGGGCACGCCGCTGTCCGTGGCCGAGCTGGCCGCCGACCTGGACCTGCCGGTGGGCGTCGTGCGGGTGCTGCTCGGCGACCTGCTGGCGGCCGGTCTCATCCGGGTCAGCCGCCCCGTCCCGCCCGCCCTGCTCCCCGACGAGCGCATCCTCCAGGAGGTCATCCATGGGCTCCGCGCACTCTGACCGCCCCTCCGACCGCTGGCCGTCCGACGCGCCGGATCCGGCCGACTCCGTGCTCGCGCTCAAGATCCTGGTGGCGGGCGGCTTCGGGGTCGGCAAGACGACGCTGGTCGGCGCCGTCAGCGAGATCCGCCCGCTGCGCACCGAGGAACGGCTGACCGAGGCCGGGCGCGGGGTCGACGACCTGGACGGGGTGGAGCGCAAGACGACGACCACCGTGGCGATGGACTTCGGCCGGATCACCATCCGGGAGGGGCTGGCCGTCTACCTGTTCGGCACCCCGGGGCAGGACCGGTTCTGGTTCCTCTGGGACGAGCTGGCGCAGGGCGCGCTCGGTGCGGTGGTGCTCGCCGACACCCGCCGGCTGACCGACTGCTTCCCGGCCGTCGACTTCTTCGAGCACCGCGGCATCCCGTTCGTCGTCGCGGTGAACCGTTTCGCCGGGACGCGCGAGTACGGTCCGGAGGAGGTCGCTCGCGCGCTGGATCTGGACCCCGGTACGCCGGTGGTGCTCTGCGACGCCCGGCGGCGCGCGTCCGGTAAGGAGGTGCTGATCAACCTGGTCGAGCACGCCGGTCGGGTGCACGCCGCCCGGCTGCTGGCGGAGGTCTCACCGGTCCGGTGAGCTCGGGGTGCGGTCGATCTCCGGCGACGGCGACGGCGGCGAATGCGGATTCGGATGACAAGTGACAGATGACGGATGACAGACGGCAGATGACAGCCGACAGATAACAGATTTCGAAATCTGTCGGCTGTCATCTGTTCGCCACTTCGTCCCCGCCCCCCGCAGCCGCTACCCGGTCAGCTGTGCCACTGGAACACGATCTTCGTCCAGCTCGACCCCGGACAGTTGCCCCAGACCGCCCACGCCTGCGGCCGGGCGCCGATCCACAGGCCGACGGAGTTGCTGCCGTTGGCGCAGTAGGTGATGGTGCGCAGCTGGCCGGAGTAGATGTTGCAGTAGCCCTCCCAGCGCCACCCGTAGTCGGCCGTGATGACGCAGTGGTAGGGGGCGGCGGCGACGTGCGGCGAGGCCGCGGCCGCGCCCGGGGTGATGGACTGGTCGTCGGCCGGCGCCGCGGCGGCCGGCAGGGTGGCGGTCCCGAGCATGCCCAGGGCGGCCGCGGTGGCCATCCCGAACGTGGCGATCTTCCTGGCGATGCAGCCTCGCATGGCGTTCTCCTCGCTCAACGGTTCCCATCGGGGGATGCCCCGGCCGGTCGGTGGGTGGGCGGAGGGTGAATTCCCGCCCCCTGTCCGGCCGGTGACGAATTGCACACGAATGACTGCGCACCGTGAGAGGACGACCTATGATGTGATCTGTGTCACAACCCTGCTCGGTTGGGCTGGGGCCAACCCAACTGGGCGTTCGGAGTGCCGATTTCCGGGGAGAGCGGCATGGCGGAATGCAGTGGACGGTGTGCGGGCGGGCGGCGGAAGGACCTCGGTCCGGAGCCGACGGAACGCCAATTCGCGGATTTCAACCGGGTGTTCACGGACTTGCTGCCCAGACTCCAACAGGCGGCCGCGATGCTCGCCGGCTGCCCGCTCGCCGCCGGCGACGTCGTCCACGACGCGTACCTGCGGATCGCCCGCCGCCCCGAGCGCTTTCTCAGCCATCCGCAGCCCTACGCCTACGTGTTCACCACGATGACGAACATCCTGCGCGACCAGTGGCGCCGGGACCGCCGCCGGGTGGCGCTGCCCGAGGTGCCCGAGCTCGCCGAGGCGGTGGAGCACGGGCGCTGCGCGCTCGAACCGCCGCACGGCGGGACGGCCGAGCTCCAGGCGCGCTGGGAGGTGGTCCGGTTGCTCGGCTTCCTGACCGTCAAGCAGGCCCGCGCCGTGGTTCTGGTGGACCTCGACGGTTACTCCGTCGACGAGGCCGCCGAACTGCTCGGTCTGCACCGCAGTACCCTGGCCGTCACCCGCCGCCGCGCCCACGGCCGGCTGCGCGCCGTCCTGGAGCACGAGCGCCGGCACGACCCCTGAAAACCTCCGACCGGCCCAGACGGCCCGAACCGATCCCGCACGTCCGGGGCCTCGACGCACCGAACCGACGGCAAGTCGGCTGATGCAAGACCCCGGCCCGTACGCTGAAAATCGTGATCACGTACGAGGGCCACCACCTCCGCGCCCTGGCCGAGGACGGCCGCTGGCCCGAGCTGCTCGCCGCCTACCGGCAGGGCCGGGCGGCCGCCGTCGTGCAGGCCGGGGAGCAGGCGGCGATGGCCCTGACCGCGCCGCTCGGCCATCTGATCGCCTACGCGGCGCCGCCCGAACTCGCCGTCCGGCTGTTCGACGCGGACGGCGGGGAGGGGACGGCCGCCGGGGTCGCCGACCACGACGCCGGCCCGCTCTGGGAAGTGCTGGCGACCCGCCACTCCTGGCTGCGGCTGGCCCCGCTGCTCGGTCCGGCCCCGGTGCGCCGCCTGGTCGCGCACACCCGGGTGTTGCTCGGCGAGGACCTCTCGTACGGGGCCGAGCCCGATCCGGAGGGCGTGCCGCTGCGCCTGGAGCCCTGGGAGAAGGCGGGCTGGGACGAGGCCTCGCGGGTGCGCGAGTACCTGCCGGGCGGGGGAGCGCGCAGTGCGGTGCTGACCCTGCCGGCCAGCCGGGAGGGTCTGGGCGAGGTCGAACTGCCGGGCGCGGCGGCCCGGCCGGGCGGGCAGCGGGTCACCCGGGGGCTGGCGGAGCTGGCCGCGCTGGCGCCCTGGGCGGAGGTGGTCTGCGTCCGCGGCCCGGCCGCGCTGGCGGCCGCCGTACTGGCTCGGGCGCGGCGGGTGGTGGGCGGGTTCCTGCCGTTCGCGCTCGTCTACCCGGCGCTGGTGCAGGCCGCCGCGGTCGGCCGGACGCACGGCTGCGCGCACGGGCGGCTGCGGCTCTGGCGGGCGCTGGGCGCGATGGCCGGTGCGAACGGGCCGGACCGCTCCGAGGTGGATGCCCTGGTGGCCCGGATGCGCTGCTTCACCTGGCAGGAGCCGGCCGCCGGGTTGCGCCATCTGCACGTCGCGCTGGAGGATCCGGCCAGTGGGGTGGCCTGGGCGGTCAGTGGCTCGCAGGAGCTGTGAACTGGGGCTGGACGGGAGTTCCAGGCAGAACGGGGAGCCCCCGGCCCGGCGCCGTTTCCGGGGATCGGTGGGTGGCGCCGGATCGGGGGGAGTACGGGGTGGCCGCTCAGGCGGTGGCCGCCGCTGCGGCGGGGACGGGCTCCGGTGCGGCGTCGGCGGGACCGTGGGTGTCGACCAGCGTCAGTTCGTCGAACGGCAGCTCGCCGCCCAGCACCCGGTGGGCGCGCTCGGCGTCCAGTTCGCCGGTCCAGTGCCCGATCAGCACGGTCGCGACGGCGTTGCCCGCGAAGTTGGTGAGCGCCCGGGCCTCCGACATGAACCGGTCGATGCCGACGATCAGGCCGACCCCGTCCACCAGCGCCGGCTTGTGCGACTGCAGTCCGCCCGCGAGGGTGGCAAGCCCGGCACCGGTGACCCCGGCCGCGCCCTTGCTCGCGATCACCATGAACACCAGCAGCGAGAGCTGCTCGCCGATCGACATCGGCTTGTCCATCGCCTCGGAGATGAAGATCGAGGACATGGTGAGGTAGATCGCGGTGCCGTCCAGGTTGAAGCTGTAGCCGGTCGGCACGGTGATGCCGACGACCGGGCGGCTGACGCCCAGGTGCTCCATCTTGGCGATCAGCCGGGGCAGCGCGCTCTCGGAGGAGGAGGTCGAGAGGATCAGCAGGAACTCGCGGCCGAGGTACTTGAGCAGCGCGAACACATTGACCCCGGCGACCAGGCGCAGCAGCGCGCCGAGCACCACGACGACGAACAGCGCGCAGGTCACGTAGAAGCCGATCATGATCACGGCGAGGCTCTTCAGCGCGTCCACGCCGGTCGCCCCGACCACCGCCGCCATCGCGCCGAAGGCGCCGATCGGAGCGACCCACATGATCATCGACATGATCCGGAAGACCAGCCGCTGCAGGTGCTCGATCCCGCGCAGCACCGGGGCGCCGACCGGGCCCATCGCCTGCAGCGCGAAGCCGGCCAGCAGTGCGACCAGCAGGGTCTGCAGCACCTTGCCCTGGGTGAGGGCCGAGAACAGGGTGTCGGGGATCATCCCGAGCAGGAAGTCGGTGGTCGACTGGGCGCCGCCGGCGGCCGCCTGGGCGTGGCCGGACTTGGCGAGCGCGGCGGTCAGGTGCAGGCCGCCGCCGGGCTCGAGCAGGTTGCCGACGACCATGCCGATGGCCAGCGCGATGGTCGACATGACGAGGAAGTAGCCGATGGCGAGGCCGCCGACCTTGCCGACCTTCGCGGCCTTGGTGACCGAGCCGATGCCCAGCACGATGGTGCAGAAGATCACCGGACTGATCATCATCTTGATCAGGTTGACGAACCCGGTGCCGATCGGCTTCAGCTCCACGGCGAAGCCGGGGGCGGCCAGCCCCACCACCACGCCCGCGACCACCGCGGCGATCACGGCGAGGTAGAGGTAGTGGGTCCGGTCCTTGCGTCTGGGTCCCCCCGCCGTGGCGGTCTCGGTGATCGACATCTGCGGCTCCTTCGCCCTGCAGTCCTGGCGGCCCCGGGTGGTGGGCCGCTCCGACTATGGGGTTCGGGCGTGACGGAGGTCACGTTTGCGTTCATAGAGTTCACGAAGCGACGGGAACGGGTCCAGGGGTGCATCGGCGGGTGCTTCGGGAGCGCTTGGGGGCACCCTGGGGGCGCTCCGGTCGCGGGCCGGTCGCGGCCGGGGACCGGTCGGGCCCCTGGGGGCGTCGCGGGCCGTGGTGCACACTGGCAGGCATGTCCGTGAGCACCGCCCCCACTCGCTCGCGTCGCCGGTGGATCCCCCTGCCGCGCCGGCTGGTCCGCAGCCTGGCCGGGCAGCTGTTCGTCGTCCAGGTGGTCATCGTCGCCGCCGTGGTCGCGGGCGGCGCGGTGCTCGCGTACCTGTTCACCGCCGAGCGCACCGAGGACGCGGCCCGCCGCGAGGTCACCTCGGTCGCCCACGCCGTCGCCGACTCGCCGACCGTGCGCTCGGCCGTCGCCGGGCCCGACCCCACCGCGGTGCTCCAGCCGTACGCCGAGCAGGTGCGTCAGGACACCGGAGTCTCCTTCATCACCGTCATGGACACCGACGGGGTGCGCTGGACCCACCCGCTGCCCGAGCAGATCGGCAAGTCCTACCTGGGGCACATCGACTGGGCGCTGGCCGGCCAGACCCGCAGCGAGACCTACACCGGCACGCTCGGCCCGTCCGTGCGGGTGGTCACCCCGGTGTGGGACGACCGGCACCGGGTGGTCGCGCTGGTCAGCGTGGGGCTGACGCTGGAGTCGATCTCCTCGCAGCTGGGCACGCCGATGCTCGCCCTGGTCGGGGTCGCGGTGGCCGCCCTGGCGCTCGGCGGGGTGGGCACCTACCTCGCCAACTCCCGGCTGCGGCGGCACACCCACGGTATGGGACCGGACGAGCTCAGCCACCTCTACGAGTACCACCAGGCGACCCTGCGCTCGGTGCGCGAGGGGCTGATCCTGCTCGACCGCGCGCACCGGGTGGTGCTGTGCAACGACGCGGCGCGTGAACTGCTCGGCCTGGAAGGCGAGTTGGACGGACGGCCGGTGGCGGAACTGGGGCTGCCGGAGGCGCTGGTGACGGCCGTGCTCGGCGAGGTGCCGGTGCGGGACGAGGTGCACCTGACCGCCGAGCGGGTCGTGGTGCTCAACACCTCCACCATCGGCACCGGTCTCGGCCGGGTGGTGACCCTCCGCGACCACACCGAACTCCAGTCGCTCAGCGGCGAGCTGGACTCGGTGCGTGGCTTCACCGAGGCGCTCGGCGCGCAGGCCCACGAGGCCGCCAACCGGCTGCACGCGGTCGTCTCGCTGATCGAACTCGGCCGCCACGAACAGGCGGTGGAGTTCGCCACCGCCGAACTCGCCCTCGCCCAGCAGCTCACCGACCGGGTGGTCGCGGCGGTCAGCGAGCCGGTGCTGGCCGCGCTGCTGCTCGGCAAGGCGGCCCAAGCGGCCGAACGGGGAGTGGAGTTGACCCTCACCGAGGACAGCCGGATCGACGACGGGGTGCTGCCGCCCGGGCTCTCGGCCCGGGACCTGATCACCGTCCTCGGCAACCTGATCGACAACGCGGTGGACGCCGCGATCGCCGGGGCCGCGCAGAGCCCGGTCGCACCGGAGGTCACCGTCACCGCGCGGATCGAGAACCCGCGAACGGGCGACGGCATCGAGGACGCCCAGGCCGTCGAGGACGCCCAGGCCGTCGAGGACGCCCAGGCCGTCGAGGACGCCCAGGCCGTCGAGGACGCCCAGGCCGTCGAGGACGCCCAGGCCGTCGAGGACGCCCAGGCCGTCTCGGGTGCCCAGGATGCTTCGGACGCCCAGGGCGCCTGTCTGTTGCTGCGGGTCGCCGACACCGGAGCGGGCATCGACCCGGCCGCCGTCGAGGACGTGTTCCGGCGCGGGTGGAGCACCAAGCAGGACGGCCACGGGCACGGCCTCGGGCTGGCGCTGGTCGCCCAGGCCGCCCGGCGCAACGGCGGCACCGTCGAGGTCGGGCGCGAACGCGGCGCGGTGCTCACCGTACGGCTGCCGCTGGCCGGACGGGTCCGCGAGCGCGAAGGGGTCCCGGCGTGACCGGCGCCGGCGCCGACTCCCGGAGCGGGATCTCCGTCCTGGTCGTGGAGGACGACCCGGTGGCCGCCGCCGCGCACACCCTGTACGTCGAGCGCGAGCCCGGCTTCCACGCCGTCGGCACCGTCCACAGCTGCGCGGACGCGCTGCGCTTCCTGGAGCGGGCGCGCGCCGCCGGGGCGCCCGTCGACCTCACCCTGCTCGACCTCTACCTGCCGGACGGCCACGGCCTCCAGCTGTGCCGCACGCTCCGCGCCGCCGGGCACGGCACCGACGTCATCGCCGTCACCTCGGCGCGCGACCTCGCCATGGTCCGGCAGGCGGTCTCGGCAGGGGTCGTGCAGTACCTGCTGAAACCGTTCAGCGCGGCGGCCCTGCACGACCGGCTGGAGCGCTACGCCCGTTACCGGGACAGCCTCGGGCGCACCGGCGAGGCGACCGGGCAGGACGAGGTCGACCAGGCGCTCGCCCTGCTCCGCACGCCCGAGCGCAGCTCGCTGCCCAAGGGGCTGAGCGCGCCCACCCTGGACACTGTCGCCTCGGTGCTGCGGGAGGCCTCCACCGGCCTGTCGGCGGCGGCGGCCGGTACCGCCGCCGGGGTCTCCCGGATCACCGCGCGGCGCTACCTCGAGCACCTGGTGGACACCGGGCAGGCGGTGCGCGAGCCGCAGTACGGGAGCGTCGGGCGGCCGGAGCTCTGCTACCGGTGGAAGGGGCGGTGACCTTCAGGGCCGATCGAGTTCGCTCCAGTTCGGTCGAATCCGGTGGGATCCGGTTGAGGCCGGTCGGTGGCGTGACCGTCCGGCGGATCGCTCGTTGGGCTGGCCGGAGGGTGACACGGGCGGTGCCGGGGGAGGTTCACCCGCTCGGGTGGTTCTGGATGCCCCGAGGCATTCCGGCAGGTCAAGAGCGATAAAGTTAGGCTTACCTAACTTCTCCTGGGGGTTCGCCTTGTCGCTCGCCGCCGTACCCGCCCGAGCCGCCTCCGGGGCCACCGCCTCCGGGGCCCCGCCCGCCGGTGAGGCCATCCTGCGCCGCCAGCGCGTCCGCGAGTCCGCCGCCCGGACGTACGCCCGCTCCTTCCCGATCGTCCCGGTCCGGGCCCACGGGATGACCGTCGAGGGCGCCGACGGACGCCGTTACCTGGACTGCCTCTCCGGCGCCGGGACGCTCGCCCTCGGCCACAACCACCCCGTCGTGCTCGAGGCGATCCGCCGCACCCTCGACAGCGGCGCTCCGCTGCACCTCCTCGACCTCGCCACCGCCGAGAAGGACGACTTCACCAGCGCGCTGTTCGAGAGCCTGCCCGCCGAGTTCGCGGCCCGCGCCCGGGTGCACTTCTGCGGACCGGCCGGCACGGACGCCGTCGAGGCCGCGATCAAACTGATGCAGACCGCCACCGGCCGCGCCGGCGCGCTCGCCTTCACCGGCGCCTACCACGGCATGACGGCCGGCGCCCTCGCGCTCACCGGCAACGTCGCCGTCAAGGAACCGCTGCCCGGCGGCGGCGAGGTGGTCCGGTTGCCCTACCCGTACGGCTACCGCTGCCCGTTCGGGGTCGGCGGCGAGGCGGGTGCCGAGCTCGGCGCCACGTACGTGGAACGGCTGCTGGACGACCCCTCGGGTGGAGTGGTGCCGCCCGCCGCGATGATCCTGGAGGCCGTACAGGGCGAGGGCGGGGTCGTCCCCGCGCCCGACGGCTGGCTGCGCGAGATGCGCCGGATCACCGCCGAGCGCGGCATCCCGCTGATCGTGGACGAGGTGCAGACCGGCGTCGGACGCACCGGCGCGATGTGGGCCGTCGAGCACAGCGGCATCGTCCCGGACGCGATGGTGCTCTCCAAGGCCATCGGCGGCAGCCTGCCGCTCGCCGTCGTCGTCTACCGCGAGGACTACGACGGCTGGCGGCCCGGCGCCCACACCGGCACCTTCCGCGGCAACACCCTCGCCATGGCCGCCGGCGCCGCCACCCTGCGGTACGTCGCCGCGCACGGGCTGGCCGAGCGGGCCGCCGTCGCCGGCGCCCGGATGACCGCCCGGCTGCGGGAGCTCGCCGCCGAACTGCCCGCGATCGGCGACGTCCGCGGGCGGGGGCTGATGATCGGGGTTGAACTGGTCGACCCGGCCGCCGAACCCGACGCCTGCGGCGCCCGGCCGGCCGATTCGGCGCTCGCCCTACGGGTCCGGGAGGCCTGCCTGGCGCGTGGGCTGATCGTCGAACTCGGCGGGCGGCACGACGCGGTGCTGCGGCTGCTGCCGCCGCTCACCGTCACCGACGAGCAGATCGCGGCGGTGCTGGAGCGGCTGGCGGAGGCGATCGCGGCGGCTTCGGCCTCCTCCGCTCCGGCTCCGGCTTCGAGCTCCGTCCAGGCTTCGCCCTCCTCCGCTCCGGCCTCGGGCTCCGCTCCGGCCGCTCGGGGCGGCGCGTGACCGCCGGATCCGGGGCGGGGCCCGAACTGCGCGGCGAGGACGTCCCGTTGGACGCGCTCGCGGGCGGCGCCGGCGGGCCGGGGGCACTCGGTCCGCTACTGGCCACCGTCCTCGACTCGCTCGACGCCGGCACCGCACTGCGCTCCGGACCGCTACCCGCCGGCAGCCCGGGCGAGATCGCCGCGCTGGTCGCGGACGCGCTGTCCGCAGCCGACGGGCGCGGCGCGCTGGCCCGGCTCACCGAACTGCTCGCCTACGGCGCCGCCGACCCGGCCGACCCGGCCTGCGCCGCCCACCTGCACTGCCCGCCACTCGCCGTCGCGGCCGCCGCCGACCTCGCGGTCAGCGCGCTCAACCCCTCGCAGGACTCCTGGGACCAGGCCCCCGCCGCAACCGCCCTGGAGACCGCGCTGCTCGCCGAACTCGCCGCGCTGGTCGGTTACGACCCGGCCCGCGCGGCCGGGGTGCTCACCTCCGGCGGCACCGAGTCCAACCTGATGGGGCTGATGCTGGCCCGGGACCAGAAGCTCGACGGCATCGTGGAGTTGGACGGCATCCCGCCCGGCGGTCGGCCGTGCATCCTCGCCTCCCAGGCCGCGCACTTCTCGGTCCAGCGCGCGGCCGCCCTGCTCGGGCTCGGCGAGCTGGCCGTCATCGCCGTCCCCGTCGACCATCAACTCCGGATGTCAACAGAGGAGTTGGAACGGGCACTGGCCGAGGCCAGCTGGGCCGGGCGGACCCCGATCGCCGTCGTCGCCACCGCCGGCACCACCGACACCGGCGCCATCGACCCGCTGAACGCCGCCGCCGACCTGGCCGGACGCTACGGCGCCTGGCTGCACGTCGACGCCGCGTACGGCGGCGGCGCGCTGCTCTCCGACCGGCTCGCCCCGCTGCTCGACGGCATCGCCCGCGCCGACTCGGTCTCCCTCGACTGGCACAAGCTCGGCTGGCAGCCCGCGGCAGCCGGGGTCTTCCTGGTCCGGCGGGCGGAGACGTACGTCTCGCTCGCCCGGCGGGCCGAGTACCTCAACCCGGTGGACGACGAGCAGGCCGGCTACCCCAGCCTGCTCGGCCGCTCGCTGCGCACCACCCGGCGGGCCGACGCCTTCAAACTCGCCGTCACGCTGCGCACCCTCGGCCGTGCGGGGCTCGGCGGGCTGGTGGACGCCTGCCACGAACTGGCGCTGGCGGCGGCCGCGGCCGTCCGGGCCGAACCCTCGCTGGAACTGCACGCCGAGCCGGTCCTCACCGCGCTGCTGTTCCGCTACCGTCCGCCGGGGCCGACGGACGAGGCAACCGTGGACGAGCTGAACGGGCAGCTGCGCAGGCTGCTGCTGCGGACCGGGCGTGCGGTGATCGGGCGCACCGAGCTGCCGGGGGTCGGCCCGGGGCGGGTGCGGCTCAAACTCACGCTGCTCAACCCGCACACGACGGCGGGGGAGGTGGCAGCGCTGGTGCGGGAGGTGGTCGGGGCGGGGCGCAGGGTCGCCGGGGACCGGGCGGGGTAGGGGTTCGGGGCGGCGGCCGGGGTGGTGTGGGGTGGGGCGGGGCAGGGTGTGGTCAGGCGTTCAGCAGGATGCCGCGGGTGAGCTCCCAGGTGTCGGGGTCGGCGGCGACCAGGAGGCCGTCCTCGCAGCCGGGGGCCTCGGGCTGGTACGGCGTGCCGTCCAGGCGGGCCGCGACGCCGCCGGCCTCGGAGAGCAGCAGCGAACCCGGGGCGTGGTCCCAGGGGAGGGTGCGCCAGTAGAGGATGAAGTCGGTCCGGCCCTCGACGACATCCGGGTACTCGACACCCGCGGCGCTGCGGCCGGGGGAGATCTCGCCGAAGGCCGAGCAGCCGGCCTCGAGCCGGTGGCGCTGCTCCGGTTCGAGGAAGCGGCTCTTCAGGATGCCGGTCAGCTTTCCGGCCTCGGCGGGTGCCGGGGGGCGGGCCAGGCGTTCATCGTCGCGCCAGGCGCCGGCGCCCAGCTCGGCGCGGTAGCCGGTCGCGGTGGCGGGCTGCCAGATCCACGAGGCGACCGTCCGGCCGCTGCGGACCAGGGAGCACATCACGGCGTAGTCGGGGCGTCCGGCGACGAAGTTGGAGGTGCCGTCCACCGGGTCGACCAGCCAGACGGCGGGCTCGTCGTGGATGGCCCGGGCGAGCGACGGCTCGGCGGCCACGGCCTCCTCGCCGACCACCGGGACGGGGAGCAGCTCGTGCAGGCGGCGGGCGATGATCGCCTCGGCCTCGCGGTCGGCGATCGTCACGATCTCGCCGGGTGCCTTCTCCATCACCTCGCCGGCGGCCAGCGCGCGGAAGCGCGGCTCCACCGCCTCGGCCGAAGCCTCGGCGAGTATCTCCGCCACCTTGTCCATCAGCACGTCCGCGCTCCCTTCGCCGGGTACCACTTTCGCACGAGTGTGCGGATGGGGTGTCGGCGGGCAGCTGACGGCAGACGGATTTCAGCTTTCAGATGACAGCTGACAGATTTCGAAATCTGTCAGCTGTCATCTGAAAACCGTCATCCGTCCGTCATCCGGAACCCGGGCGCCGCCCGTCAGTCGCCCAGGTAGTGGAATCGCGGGCGGGGGTGCATCAGGAACTCGTGGTGCGAGATGTTCCACGCGTACGCGCCCGCCATCGCGAACAGCACCCGGTCCGCCGACCGCAGACCGGCCGCGCCGCCGGTCGACCGGGCCAGCACGTCCTTCGGGGTGCACAGCTGCCCGGCCAGGGTGGCTCGATCGGTGTCGACGGCGGGGCGCGGCCACGGGTGCGGCCAGGCGTCCACCGGGAGCACCGCGAAGGGCTGGGAGTGTCCGCGGGCGGCGGGGGTGCGCAGGTGGTGGGTGCCGCCCCGGACCACCGCGAAGTCCTCGCCGTGGCTCCGCTTCACGTCCAGCACCTCGGTCGCGTACCAGCCGCAGTACGCGGTCAGCGCCCGGCCGGGCTCGATCCGCAGGGTCAGCCCGGGGCGGGCGTCGAGGAGCTTGGTCAGGCCCTCGCCGAAGGCCGTCCAGTCGAAGCGCTGCGCCGGGTCGTCGTAGTCCACCGCCATCCCGCCGCCGACGTTGACCTCGGTGAGCGGGAAACCGTGCCGCTCGGCCAGTTCGGCGGACCAGGTGACGATCTGCTCGGCGACCGACAGCTGCTCCGGCGCCGCCAGTCCGCTGGCCAGGTGGGCGTGCACCCCGCGCAGGCGCAGCTGCCGGCCGAGCGGCCCGCCGTCGGTGAGCAGTCGGGCGCACTCCTCGGCCCGGTCCGGGTCCAGCCCGAAGGGCGTCGGCCGTCCGCCCATCGCCAGCGGCACCGCGTCCAGGGCGTCGGTGACCACCGGCAGGTTGACCCGCAGCAGGACGTCCACGACCGTCCCCGGCCGCTCCGCCAGCACGGCGACGAGCCGGTGCAGCTCCTGCTCGCTCTCGACGTGCCAGCGGTGCACCCCGGCGTCCACGGCGGCGACGATCTCGGCCGGGGTCTTGCCCGGCCCGCCGAAGGCCAGCGGCGCGTCCGGCACGGCGGCCCGCACATGCGCCAACTCCCCACCGCTGGACACCTCGTAGCCGTCGACTGCGTCGCGCAGCGCGGTCAGCAGCGGCACCTCCGGGTTAGCCTTGGCGGCGTAGTACAGCTCGACCCGCTCGGGCAGCGCGGCCCGGACGGCCGTGGCGTGTTCGCGCAGTGCCACCAAGTCGTAGACGTAGGCGGGCAGTTCCTCGGGAGCGAGCGAGGCGACGTGGCGCTGGACGGCGCTGTTCGCGGGGTCGGCCACCGAGCGGTTCACGGTGCTGGCCGCGGTGCTGGCCGCGGTGTCGGCCATGGCACTGGTCACGGTGCTGGTCACGGTGCTGGTCATCGGACGGTGCTCCCGGTGGGAAGCTCGGCGGTCATGCGGGCGGCCTCGGCGAGCACCGAGCCGGCCAGCGGGGAGGGCAGCCGGACGTACCCGGCCTCGCGGTCGGCCTTGCGCTCCCAGCGGGTCAGCAGGTTGGCCTTGGCGGGCAGCGGGACGCCGGCCAGCAGCGCCCGCAGCCGGGGCGGTCGGCCGTTCGCGGCGGCGTACTCCTCCAGGACGTCCCGGACGGCCTGCCAGAGCGCGCCCTCCAGTTCGGGGTGGCGGTCGGCGAGGGCGGCGAGCAGTTCGGCGACGTGGTTGACCAGCAGGCAGTAGACCACCCGGTCCCAGCCGCGCTCGGCGTCGTACGTCATCGGGCCGGCCACCTCGGGCGGCAGGGCGGCCAGGATGTCGGCGTTCTGCTCGGGGACCAGCTTGGTGCCCTCGAGGTCGCGGAAGAGCACCTGCGCCGGGCGGCCGTCGGCGTCGACGCCGATCAGCACGTTCTGCAGGTGCGGCTCCAGCACCACGCCGTGATCGAAGTAGGCGGCCAGTACCGGCGGGAGGAGCAGCCGCAGATAGTCGCGCCACCAGTCGAGCGCCGCCGCGCCGTCCGAACTCCCGCCCAACAGGCGGGAGATGTGGGCCGCGCTGGTCGGGTGCTCGTCGGCGACGGCGGCGGCGAGCAGCGGGGTCACGCCGGGCCGCAGCAGGCCGCCGAAGCCCTCGCGCAGGATCAGACCGAAGCCCTCGTACAGCGCCCGGTCGGCACGGCCGTCGGCACCGGGCAGGGCGAGGGTGCGGAAGGCGGGTTCGCGCAGCACCGCCGCCCCCGGGAAGCGTCGGGCGAGGTCGGTGAGCGAGGGGTCGAGCAGCCGGGTGAGCGCGACGGCGCCGGTGAGCTCGTAGGCGGCGTTCTTGCGCAGGCAGTTGGTGATGCGGACGTTGAGGCTGAACTTGAGGAAGGCGTCCGCGCCGTACAGGGTGCGCACCGAGGCGGTGGCGGCGAAGCGCTCGCCGCGCGGACCGAGGTCGAGGACGTCGCCGCGGGCCAGGGCGGCGCGCAACAGCGGGTGGTCGCCGATGAGTTGGAACTGCCAGGGGTGGGCGGGCAGCAGCCGGTAGCCGTCCGGCACCTCGCCGAGGCCGTCGAGCACGGCGCTCGTACCCTCGTCCACGGACTCCTCGGCCAGATGTTCGGCGCGGACGGCGAGGTGGCGCAGCGGGAAGGTCGCGCGGGACTCGGGCGCGTAATGGCGCCAGTCTCCCCGGGCGGCGGAGCGGGACTTGGGGGCCGGGTGGAAGCGGTGGCCGAACAGCAGGGCCTGCTCGGACTCCAGGTAGCGGTCCGCTCCGGCGGCCGGACGCCCGGTCAGGCCCGCGCCGACGCCGCGGTGGCTGGACGCCACCTGGTCGAGGAACTCCTCGTTCACCGTGCCGGTGCGCAGCTCCAGTTCGTCCTGGGCGTACCCGGCCAGCTCGCGCCAGCCCAACTCGCGCCAACCGCCCGGGGTTTCTTCGTACGCGGGGCCGGTGAAACGGTGCGCGCCGAGCAGCGAGGTGCGGCGCAGGGCGACCCGCAGCAGGGTGCCGCGGCGGGGCAGGCGCAACAGCAGTCGGCCGTCGTCGACCGCGGTCTGGTGCTCGGGCGCGGAGACCTCGCGCAGCAGGCAGTTGAGCAGGGTGTGGACCACCGCCTCGTCGGCACCGGGCAGTTCGGCACCGGGCAGTTCGGCGGCGGCGTCGAGGGGGCGGACGGCGGGAGGCGCGGCGGGAGGTGCGGCGGGGAGGGTGGTGGGCCGGGCGGTCATCGGGGGCTCCTACGGGTCAGGAGGGCGAGCAGGGCGGCGGCCAGTGCGGCGACGGTGCCGGTGACCACCGGGGCGGCCGGTCCGCCGCTGCCGTTGGCGAGTGCGGCGGCGAGTCCGGCGGCGACGGCACCGGACTTGGAGACGGTTTCGCGGGTGCCGAACATCCGTCCCGGCGCGCGGCCGCGGGCGGCTTCGGCGGCGAGGACGGCGAGGCAGACCAGGCCGAAGGTCATGCCGAGGCCGAGCACCGCCCGGGTGAGGGCGAAGGCGAGCAGGGAGTGGGCCGGGGCGTGGCCGGCCAGCCCGAGGGCGACCAACGCGAAGCCCAGCGCCAGTCCGGTTCGGGGGCGGGCCTCGACGATGGCGTGCACCCGGCCGGCGCCGACCAGGTAGACCAGGTGCGGCAGGGCGAACAGCAGGCCCGCGACCGTGCCGTTGGTGCCCGGCAGCCGTTGCTGGACCAGGGTGATCAGGTACGGGAAGGAGATGATGGTGGCGAAGACGAAGGCGAACTCGAAGGCGTAGAGCAGCCTGAGCGAGCCCGGCTGGTCCGTTTGGGCCGGGTCGTGGCCCGTCCGGTCGGCGACCGGACGGACCGGCTCCGGTAGGAGGGTGAGCACCACCGCGGCGGTCAGCGGCAGCACCGCCAGCACCAGGTACTGCCGGTGCGGGTCGATCCACGGCGACAGCGCGCCGACCAGGATCGGCGCCGCGACCAGGGCGGCCCGGGCGCTGCCCTGCATCAGGGTCAGCGCCCTGGACAGCTGGGAGCCGCCTAGGGAAGCCGCGACGTAGCCGTTGGTGGCGGAGAAGGTGCCGCCGAGGAAGCCCTGGAAGACCAGCGCCCCGGTGAAGGCGGGCAGGCTGTCGGCGGCGCCCGCGAGCAGGAAGGAGACGGCGAGGCCGAGTTGGGCGCGCAGCAGCAGCCGCTTCTGGCCGAAGCGGTCGGCCAGTCGGCCCCACAGCGGTGCGCCGAGGGCGGTGAAGACGGTCGGCACGATGTAGAGCAAGCCGGCCCAGCGCCCGTCGTGGTCGCCGAGGCCCGGGAGGATCTCGGTGAGGTAGGGCGGCAGGCCGAGGGCGGCGAAGGAGGCGACGAAGTAGCAGGCCGCCACCGCGTGCACCTGGCGCCGGTCCAGTCCGACCGTGCCGGCCGGCCGTGGCAGCGGCTCGACGGTCGTCATGAACGGTCCTTCGGCAGCAGGTAGTTGGGGCCGTCGGTGTAGTGCTTGTTGATGTCGGCGGCGCCGCTGCGCTCCTTGCTCAGCAGGGTGCCGGCGCTCACCATGGCCTTGACCGGCAGCCGTTCGGCGTCCAGCAGGTCGGTGCGCAGCGCCTGCCCGGCCGGGCCGAGGCGGTCGACGGCCTCGGCGAGGGTGGTGCGCAGCAGCTCCAGGCTGCGCCCCAGCGGCACCCGGCCGTGCGCGGCGAGGCCGAAGGCCAGCGAGGCGGTGCACAGGTGGCCGGTGATCGTGGTGAACAGGTCGGTGAGCGCGCGGTCCTGGTCGCGGAGAATCCTGGGGTCGCGGAACTCGGCGGCCAATGGCGCCAGTTCGCCGATCCGGGCGGTGTTGATCCGGGGGCCGTCGTTGTCCTTGAAGAGCAGCCGCAGAGCGGTCCCGTCGAGGACGAGGGAGGTGTTCTGCTGGTGCGACTCCAGGGCGATGCCATGGCCGAACAGCGTGGTCTGCCAGTCGATCAACAGTCGCAGTAGCTCCTCGTACAGGGCGAGGACGGAGCCGCGGTGGAAGCGGTCGGCCAGGTGGTCGATCACCAGCCGTCCGTCGGGTGCCTCGGCGAGCAGCGCGGCCAGCGGGACGGTGACGGCCCGGTCCAGGTCGTCCGGGTAGCGGCGTAGCAGGACGGCGAGCAACTCGTCGTCGGCGTGGGCGTAGCGCTGCTCGTCGACGTGCAGCACCCGACCGGCGAAGCGCGGCACGCGGGCCACCACGGCCTCCACCAGGCGCTGCCCGACCGCCCCGTTGACCAGGGTGACCGGCTTGATGGTGCGCCGGTTGCGCAGGCCCAGGGTCGCGGTGGCCAACGGCAGTTTGAGGTGGCAGGCCGGGTCCGCGAGGACGGCGACGGTGCGCATGGACAGCGTCGGCAGCACCTCGAGGTACGGCTCGGGAGCGAGCACCGCGCCCGGGGCGATCCGGGTGAAGTCCTCCCCCGCGGTGAGCGGATGGACCGGGACGGTCAGGAACTCGCCAGGAACGCCCAGTCGTTCGGCGCTCGGCCACCAGGCGGGCAGCGGGCCGTCGCCGCGCACGGTCAGGCGCTCGGCCGGGACGGCGAGCCAGCGAAGTCGGAAGGAGGGATGGAACTCCGGGGCGTAGGAGCGCAGTTGCGGCCAGGTCAGGCCGGATCGGCCGCGCGCGGTCGGGTAGACCGGGTGATCCAGGAAAGCGGCGAGCGCCTCGAAGCCGAGCGAGGCACGCGGGCCGGTCCAGTCGGCCACGTCCTTGCCGTAGCGCTCGGCCAGTTCGGCGTGCACCTCGGGCAGCACCCGGTCGTGCAGGTCCATGGTGGCGAGCGTCTGCCGGCATTCCTCGGCGAAGGCCAGGTGACCGGGACGGTCGAGCGGGTCGGCGCGGTCCGCCAGGTGGGCGAGGATGGCGGGCAGGTCGGTGAGGCGGGTGCCATCGACCTCCAACTCCGGTAGCCGCGCGGCGTGGTCGGCCTGGAACCCGTCGGGGGTGACGGGGAGGGCGAGAGTGCCGTCGCTCAGCCAGGGGCCGTCGGGCCGCTGCTCCAGGACGCCGTTGGCGCGCAGGCCGAGCACGTCCTCGCGTAGCAGGGCGGACAGCACGCGCAGGGTCAGCCGTTCGGCGACCGTTGCGTCGACGGGGGCGTTGCTGGCGGGGGCGTTCCCGGGAGCGTTGCTGGAGGAAACGCTGTGGGGTGTGCTGCGAGCGGGGGTCGCGTCGGCGGGTGTCGCGTCGGCGGGGGTCAGGTCGGCGCGGTTCACGAGGTGATCTCCCAGCGGTTGGCGGCGATGAACTCCGCCACGGCGGTGTCGACCGCGCCCTGGTCCGGACCGACCGCCCAGGCGATGCCCAGGTAGTCGCGGTTGGTGCGGTAGAGCTCGTGGTGTGCGCCGAGTTCGCGCACCGGGCGGTAGGAGAGCACGACGCCGTCGGCGCGGCGCTCGAACCGCGGCTCGGGGGAGGCGGTCAGGGTGCCGGCCCGGTCCGCGCAGACGCGCTCGTGGCGGGCCCGTCGGTCGGTGCGCGCGCCGAGATCGGCCGGCAGCGCCTCGCCGAGGTGGGTGCGCAGCACCAGCTCGAAGTAGGGGAGCCCGAGGATCTCGGCGAGCATCAGGTCGCACTGGTCGCCGATGGCACGGTAGTTGACCTCGATGATGCGGGCGCGGCCGTCCGGCTGGAGGACGAACTCGGTGTGGCAGGCGCCGAGTCCCACGCCGAGGGCGTCGAGCTGGTCGAGCACCTGGTCGACCACCGGGCGGGGGTGCGCCGGGACGAAGGTCAGCACCTCCTCGATGAAGTCCGGCGGCGGGGAGAGCCGGGTGCGGAAGCCGCCGAGGACGTGCCGGGACCGGCCGTCGCCGAGGGTCTCCAGGGTGCACAGCTCGCCGGCCAGGAACTCCTCCACCACCAGTGTGGCGCCGGGGCGGCGCCGCTGGATTTCCCGGACCCGCAGGGCGAGTTCGGCGGCATCGGCGACCAGCGTGACGTCCTCGCTCGCGACGCCCTCGCGGGGCTTGACGATGCACGGGAACGGCGGGGTGAGGCCGGCCGGGTCCTGTCCGGGCGCCAGTTCGGCGGACCAGACCCGGTCCAGTCCGCACTCGGCGAGGTGGCGGCGCAGCTCGCCCTTGTTCTTCGCCCGCAGCGCGGCCTTCCAGTCCTTGCCGGCCAGGCCGAAGTACTCGGCGACCAGCGCGGTCTGGGTCTGCAGGTGGTCGCTGTTGCTGAACACGGCGGCGGGTACGTCGCGTTGGGATATCAGCCCGATCACCTCGCGGAAGTCCTGAACGTCGCACTCCACCACGTCGCATGCGAACTGTGAATTCGCGTAAGCGTGTTGGTGGGCCTCGACGTGGTCGGTGAGGACGGTGACGTCGAGTCCGAGCCGGGCGGCGGCGGGCAGGAAGCCATGGGTGACCGAGTCGGTGGGGTTGAGGGCGAGCAGGTAGAGGCGCATGGGAGTGTCCTTGGGAGGGGCGGGGTGGCGGACGGAGGACGGCGAACAGATGACAGGTGACAACTTTCGAAATCTGTTATCTGTCATCCGTTCGCTGTCAGTTGTTCCTTGTTCGCCGTTCGCTACTTGGGCGCGTCCACGCCCGCCGCCTTGGCGATGTCGACGAGCATCGCGTCCGCGGCCTGGACGCCGATGCCGGACATCCAGGTCTCGTCCGGCACGGTGAAGACCTTGTTGTTCTTGACGGCGTTCAGGCCCTGCCAGACCGGGGTCTGCTGGACCTCGCTCTCCTTGGTCTTGGACGGGTCGTCGGCGGTGGTGGCGAACACCAGATCGGCGTCGGCCTGGCTGATCTGCTCGGCGCTGACCTCGATGATGTTCTTGTCCACGTCCTGCGAGGTCGGCCGGGCCAGACCCACGTCCTTGAGCACCACGCCGCTGTAGGAGGCCTTGGCGTACAGGCGGGTCGGGCCGGCCACGAAGCGGACCACCGAGGCGGTCGGCATCGTCCCGTTGTACTTGGCCTTGATCGCCTCGCCCAGCTTGTGCGCCCGCTCCTCGTAGTCGGCCAGCGCCTTCTTCGCCTCGTCCTCCTTGCCGAGCGCCTGGGCGTACAGCGCCAGGTTCTCCTTCCAGGGGAAGCCGGTGGTCTCGGCCAGTACGGTCGGCGCGATCGCGTTCAGCTGGTCGTAGACCTTGGCGTGCCGGACCTTGGAGGAGAGGATCAGGTCGGGCTTGAGGGAGGCGATCAGCTCCAGGTTCGGCTCGTTCATCGGGCCGACGTCCTTGGTGTCCTTGATCTTGTCCTTGAGGTAGTTCGGGAACCCGCCCTCGGTCTTCATGTGCGGGGACACCGCGCCGACCGGCGTGACGCCGAGCAGGGTGACGTCGTCCAGTTCGCCGCTGTCCAGTACCACGACGCGCTTGGGCTGTGACTTGATCTGGGCCGTCCCGGCGGCGTGCTTGACGCTGCGCGGGAACCCGGCGGCGGTGCCCGCCGAGCCGGCGGAGGGCGCGGAGTCGCCCCCTGACCTGGCGGTGTCCCCGTTGCTCCCGCAGGCGGCGAGGAGGGTGGCGGACAGCGTGACGGCGAGGACGGCGACGGGGAGTCGGCGGTTCATCGGGGTTCCTTGGATCGGGTCGAACGGGGTTACGGGGAAGGGAAGTTCACACAGGAAGAGAAGTTCACACCGGAAGGGAAGTGGTCCGGACGCGCGCCCGCGGTACGACCAGCGGCGTCCCGGTCTCCGGGTCGGGCACCACCCGGCACGGCACGCCGAACACGGACTCCACCAGCTCGGCCGTCAGCACCTCGGCGGGTGGACCGGCCGCGGCGAGCCGTCCGTCCTTGAGCACCACCAGGTGGTCGGCGTACCGCGCGGCCTGCCCGAGGTCGTGCAGCACCATGACCACGGTGCGCCCGGCCTCGGCGTGCAGGTCGGCGACCAGGTCGAGCACGTCGAGCTGGTGCCGTAGGTCGAGGAAGGTGGTCGGCTCGTCGAGCAGCAGCAGGTCGGTCTCCTGGGCGAGCGCGAGCGCGATCCAGACCCGCTGGCGCTGCCCGCCGGAGAGACGGTCGACCTGCCGGTCGCGCAGTTCGGCGGTACCGGTGCGGGCCAGCGCCTCCTCGACCGCCGCCTGGTCGGCCTTGGACCACGGGCTGAGCATCCGCTGGTGCGGGTAGCGCCCGAGCCGTACCAGCGCCTCGACGGTGACCGCCTCGGGCGTGACCGGCTGCTGCGGCAGCAGGCCCATCCGCTTGGCGAGCGTCCGGGCGGGCATCCGGTGGATGTCGGCGCCGTCCAGGGTGACGGCGCCGGCGGCCGGGTCGAGCAGTCGGACGAGTCCGCGCAGCAGGGTCGACTTGCCGCAGGCGTTCGGTCCGACGATCGCGGTGACGGCGCCGCCGGGCAGTTCGAGGTCGAGCCCGTCGACGATGGTCCGTTCGCCGTAGCACAGCCCGAGCCCGTGGGCGGCGAGCCGGTTGACGTCGGTGGCGCTGGCCGTCAGCTGCATCAGCTGCTCCTCTGGGGAAGCCGGCCCTGGCGGATCATCAGCACCAGGAGCCAGGGCGCGCCGAGGGTGGCGGTGACGGCACCGACCGGCAGGCCGTGGACGGGGATCACGTGCAGTACGAGGAGGTCGGCCGAGAGCAGCAGCACGGCGCCGGTGAGCGCGGTGAGGCCGAGCGTGCCGGGGGTGGGCGGTCCGGCGAGCAGCCGGACCAGGTGCGGGACGGCGAGCGCGACGAAGGCGACCGGCCCGGTGAGGGCGGCGGCCAGCGAGGCGAGGGTGATGGTGAGCAGCAGCAGCCAGAGCCGGTCCCGCGCGGGGTTCAGGCCGAGGCCGCCGGCCGAGTCGTCGCCGAGGTCGAGGACGGCGACCCGCCGCTGGCAGAGCAGCAGGGCCCCGGCGGTCAGCGTGATGGCGGTGCCGCCGATCCACACCTCGGTCCAGTTGCGCCCGTACAGCGAGCCGGTGGTCCACTGCATCGCGGAGGAGGCCAGCTCGGCCGGGAACCGTACGACCATCAGGTTCACGGCGGCGGCCAAGCCCTGCTGGACCGCCAGGCCGACCAGCACCAGCCGGGTGACGGCCATCTTCGAGCGCCAGGCGAAGCCGCCGAGCAGCAGCGCGGCGAGCAGCCCGCCGCCGACTGCGGCGAGTGGGATCAGCTGCTGCGAGGCGCCGGTGGCGAGCATCAGCACCGCGCCGAAGGAGGCGCCGCCGGTGATGCCGATGGTGTCGGGGGCGGCCAGCGGGTTGCGGAACAGCCGCTGCAGCATCGAGCCGGCCATCGCCAGCCCGGCGCCCGCGATCAGCGCGGAGACCACGCGCGGCGCCCGGAACTGCTGCACCACCAGGACGTCGCCGGGCTCGCCCTGACCGAACAGGGCGCGCAGCGCGTCCCAGGCGGAGATGCTCACCTGGCCGGTGCCGAGGGCGATGCCGGTCAGCAGCACCAGCAGCCCGACGGCCAGCAGCGACCAGGCGGCGGTCCTGGCCCGGTGGCGGGCGATCGCGCCCATCGGGGCGGTCAGCGTGGTCACTTGGCCACCTTCCGGGCCAGCACCGCGAGCAGCGGCGCGCCGAGGAAGGCGGTCACGATGCCGACCTCGATTTCGGAGGGCTGCACCACGAGCCGGCCGAGCACGTCGGCGGCGAGCAGCAGCAGGGGACCGGCGATCAGGCAGCCGGGCAGCAGCCAGCGGTGGTCGTTGCCGAGCAACGTACGGACCAGGTGCGGCGCGGCCAGTCCGATGAACGCCACCGGTCCGGAGACGGCGACCGCGCTGCCCGCGAGCAGGACCACGGCCAGGCCGCCGACCAGCCGGATCCGGGCCACCGGCACGCCCAGCGACTGGGCGGTCTCGTCGCCCAGGGCCAGCGCGTTGAGCGCGGGGGAGATCGCGAAGGCGGCGATCAGGCCGAGGACCAGGAACGGCAGCACCGGGGTGAGGGTGTCCAGGTGCCGTCCGGCGATCGAGCCGGCCAGCCAGAACCGGGCCTCGTCCAGGGTGCGGTGACTGGCCAGCATCAGTGCGGAGGCCCAGGAGGTGAGCACAACGGTGAGTACGGTGCCGCCGAGCGCGAGCCGGACCGGGTCGAGGTCCCCGCCGCGCCGGGACATGGTGTACGCGGCGACGGCGGCGACGGCGGCCCCGGCGAACGCGAACCAGACGTACTCGGCCGGGCGGGAGAGGTCCAGCGCGTAGATCGCGGCGACCACGGCGAGGCTCGCGCCGGCGTTGATGCCGAGGGTGACCGGCGAGGCCAGCGGGTTGCGGGTGACGCCCTGGGCGACCGCCCCGGCGACGCCGAGCGCGGCTCCGACGGCCAGTCCGATGAGCGTGCGCGGGACCCGAAGGCCCGTCACCACGTCGGCGTCGCCGCCGTGGGCGGCACCGGTGAGGGCGTCGACGACGGTGGACAGCAGGATGGATCGGGAGCCCAGGGCAAGGCTCAGGGCGGCGCACAGCACGAGCGCGCACACGCCGACGACCAGCAGCAGGGGCTGCCGGAGCGTCGGGGTACGGGGCGCCGCCGGGGCTGTGGCGGCCGGTGGGTCGGTTCTCAACACGAGTCGACATCTTAGGTTAGGTTTGCCTAACTTCGTCAAGGCCGGTCTGAAGGTCGGGCGGGAATGCCCGGTCGCGCGGAAGGGTGGTGTGTGCACGCTCTGAGGCGTTATAAGGTGAGCCTCACCTTAATCGATCACCTTGCTCGATCACTCGGAGCCGATCTCGGGAGCGCGGATGGTCCCCGGAACACCCCTGCCCGTCCTCTCCCGGGGGCGGTCCGTCGCCCTGGCCGGCGACTATCACCGGCTGTGCGGCCTCTGCCCGGTGCTCCGACTGCGCCTGCTCGACCCCACCGAGGACGACCCGTCGGCCGCCGACGGCTGGTACTCCGGGACCCAACTCGCCACCGACGAAAGGGTCCTGGCCGCCGCTCTGGCCGGGGAGGAGGCCCGGATCGCCGCCGAACACGGCCGCGCGCCCCGCCCGCACGTCACCGCCTCCCGGCTGCTCCACCACTACGTCTGGTCCGCCTGCCTGCTCATCGCCGGCCCCTGGCACCTCGCCCGACGGGTCCCGGTCGTCGACCCCGCCGACCTCTGGTTGCACGCCCCCACCGGCGCACTCGCGCTGCGCCCGGGCGGGCACGTCACCCGCCCCGGCGACGACGAACTGCGCGCCGAACTGCGGTCCGCCGTGGTCACCCACCTCGAACCGGTGCTCGCCGCCTTCGCCGGTCCGACCCGGCGCCGCGACCGGGCGCTCTGGGGCATGGTGACCGACGACCTCGCCTCCGCCGTCTGGTACCTCGGCCGGATGCTCGACGCGCAGGACGGGCACGGCGTGCAGGACGGGCATGGCGGGCACGGCGTGCAGGACGCGCAGGACGCGCAGGACGCGCAGGACAGGCAAGACGGGCAAGGCGGCCAGGGCGCAAAGGACATGGCGTCCGTCGGGGAGGATGCCGCCGTCGCAGCCGCCAGCGCCCTGCTGCCCGGTGGCACCCTGCCGCTGCCCGGAGCCGCCGACTTCCGCCGGCTGCGCACCCCGGACGGCCGCGACCACCACACCCGCACCCGGCTCGGCTGCTGCCTCTACTACGCCGTCAAACCCGAAGCCGTCGCCTGCCTGACCTGCCCGCGCACCGGCGACGAGGAGCGGCTGCGGCGGTTCTGACGGTTGGTCGACCGACCGACCCTACCGCTGCTCGGCCCCGTCGCCGCCCCCGCCGCCCCCGCCGCCCCGGGCGCGTCGCAGCACCGCCACGCCCCGGTCCAGGTCCACCCCGAAGTGCGGCGGCGCCCCGGCCTGGGTGTCGTCCCGGCGCGTCGCCTGTTCCCGCCGCTGCTCGACCTGGATCCGCTTGCCCGGGCTGAACACCGCGTGCAGTTCGTCCAGGAGACCGCCGCCGCCCGCCCCGACCCCCGGCGCGCGCTCGCGGCGGCGCGGCGAGGACTCGCCCCGGACCTGCAAGCCGGCCAGCAGCACCAGCCCGACCGCCACCACGACCACGCACACCGCACCTATGACGAAGCCCATGTCCAGCCCAACGCCGCACGGCCGCACCGGTGTTCCCGGACCCGGACGATCACCGGCTACGCTGCCGACGGACCCTAAGGAGAGCTCCCACTCATGACCGTGCGCGGAACCACCGTGGACATCCAGACGGCGGACGGCACCGCCGACGCCTACCTCGCCCACCCCGACGACGGCCGCCCCCACCCCGGCGTGCTGCTGTATCAGGACGCCTTCGGCCTCCGGCCCCACCTGAAGGCCATGGCCGACCGGATCGCCGAGGCCGGGTACACCGTCCTCGTCCCCAACGCCTACTACCGCAAGGGCCGCGCGCCGCTGGTGGAACTGCCGGAGCTGATCGACATCGAGCAGGCCGGCGAGATCTTCACCCAGCTCGGCCCACTGCTCATGGCCGTCGCCACCCCGGAGGTTGCCGCCCGCGACGCGGACGCCTACCTGGCCTGGTTCGACGCCTCCCCGCTGGTCCAGGACGGCCAGATCGGCGTCACCGGCTACTGCCTCGGCGCCTTCCTCGCCCTGCGCACCGCCATCAGCCGCCCGGACCGGGTCGCCGCCGCGGCCTGCTTCCACGGCGGCCACCTCGCCACCGACCGTCCGGACAGCCCGCACCTGGACGCCCAACGGATCACCGCCGAACTGTACTTCGGCCACGCCGACCAGGACGACTCGATGCCGCCCGAGCAGATCGCCCGCCTCGGCGAGGCCCTCACCGCGGCCGGGGTCCGCTACCGGGCGGAGGTGTACGAGGGTGCCGGGCACGGCTTCACCCAGGCCGACACCAACCGCTACGACGCGGTCGGCGACGCCCGGCACTGGGCGGCGCTTTTCGACCTGTTGGCGCGCGCCCTGCCCGCGTAATCCGGCTGTCCCCGCCTAACCCGGGCCGTTCCTCACCCCGTTCGGAATCCGTCCTGTTGGTCCCCGATCCACCGGCCGTACAGTGGGGGCCGGGCCCGAGGTGTGGCCGGGGGCCGAGCCGTTCTCCCGGTCGAACCGGACCGGCGGGCCCCGCCGAAACAGCCACGGGGGCCGGAACGTGCCGAACAAGCGGAACAGTCGAACCGGGCGGGCGCCCGGCAGCGTCCGGGAGGTCATCGCCGAGGCGCTGGCCGTCCGCACCCCCGGCGGGCTGCGGACGGCCGAACTCGACCGTGAAGGACGGGCGTTGCGCTGGGTGGAGGCGGGCCCGACCGAGGGCGTGCCGATCGTCCTGATCGCCGGCTGCGGCGACTCCTCGCTCACCTGGGCCCCACTACTGCCCGAACTCGCCGAGCTGGGCCGGATCGTGGCGTACGACCGGGCCGGGCTCGGGGCGAGCGAGCCCGACCGCGCCCCCAGGTCTGACGCTGGAGGCGCAGACCGGTGACCTGGAAGCCCTGGTGCGGCACCTGGATGCCGGACCGGCCGTCCTGGTCGGGCACAGCTGGGGCGGTCAGCTGGCCCAACTCCTGGCCCGGCAGCGGCCGGAGCTGGTGGCCGGCCTGGTCCTGGTGGATCCGGCGCACGAGGAGTTCCGGCCGCGCGCCATCGCCGTCGCCGAGGCCGCGCTGCTCCGGTTCGGGCTGCTCCGGGCGGCCCTGGCGCCCGCCGCGCCGGACCGTGGCGACGTCCTCACCCGGGCCGAGGCGGCGGCGCTCGCCCACCCCCACCAGCGGCGGGCCGTGCTCGCCGAGCACCGGCTGACCGGTCAGGCCGTCCCGGTGCTGCGCCGTCGGCGTGCCGCCGGTCCGCTGCCCGAGGTGCCGGTCACCGTGCTGAGCGCGACCGAGGGGCTGCCCCGCGCGCTGCGCGCCCGCTTCACCGCCGCGCAGGCACGGATCGCGCCCGGAGCCGCCCGGGGCCTCCACGCCGAGGTGCCCGGCGCCGGCCACTACCTCCACGCCGACCGGCCCCAGGCGGTCGCCGCGGCCGTCCGAGAGGTGTCCGACCTCGCCCGAATCGCCCGGAACACCGCAGATTGACGCCCAACGACCGTCCGTACAGCGCCTGCTGGGCTCGCGGCACGCTCTGGCACACTGTGTGCCGACGACCCGGTGGGGAGGGTCATGACACCTGGGGGCGGGGCGGATGAGCGGCGCGGGCACGGTGCTCGGCGGGCGGTACAAGCTGGTCGAGAAGGTCGGCGGCGGAGGGATGGGCGCGGTCTGGCGGGCCGATGACGAGGTGCTGGCACGGCCGGTCGCCGTCAAGATCCTGCGCGCGGACCTGTTCGAGGACGACACCGCCGTCCAGCGCTTCCGCCGCGAGGCCCAGCTGGTCGCCGCGATCGACCACCCGGGCATCGTGGACGTGCACGACTACGGGGAGAGCGGCGGGAACGAGGGCGCGGACGGGGACGGCGACGAGCGCTGCGCCTACATCGTGATGGACCTGATCGAGGGCCGTCCGCTGAACCAGGTGCTCAAGGAGGACGGCCCGATGAGCGCCGAGCGCGCTCTCGGCCTGCTCGCCGAAGCCCTGGACGCGCTGCACGCCGCCCACCGGCGCGGGATCGTGCACCGCGACCTCAAGCCCTCCAACCTGATGGTGCGCGAGGACGGCGGGGTGGTCATCACCGACTTCGGAATCGCCCGGGCCGTCGCCAGCACCAAGCTCACCGCGCCGTACGCGATCATCGGCACCGCGGCCTACATGTCCCCCGAGCAGGCCTCGGGGGAGAGCACCGGCCCGGCCTCCGACCTCTACTCAATCGGCGTGGTCTGCTACGAGCTGCTGGTCGGGCAGGTGCCGTACCTGGGTGAGGGGCCGCTGCAGGTCGCGCTCAAGCACGTCAACCAGCCGGTGCCGGAACTGCCGGAGACCTTCCCGGCGGCGGTCCGGGCACTGGTCGCCACCGCGCTGGCCAAGCGGCCCGAGGACCGCTTCGAGAGCGCCGCCGGGATGGCGGCGGCGGCCCGCGTGGCGATCGGCCTGCCGGGAACGGCGCGCAGGGCGGCGGACAGCGGGACGATCGACCTGCGGGCGGGGGCCGGGGCGGCGGCTGGAGCGGGGGCGGCGCCCGTGGCTGCGGCCCCGGCTGGGCCGGAACAGGTCGTGAAGGTGGACCCACAGGCGGAGACCGAACCGGGCCGGCGCCGCTCGCGCCGCACCCTGTTGCTGCCGATCGTCGTCCCGGTCGTCATCTCGATGGGTACGGCGACGGCGCTGCTGATCGACCGCAGCCCCGGCAACTCCACCGCGGCCGTGCCGCCCGCCGCCCCACCGACCGTGGTGGTGACCGTCCCGGCGACCCCGGGTACCACCACCCCGACCGCCACCACGCCCGGGTCCGCGACCCCGCAGCCGACCGACACCCCGCCGGTCACCCCGGCCGCCGACCAGCCGCCCGGCGGCCAACCGCCCGTACCGGTACCGGCCCAGGGCGGGAACGGCGGCGCCCAGGGCCGCGGCGGCGGAGGCTCGAACACCGGCGGTGGCGCGGCGCCCGGCGCGTCGTCGGGCGGCTCCGCGGGCGGCTCCTCGGGCGCTCAGGCCAACCAGCCCGGCGGCGGGGGTGGGTCGAACCAGTCGCCGGTCAGTCCAGGCAACTCCACCTCCCAGGGCGGCACTTCCAGCGGTTCGTCGTCCGGCGGCAACACGCCCGCCCCGCAGACCCCCGCCCGGCCCGCCTCCTGCGGCGGCAGCAACTGGAGCACCATCGTCAGCGTCAAGGACGGCCGCCCGATCGGGATGCGCAACGACGACCTGAGCGGGGACAACCCGATCGTCCTCGGCGGCGCCACCCAGTACGGCTGGGTGCGCTCCACAGACCCCGGCAGCTGGATCGTGTTCAACGCCTGCAACAACGGCGGCCCGCAGCTCGTCCAGACCATGGACGGCAAGGTCGTGCTGAGCAACGGGTACAGCTTCCTCACCCGATGGACCGTCCGGAACGGGAGCACCGCGGGCTCGTACACGCTCGGCGACTACCAGAACCAGTCCTGCATGACGGACAACGGACCCGGCAACGACCTCACCATGGTCGCGTGCACGCCCGGAAACCCCGCCCAGGAATGGCGGTTGCAGTGACGCCCGTGAACCCCTCGCTGCGCCAACTGCCGGACACGGTAAGGGAATACGGCGCGTAGGCGGCCGCTCACCGTGTGGGCGGCGCTATCAGACCGTCGCTCGCCGGGCAAGGGGGGCCGGTGGCGGGACCTCGCCATTCCGGTGTCAAGGGTGTGTATGGAAAGTTCTACAAGGATGTAAAAGTCGATCGGCCGTTGATCGATGTCGATCCCGGAATCGGCGGCCGGTGACCGATCTGCCGTCCGCGCAGGCGGTCGGGCCTTGGTTCGAGTGGGAACCCACTGCAAGGCCGGGTGGATTGCCCGGATTTGACCTCCATTTGATTCCCTTTACCAACTGGCGGGACCTGGCCAATAACTGAGGCAGACCTGTCATTTCACCTGCTGGATTGTCATGCTTCTGGTCATCCCCCAGCGGTAGCCCCCACCCCCACCCCTTGGTGGCGAGCCGCTCGACCGCACGGGGTTTCAGCACGTCAGCGCCCGTTCCGCCCCACAGGTGCCGACCCCGGCCCCCGGGACGCGGTGCGACCGCGCCCACACGCGGTTTCCCGGAAGGACTCGTACGTGAAGCGAAAGCTCGCTGCCGTCGCCGTGCTCTCGGCCACGGCCATGTTGACCGGTGTGATCCAGGTGACCACCTCCGCCGCCCAGGCCGCCCCGGCGGCCCCCTCGCTGCAGGCGCAGGCCGCCCAGCAGCACGAGGCCGTGCTCGCGGTGGCCAACGGCCAGTCCGCCCCGCTGGCGCAGGCGCTCGGCCTCGGCGGCCAGGAGAAGCTGGTGGCCAAGGACGCCGTCGTCGACAAGGACGGCACCCGGCACCTGCGCTTCGAGCGCACCTACGCGGGCCTGCCGGTCATCGGCGGCGACCTGGTCGTCCATCAGAAGGCCGACGGCGCGGTGAAGTCGGTCGACAAGGCGGTCTCCGCCCAGATCGCGCTGCCGAGCCTGACCCCGCAGATCCCGGCGGACAAGGCCGCCGCCCAGGCCTCCGGCGCGGTCAAGGCCACCGTCGGTCAGACCATCGACTCCGACGAGTCCCCGCTGGTCGACGTCCACCAGACCGGTCAGGCGCAGCTGGTCGTCTGGGCGACCGACGGCAACCCGCGACTGGCCTACCGGACCACCGTCGAGGGCACCCGCGCCGACGGCACCCCGAGCGCGCAGATCCTGGTCACCGACGCGGCCAACGGCCAGGTCCTCTCCACCCACGAGAAGATCGAGACCGCCGCCGGTACCGGCAAGGGCATCTTCGTCGGCCAGGTCCCGCTCAACACCAACCAGAACGGCTCGCAGTTCGAGCTCAAGGACACCAGCCGCGGCGGCCAGTCCACCACGGACATGAACAACAGCGAGTCGGGCAGCGGGTCGCTGTTCGCCAACCCCGGCAACAGCTTCGGCGACGGCACCAACAACAACCGCGAATCCGCCGCCGTGGACGCCCAGTTCGGTGCCGCCACCACCTGGGACTTCTACAAGAACACCTTCAACCGCAATGGCATCCGCAACGACGGTGTCGGCGCCCTCAGCCGGGTGCACTACGGCTCCAACTACGTCAACGCGTTCTGGAGCGACGACTGCTTCTGCATGTCGTACGGCGACGGCAACAACAACAGTGCGCCGCTCACCGAGATCGACGTCGCCGGCCACGAGATGACCCACGGCGTCACCGCCGCGACGGCCGCGCTCAACTACTCGGGCGAGTCCGGCGGTCTCAACGAGGCCACCTCGGACATCATGGGCACGATGGTCGAGTGGTACGCCAACCTGCCCTCCAACCCGCCGAACTACTGGATCGGCGAGCTGATCAACCTGCGCGGCGACGGCAGCCCGCTGCGCTACATGGACCAGCCGAGCAAGGACGGCTCCTCGGCGGACTACTGGGACCCGAACGTCGGCAACCTGGACGTGCACTACTCGTCCGGCGTGGCGAACCACTTCTTCTACCTGCTGTCCGAGGGCAGCGGCGCGAAGACGATCAACGGGTTCGACTACAACAGCCCGACGGCGGACGGTTCTTCGCTCGCGGGCATCGGCCGGGACAAGGCCGCGCAGATCTGGTACCGCGCGCTGACCGTGTACTTCACCTCGACGACCGACTACGCGGGTGCCCGTGCGGCCACCCTCAGCGCGGCGTCGGACCTGTACGGCGCGAACAGCGCCGAGTACAACGCGGTGGCGGCCGCCTGGACGGCGGTCAACGTCAACTGATCCGGGCCTGAACCGGGTCGGGCCTGAGTTGGGCAGGCCCGCCCGGGGCGCGTCCGAGCAGGGCCCGGTCGGACTGTGGGTGCCCAACGACCGGGCGTGACGGCGGGGGCGACGGTGTGCGGACCACCGTCGTCCCCGCCGTCCGTGCGCGGGCGGATGGCAGTGAACAGATGACGACGAACAGATGACAGCGAACGGATGACAGATAACAGATGTTGAAATCTGTCATCCGTTCGCTGTCATCTGTCATTCGCCATTCGTCCGCTGTCACACCAGGTCCCCGCTACGCCTCCGAGTCGTGCTCCCGCCGCTGGCGCAGCAGTTCGGCGTACTCGGCCTGCACCCGGCGGTCCATCGCGAGGGTGAACTGGGCATCGGCGACGGTACGGGCGAGCGGCCGGACCCGCAGGATGCGCTCGGTGAGCCGGGCCGCCTCGCCGGGCGGCAGCGGGGTGTCGCCGGAGAGCGCGCTGAGCAGGTGTTCACTGACCACCTCGATGAAGATCTCGGCGATGGCGTCGACGTACTCCCGGGTGCGCCGACTGGCGTCCAGCACCGCCGCGAGCGGCACGCCCTCGGCGACCAGCTCGGTGGTGGCGTCCATCAGCCGCCGACTGACGTGGGTGATCCCGTCGTCCTCGATCGTGATGTAGCCCTGGGCGATCGCCTCGGCGGTGTTCTCCTCGGTGAGCTGGTCCCCGAAGGCGGACTTCAGCTCCTCCCAATCCAGCCGCACCGGGGTCTCGTCCGACCAGGGGGCGACGATCGCGGCCTCGAGCCCGATCAGCCCGGCGACGTCCCGCCCGCTCTCGCCGGCGCCGATCAGTTCGGCGATCCCGCCCAGGGTGTGCCCGCGTTCGAGGAGTTCGCCGATCATCCGTAGCCGGGTCAGGTGCTCCTCGCCGTACCAGGCGATCCGGCCCTCCTTGCGGGGCGGTTGGAGCAGTTTGCGCTCGCGGTAGAAGCGCAGGGTGCGGGTGGTGATGCCGGCCGCTTCGGCCAGTTCCTCCACCCGGTACTCGCGTTTTCTGTCGCCCGCAGCAGCTCTGACCTTGTCCACGGCGATCAGCATAGATCCGTCGGGTCGGCGGGGAGCCTCCGGGAAGTTCGGGAAACCTCCGGTGAATCCGCGCCGTCGTGCTTCTTCCATCCGGTGTCAGCAAGGGCTACCCTGCCAACCATGCCAGTGATTGCTGGCGCGATCGGCAGGGTTCCGAGGACGGCCCGGGAGGTTCCGGGGAACGCCCCCGGGAGGTTCCGGGGAGCCACCCCCCGGAAGAGCGTGACGACCACCGCCCCACCCTTCAGGAGGAGGCCGCATGGCATCCAGCAGCAAGCGCCCCCGCCCGGGCGCGTCCGGAGCGACCGACCCCAGCGCTGCGGCGGAGGCCGTACCGCACGTGCGGGTGGCGGTGATCGGCTCCGGTTTTGGTGGCCTCGGCGCGGCCGTCCGGCTGCGGCGCGCCGGGATCACCGACTTCGTCGTCCTGGAACGCGCGGACTCCGTCGGCGGCACCTGGCGCGACAACAGCTACCCCGGCTGCGCCTGCGACGTGCCCTCGCACCTCTACTCCTTCTCCTTCGCGCCCAACCCCGACTGGCCGCGCAGCTTCTCCGGCCAGCCGGACATCCGCGCCTACCTGGAGAAGGTGGCCACCGTCTTCGGCCTGCGCCCGCACCTGCGCTTCAACACCGAGGTGCTGGAGGCGCGTTGGGACGAGGAGCGGACCCACTGGCGGATCGCCACCTCGGCCGGCCAGTGGACCGCCGACGCCGTCGTCTCCGCCGCTGGACCGCTCGCCGACCCGCAGATCCCCGACCTGCCCGGCCTGAGCACCTTCCCCGGCAAGGTGTTCCACTCCTCCCGCTGGGACCACGACTACGACCTGACCGGCAAGCGCGTCGCGATGGTCGGCACCGGCGCCTCCGCCGCCCAGATCATCCCGTCGATCCAGCCGAAGGCCGGCAAGCTGACGGTCTTCCAGCGCACCCCCGCCTGGGTGCTGCCGCGCCGCGACCGCGAGATCACCCAGCTGGAGAAGTGGCTGCACGGCCGTCTGCCGGTCACCGCCAAGATCCGCCGGGGCACCTTGTTCGCGCTCCGCGAGCTCCAGGTGGACGCCTTCGTGCGCCGCCCCGGACTGCTGCGCTTCGTCCAGCAGCTCGCCGAACGCCACATCGCCCAGGGCGTCGCCGACCCGGCACTGCGCGCCAAGCTCACCCCGGACTACCGGATCGGCTGCAAGCGCATCCTGCTCAGCAACACCTACTACCCGGCGCTCGCCGCCGCCAACACCGAGGTCGTCTCCGCCGGCCTGCGCGAACTGCGCGGCTCCACCCTGGTCGCCGCCGACGGCAGCGAGCACGAGGTGGACGCCATCGTCTTCGGCACCGGTTTCCACGTCACCGACATGCCCATCGGCGCCCGGGTGTTCGGGGCGAACGGGACGAGCCTCGCGGAGGAGTGGAAGGACGGCATGGAGGCGCTGCGCGGCTCGACCGTGCACGGCTTCCCCAACCTCTTCTTCGTGATCGGCCCCAACACCGGCCTCGGCAACAGCTCGATGATCCTCATGATCGAGTCCCAACTGAACTACATGATCGACGCGTTGACCGCGCTCGACTCGGTCGGAGCCGCCGCCATGCAGCCCACCGTCCGCGCCCAGCGGCAGTGGAACCTGGAACTGCAGCACCGGATGGACCGCACCGTCTGGACCACCGGCGGCTGCCTCAGCTGGTACCTGGACCCGAACGGCAAGAACACCGTGCTCTGGCCCGGCTCCACGACCTCCTTCCGGCGCGCCACCCGCAGGGTCGACCTCGGCGAGTACGAGCTGATCATGCGCACCGCCCCGACCGCCGCCCGTACCGTCCAGGAGGCCACCGCATGAAGTCCGTTCAGCTCCCCGTCGAGTACGTACCGCCCACGCCCGTCGAGGAGTTGAGCGTCCGCTCGGCGGACGGCATCCGGCTGCACGTCGAGGTGCACGGCCGGCCGGGCGCGCCCACCGTGGTGCTTTCCCACGGCTGGACCTGCTCGACCGCCTTCTGGGCCCCGGTGATCCGCCAACTCGCTGACCGCTACCGGGTGGTGGCCTACGACCAGCGCGGCCACGGGCACAGCGAGATCCCGCCCAGCCGGGCCCGCTACTCCACCCGGGCGCTCGCCGAGGACCTGGCAGCGGTGCTCGCCCGGACCGTCCCGGCGGGGGAGCGGGCGGTGCTGGCCGGGCACAGCATGGGCGGGATGACCATCATGGCCGCCGGCGGCCGTCCCGAGGTCGCCGAACGCACCGCCGCCAACGTGCTGATCTCCACCGGCCCGAGCGACCTGGTCGCCGAGCTCACCGTCCTGCCGGACGCCGTCCGCGCCCCGGGCCTGCGACGCTTCCTGCACCGGCAGCTACTGCGCTCCCGGATGCCGCTCGGACCGGTCTCGACGGTCAGCCGGGCCGCGCTCAAGTACGCGACCATGGGGCCGAGTTCGCCCGCCGGCCAGGTCGAGGCGACGGCCCGGATCGTGCACGCCTGCCCGACCGGGGTCCGCGTCCACTGGGCCGGGGTGCTCGACCGGCTGGACGTCCGGGCCGGGCTCGGCCGGATCACCGCCCCCACCGCCGTGGTGGTGGGCACCGCGGACCGGCTGACCCCGCCGGTGCACGCCCACCGGATGGTCGCCGAACTCGCCGATCCGCAGGGGCTGTTGCTGCTGCCCGGGGTCGGGCACATGGCGCCGCTGGAGCGGCCGGTGGAGGTCGCCGCCGAGATCCACCGGATGGCCGCCGCGCACCTGGGCGGGGCCGCCACCGCTGCGGTTCCCGTCGATCCTGCTGCCGTTCCCGCCGCTGCTTCCGCCGCCGAGAGGACCACTGTCGCATGAACGCCATCCCGCCGTTGTCCGCGCAGGTCGTGGTCGTCACCGGAGCCGCCCGTGGGGTCGGTGCCTCGCTGGCCCGCAAGTTGGCCCGGCGCGGGGCCAAGGTCGCGCTGCTGGGCCTGGAGCCGGAGGAGCTGAAGGCCGTCGCCGCGCAGTGCGGCGCGGCCGCCACCGCGTGGGAGGTGGACGTCACCGACCTGGAGGGGCTCAGTGACGCCGCGGACCGGATCAAGGAGCACTACGGGCGGATCGACACCGTGGTCGCCAACGCCGGGATCGCGATCGGCGGACCGCTGGCCGACAGCGACCACCGTGCCTTCAGCCGGGTGATCGAGGTCAACCTGCTCGGCAGCGTCGCCACCGCGCGGGCCTTCCTGCCGGCGCTCACCGAGAGCCGCGGCTATCTGCTGCAGATCGCCTCGCTCGCCGCGCTGACGCCCGCACCGCTGATGAGCGCGTACTGCGCCAGCAAGTCCGGGGTGGAGGCCTTCGCCCACTCGATCCGCGCCGAGGTCGCCTATCAGGGGGTCAAGGTC